>DASVNH010000301.1:0-9229 GCA_036383955.1 Planctomycetota bacterium | reverse complement strand
TGACGCGGTCATTTCGTCAACGCGTTGACGAAATGACCGCGTCAGAACGTCAACACGTCACAGCCCGAGCTCTTTCCAGAGCCGGTCAATCTTCTGAACGACCTCCGGCGACATCTTGATCTCGTCGGGCCAGCGGCGGTCGAAGCCCTCGCTCTTCCACTTGGTCGTCGCGTCGATGCCGACGTGCGAGCCGAAGCCGGCCAGGCGCGAGGCGTGGTCCAGGATGTCGATCGGCCCCAGCGAGAACTCGAAGTCGCGCTGCGGGTCGATGTGGTTCAGCGCCTTCCAGGCGACCTCGCGGTAGTCGTGGACGTTCACATCCTCATCCACCACCACGATCATCTTGGTGAACATGGCCTGCCCGAGCCCCCAGATCGTGTGCATGACCTTGCGGGCGTGGCCGGGGAACTGCTTCTTGATCGAGATGAGCATCAGGTTGTGGAAGATGCCCTCGATCGGCATGTGGTAGTCGACGAGCTCGGGCAGCTGCATCTTCATGAGCGGCGCCATCAGACGCTCGATCGCCATGCCGATGTAGCCGTCCTCCTGCGGCGGCGTGCCCACGATGGTCGTGTGATAGACCGGGTTCTTCCGGTGCGTGATCGCCTGCACGCGGAAGACCGGGAAGTCGTCGTCGAGCGAGTAGTAACCCGTGTGGTCGCCGAACGGCCCCTCGCGGCGCCGCTCCTGCGGGTCGATCGTCCCCTCGAGCACGATCTCGGCGTTCGCGGGAATGTCGATGTCCAGCGTCTCCGCCTTCGTGAGCCGCGTGCCTTCCTGGCGGACGAGGCCGGCGAAGAGGCATTCGTCGACGTCCGGCGGCAGCGGCAGGGTGGCCGCGAAGCACATGGCGGGGTCGGAGCCGATGACGGCGGCGGCCTGGAGGGGCGTTTTCGACTTCCTCAAGTGCCGCGCGCCGTCCTTGTGCCAGTGGAAGTGCATGCCGGTGGTCTTCTTGTCGTAGACCTGCATGCGGTAGGTGCCGACGTTGCGCTTGCCGGTTTCGGGGTCGTAGGTGAACACGAGCGGGAAGGTGATGAAGCGGCCGCCGTCCTGCGGCCAGCACTTGAGGACGGGGAGCTTCTCGAGGTCGACCTGGTCGCCCTTGAGGATCACGTCCTTGCACATCCCGCCGTCGACTTTCTTCGGCAGGAAGCTCGCGACTTCCATCAGCTTCGGCAGCGTCTTGATCTTCTCGATGAAGCCGCCGGTCGGCGGATTCATCGCCATCGCGAGCAGGCTGCCCAGCCGCTCCGTCAGGGCGTCGAGGTTCGGGACGTCCAGCGCCAGCGCCATCCGCTCGGCCGTGCCGAAGAGGTTGATCGCGACGGGCAGCGTGTGGCCGGGGACGTTCTCGAAGAGCAGCGCCGGGCCGCCGGCCTTGGAGACGCGGTCGGTGATCTCGGCGATCTCGAGGTCCGCGGAGACGGCCGTCTTGATCCGCTTGAGCAGGTTCTTCTGGCCGAGGACGTCGATGAACTCCCGCAGGTCGCGATAGGGCATTTAGCTCAGTCCGCTCATGCAGCCCCGGAAGAACGCCGAGGCCAGGAGGAGAAGGGTGATCAGCGCCATCGGCCACAGCAGCCAGGCGTACCAGGGCACCTTGACGTCCGTCGGCGGCTCGAAGCCGGGCGGGTAAGTCTTGGGGACGTCCTCCTCGACTTCGTCCATGACCGCCATTCTATCAAGTCCTCGTTCCCCACCATAAGTCGTACTGTCCAATTTATGGTGCCCCCGGGGCACCATAAATTGGACAGTACGATTTATGGTTTTTGGCCCATGTGGATCGCCGCGACGCCGCCGAAGAGGAGGTCGTAGCCGACGTCCTTCAAGCCCGCGCCTTCCATCTGGCGCTTGAGCTCGTCGGGCGACGGCCAGCGCGCGACCGAGTCGGGCAGGTAGCGGTAGGCGTCGATCTCGGCGCGGGCGATCATGCGGCCGACGCGCGGGAGCACGTTCCCGAAGTAGGCGAGGTAGCCCCAGCGCAGGAGGGCGTTGCTCGGCAGCGTGAACTCGAGGATCAGCACCTTGCCCCCGGGCCGGACCACGCGCGCCATCTCGGCGATGCCGCGGGGGGCGTCGACGACGTTCCGGATCCCGAACGCGACGGTGGCCGCGTCGAAGCTCGCGTCGCGGAAGGGGAGGCGGAGGGTGTCGGCCTGCTGGAAGCCGACGGAGGCGGCCAGCGACTTCCTCCGCGCCTTGGCCTGCCCGATCTCGAGCATGCGGAAGGAGAAGTCGGAGCCGACGACCCGGGCGCCCCAGCGGCGGCGCAGCTCGAAGGCCATGTCGCCGGTGCCCGAGCAGACGTCGAGGACCCGCTTCACGGGCCCGAGCCGTTCGACGGCCTTGCGCCTCCACAGGACGTCGGAGTTGAGGCTCAGCAGGTGATTGAGGAGGTCGTAGCGGGGCGAGATCTGGTCGAACATCTCGCGGATCTTGGCGGGCGTCTTGTCGACCATGGGCGGGCGGATTGTAGCAGACGAGTGACGAGATACGAGAGACGAGATACGAGGGACTAGCGGCGGCAGTCCTCGGGATGGCCGGGCGGGGACCAGGATTTCAGCTCGGCGTCGGTCGGCCAACGGGTGACAAGAGGGAACTCCGTCGAGCGTTGGAAGATCGTGTTGCCGTCGTTGATGTAGAACGCGTTCCGTCCGGTCGAAGGGTCCCCGGGCCTGGCTCGGAAGCCGAATCTTGACGGGTTGCGGTCCCCTTGCCGGTAGGGCTTGCCATCCTCGTCCTGGTCCATCGCTTCGTGCCAGTAGCCCGCGAAGGGTATCGCGCCAGGATGGGAGGGGTCGGCTTTCGCGAGCTCGACGCTGATCAGCTGAAGCGGCTCCCTTTCGCCGGCGGGAATGAAGCCGTAGAGTCCGGCGACGTCCTTCGTCCAGAAATCCTGGACGCCGTTCTTGTCGCGGTCGTTCCCTCGAAAATCCGCCTCCGCCGACGTGATCACCTTCAGGAGGGCGGCCGCGCTGCGCTCGTTGCTGGCCCGTTGCGACGACAACAGCCCGGGGACGATGATCGCCGCGAGAACGAGGCAGAGGAAGATGGCCACGACGACCGTCGCCCGCTTCGTCCCCATGAGCTCAGCTTATCACGCGTCGAATTTCGTTACTCGTCTCTCGTCACTAGTTTCTCGTATCTCGTCTCCAGTTGCTTGACGGTGCCGCGGGCTCCTGCTAACGTCCGGGCTCATGCCGATGCTCGTTCAACGCGCGCGTGAGCTCGCGGACTCGTGGGGGAAACGGCCGTCGCGCGGCGTGGCCTCTTCGATCCGGATCTTCTACGGGCAGAAGGCCCGCGAGCTGCCGCTGCCGGCCCGCTCGGCGCTCTGCATCGCGCTCGGCGAGGCGGCCGAGCTGCAGGGGCACTTCGAGAACGCGCGCTGGCTCTACGCGTCGGCCGTCGCCGCCGCCGATCCCGGCAAGGACGAACGGCTCTACGCGCGCGCCGCGTCCCGCTCGCTGCTCAACGCCTCGCGCATGGGCGACCGCGCGACGCTCCTGGGCGTGGCGAAGGTCGTCGAAGGCCTCCCGCCCAAGAAAGTGACGTCCCGCCTCGCCGGCCTGGGCGCGCTCGCCCGCGGCCTCGAGCGCTTTCTGAAGGAAGACTGGACCGGCGCCCGCCGCGCTTTCGAGGCGGCGATGGGCGCGGCCTGGGAAAGCCAGGACCCCGAAGCCGAGGCCCTCGCGCAGCACCTGCTCGCGCAGGCCTGGGCGCGGCTGGGCCGCGTGGCCCGCGCCAAGGAGCACGCGGAGGCGGCCCTCACGGCGGGACGTCGAACCGGCTCCTGGCTCCTCGAGCGCCGCCTGGCCCTCGAGGCCCTCATGTTCAAGCTGCTGGCGCGTCCGACGGCCGACACCCTCGGCCAGGTCCGCCACATCGTCGGGGAAGTCCGGCGCCTGGGCTTCCCGCGCCTGGAGTCGCTGGCGTGGGCCAAGCTCGCGCGCGGCATCCTGTCGGAGACGTCCCACGCCTCGGCCTTCCTCTCGAAGGCGGAAGACCTGCTGCCCGACGGCCATCCCGACCGGAGCTTCGTGAAGACGCTGCGCGCGGCGGCCTCGAAGCGCGCGGGCCGCACCGGCGACCAGGACCTCGACCGCGAGCTCGAAGCGCTCGCCGGCCTCGCCCGGAAGAGTTAGCCCTTCGGCGCCCGCTTCGCGATCTCCTCCGGCGTCAGGTCTTCCTTGTGCGTCGCCACGTGCCAGACGTGGCCGAAGGGATCCTCGAGGCCGCCGGCCCGGTCGCCGTAGAACTGGTCGGCCACCGGACGCAGCACCTTCGCGCCGGCGGCGACGGCCCGGGCGAAGACGGCGTCGACGTCCTCCACGTAGAGATGGATCTGCACGGGCGTGCCGCCGAACGCCTTGGGGCCGCGGCTGTTCATCTGGGGGAACTCGTCGGCCAGCATGATCTTCGAGCCGCCGATCTGAATCTCGGCATGACCGATCTTCCCGTCGGGCCCGGGCATGCGCATGACTTCCTTGGCGCCGAAGACTTTCTTGTAGAAGTCGATCGCGGCGCCCGCGCCGGCGATGCTCAGGTAGGGCGTGACCGCGTGATAGCCGTCGGGGATCGGTTTAACCGCCATAAGTCCCTCCGTTCGCGAACGATACCTCCCGCGGCCCGGAGCTGTAAAGTAGTCCGCGTGGACCTGCGTCTGCTGCCCGTCACCGCCGACCTCCTCCGCGACTTCGACGCGTCCGTCGTCGAGTTCTGGACCGCCCATCGCGCCCGGCTCGGCGACGTCCACGACCGCGCGCGGGAAGTCGTGAAGCAGACGCTCGACTTCCACGTCCGCGTGCCCTGCGAGCCGGGATACGGGGGCTTCCTGGCGGTGGAGCCCGTGCTGAGCGCCGTGGTCGGGATCGGAGGGTTCAAGGGGCCGCCCGACGCCGGCGGCGCGATCGAGATCGCGTACGGAACGTTTCCGCCGTTCGAAGGTAAGGGCTACGCGACGGCCACCGCCGCGGCCCTGATCGCGCTCGCGCGGCGCCATCCGCGCGTCCGCCGGATCCTCGCGCACACCTTGCCCGAGCCGAACGCGTCCACCCATGTCCTGAAGAAGAACGGGCTGGCGTTCGCGGGCGAAGTCATGGACCCCGAGGACGGCCGCGTCTGGCGCTGGGAGCTGCCAGTGTGACAGCTTTTAGTTACGAAACAGACCGTCTGTTTCGTAACTAAGTCCGTTTACGGGGCGGAGGAGCTCGTCCATTGTTCCGCCTGGTACCCGGTTCCCGCTTAGGCCGTTTCCTTCTTCGCGTCCGGGCCGGCGGTTTCCTTCTTCGACGTCTTGAGCGGGCGGGGCGTGGCGGCTTCCTCGCCGCGGACGATCTTGTCGGTGATCACGTACTCGCGGGCGTCCTTGCGGGAGGGGAGCTCGTACATCACCTCCAGCATGACGCTCTCGAGGAGCTGCCGGAGGGCGCGGGCGCCCGTCTTCTTCTCCATCGCCCGCTTCGCGAAGGCGCGGAGGGAGTCGTGCGTGAACTCCAGCTTGGCGTTCTCGAGCTCGAAGAGGCGCTTGTACTGCCGGATGAGGGCGTTCTTGGGCTCGGTGAGGACCTGGGTGAGCTGGTCCTCCGTGAGAGGGCGGACCACGCACTGGACGGGGAGGCGGCCGACGAACTCCGGGATCATCCCGAACTCGGTCAGGTCCTCGGGCTCGACGGCCTCCAGGGTGTCGCCGAGCTCGCCTTCGCTCATGTTGCCGCCGGAGGGGACGTCGGTCTTGAACCCGATCTGCTTCTTGCCGCGGCGGCGGGCGATGATGTTCTCGAGGCCGTCGAAGGCCCCGCCGCAGATGAAGAGGATGTGGCTCGTGTCGACCTGGATGTATTCCTGCTCGGGGTGCTTGCGGCCGCCCTGGGGCGGGACGTTGGAGACGGTGCCCTCGAGCATCTTGAGGAGGGCCTGCTGGACGCCCTCGCCCGAGACGTCGCGCGTGATGGACGGGTTGTTCTGGGTCTTGGCGATCTTGTCGATCTCGTCGATGAAGATGATGCCGCGCTCGGCGCGCTCGACGTCGAAGTCGGTCTCGTGGAGGAGCTTCAGGAGGAGGTTTTCGACGTCCTCGCCGACGTAGCCCGCCTCGGTGAGGGTGGTGGCGTCGCCGATGGCGAAGGGGACGTCGAGGACCTTGGCGAGGGTGCGCGCCAGGAGGGTCTTGCCGGAGCCGGTGGGCCCGACGAGGAGGATGTTCGACTTCTCGAGCTCCACGTCGTTCTCGACGGGCTGCATGATGCGCTTGTAGTGGTTGTTGACGGCGACGGCCAGGGCCTTCTTGGTGCGCTCCTGCCCGACGACGTACTTGTCGAGCTCGCCCTTGATCTCGACGGGGGTGGGGAGGCGCTTGACGGGGTAGGGGCGGTGGCCGCTTTTGAGGGTTTTGTGGGGCTTTTTCTCGACCTTGAGGATCTGGTTGCAGATCTCGACGCACTCGTCGCAGATGCAGATCTCGCCGGGGCCGGCGATGAGGTTGCGGACCTCGCCGCGGGCCTTCGAGCAGAAGGTGCAGAACCTTTCGTCGGTTCCGCGTTTCCGGGTCGTCATCGGCGCTGTTCCCTCGTTCCAGCCATTATATCGTCAGGGAAGCGTTCCGGCCTGCTCGATTTAATCGTTCTTTCCGGGGGCTGGGATCGGATCGCGGAGCTCGACGCGCGCGTCGCGAACGCGAACAGGCGGAAGGCGCGGTACTTCGGGCGGCACCGTTCGGGTCCTTAGCGGTCCTCGCGGGCGGCGATGTCGCCGCCGCCCTTGGGGATGTCCTTCAGGGACTCGACGACCTCGTCGACCACGCCGTACTTCTTGGCCTCGTCGGCGGACATGAAGTAGTCGCGGTCGCTGTCCTTTTCGACCCGTTCGACGGGCTGGCCGGTGTGCTTCGAGATGAGCTTGCCCATGCGCTTCTTGAGCTTGAGGATCTCCTCGGCGGTGATCTTGATGTCGCTGGCGGTGCCCTGGGCGCCGCCCGAGGGCTGGTGGATCATGATGCGCGAGTTGGGGAGGGCGAAGCGCTTGCCCTTGGTGCCGCCCGCCAGGAGGAGGGCGGCCATGCTGGAGGCCTGGCCGATGCAGTAGGTCGCGACGTCGCAGTGGACGAACTGCATGGTGTCGTAGATGGCCAGGCCGGAGCTGACGTACCCGCCCGGGGAGTTGATGTAGATGTGGATGTCCTGGCTCTTGTTCTCCATCTGGAGGAAGAGCATCTGGGCGATGACCAGGTTGGCCATGTAGTCGTCGATGCCGGTCCCGACGAAGATGATCCTGTCCTTGAGCAGGCGGGACCAGATGTCGTAGGACCGCTCGCCGCGGCCGGTTTTCTCGATGACGATCGGGGTCAGATAGCCCATGTGAGCTCCTCGGGAGGGGGAACGGTTAAGCTTTCTCTTCCTCGATAACGGCTTTGGAGAGCAGGAATTCCCGGACGAGTTCCTCCCGCATGGAACGGCGCAGCTGGGCGAGGAGCCCGCGCTCCTCCAGGTAGGCCTTCATTTCGTGCGGCCAGCGGCCGTACTGCGCCGCGATCCGGGCCACCCGCTCCTCGACCTGCTCCTCGGTGACGAAGACCTTTTCCTTCGTCGCCAGGTGCTCGAGGATGAAGTGCGCCTTCAGCGCCTTGGTCATGTTCTCCTTGGAGGAGGTCCGCTCCGCCTCGAGCGTCTTCTGCATCTCCTCTTCGGACACGCCCTTCATCGTCAGGTCGACCTGCAGGCGCTGGATCGCCTCCTCGGCCCCCGACGTGACCAGGCCCTCGGGCATCGGGAAGTCGTTCGCGGCGACGAGATCCTCGACGAGCTTGCGGCCCATCTCGGCCTTGGCGGCCTCGTCCTTCTCCTTGAGGATCTTCTTGCGGATGTCGGCCTTCAGCTCGTCCACCGTGTCCATGTCGAAGTGCTTCTTGGCGAACTCGACGTCGACCTCCGGCAGCTTCTTGCGCTTCACGCTCTTGAGCAGCGTGCGGACCGTCGCGTCCTTGTCGGCGTAGGGCTTGTCGGGGAAGTTCGCCGGCAGCCTCACGGGGAAGTCGACCGACTCCCCGGTCTTCTTGCCCGCCACCGCCTTGTGGTAGTCCTTCAGCTCCACCCCGTAGAACGAGATGTCGTCCGTCAGGAAGAGCGCGTTGTTCTCCGCCGTGTCGATCGTCTTGTCGCCGGCCATCAGCGTCAGGTCGGCGATGATCTGGTCGCCGGACTGGGCCACCCCGTCCTCGACCGGCACCAGGTCCGCCTTGGACTCCTGGTAGCCCTTGAGGACGGCTTCGACGTCCTTCTCGTCCGCCGCGACCTTCGGCTTCACGACCTTCAGGCCTTCGTAGTTCTTGACCTCGACCCGGGGGCGGGTCTCGATCGACAGCTCGTAGACGAAGGGCTTGCCGGGCTCGATCGCCAGCTTCTCGGGCTCGGCGAAGTCGGGGTTGCCGACGGGTTCGAGGTTCTTCTCTTCCTTGGCTTCCTCGAACGAGCGGTTCAGCAGCTCGAACTTGAGGTCCTCGAGCATCGCCTTCCCGAACTTCTTCTCGAGGATCGGCCGCGGCGCCTTGCCCTTGCGGAAGCCGGGCAGCGCCACCTGCTCGTTGAGCTCCACGTACTTGTGCTCGATCTCCTCGTGGACGCGGTCGGCGGCGATCTCGATCCGGAGCTTGATCTTGCAGGGGCCGACGTCCGACATCTCGACCTTGGGAACGAGCTTCTTCTGCTCCTCGTCGGTATCGGCGTGAGAGTGGTGCGCGTGGGCGTCGGCCATAGGGCGGACATTCTAAAAACGGGGTCCGGTGAAGTCAAAGCAAACGACCGGAGCCAAACCCGGAACCCGGCGGCCGGAACCCGGAACCCGGAGGGATTTTCTTTTAAAGGCGGGCGGGGAAAAACCTCTGGGGAGGGAGTGAACCGCCCATCGGGTATAGTGCCCACGATGACCGTGTCCGACACGGCCGCGGGGATGCCGTCGGGTCCGCGCGCGTTCCAGCCGACCCTCTGGACGGTCGTCCTGCGGGCCAAGGATCCCGCGGCGCCCGACCGCCGGGAGGCCCTGGAGCGGCTCTTCGCGACCTACTGGAAGCCGCTCTACGTCCTGCTCCGGCGGGATCACGACGCCCACGCCGCCCAGGACCTGGTGCAGGGCTTCTTCGCCGAGTTCCTCGAAAAGGACTTCCTGAAGTCGGTCGACCGCGCCAAAGGGACGTTCCGGGCCTTCCTGCGCGCCGCCCTGGCGCACTACGTGG
>DASVNH010000300.1:0-14777 GCA_036383955.1 Planctomycetota bacterium | reverse complement strand
ACGGCCAGTGGGACTACAACCTCGACCCGGCCCCGCGCGGCGGCGACAACTCCGTCAGCGCCTACGCCGCCCTCGCCCTCCGCGCCTGCGCCGACGCGGAGGTGGCGGTCGAATCGACAGTGCTCGACCGCGCGCGGCGCTGGTGGATCTCGGCCCAGAACGCCGACGGCGGCTGGGGCTACAACGACGCGGTGCACTCGCCCAAGGGCGGCGAGCGCGCCACCAGCGACACGAGCTACGGCAGCGCGACGGCCGGGGCCGTCGCGGCCCTCGCGGCGCTCGGCGGCGCCGAGGAGGCGGTCGCGAAGGGCGTCGCGTGGCTCGCCGCGAACTTCAAGGCGGAGCGCAATCCCGCGAAGGCCGCCGGGTTTTGCCACGCGCACTGGTACGCCATGGCCGGCCGGGCCGGCCGCGGGCTGCGGACCGAGACCTTCGGCGCCCGCGAGTGGTATCCGGAGATCGCCGACGTCCTGCTCGCCGCCCAGCGGGCCGACGGCGCGTGGATTCTCGAGCAGGGCGAGTTCATGGGCCGCGAGCGCAACGAGATCCTCGACACCTGCCTGGCGATTCTCTTTCTAAGCCGGTGAGAGGATGATGCTCGCGCTGATCGGACAAATCCTCCCGGGATGTTTGTCCCTCGGGACAAACATCCCGGGAGGATTTGTCCTCGACGTTCCCGTCCTCGAGGCCCGCTGCGTGTCCTGCCACGGGCCGGAGAAGCAGAAAGGCGGCCTGCGCCTCGACTCGCGCGCCGCGCTGCTCAAGGGCGGCGACTCGGGACCCGCCGCGGTCCCCGGCGACCCCGCGAAGAGCCTGCTGATCCAGGCCGTCTCGGGCGCCCACGCCGAGCTGAAGCGCATGCCCCCCAAGGAAATCCTCCCCGCCGACCAGGTCGAGGCCCTCGCGCGCTGGATCAAGGACGGCCTCGTCTGGCCGGAAGCGGCCGTCGTCACGGGCCCCCTCGGCGACGCCTGGACCGACCGCCGCAACCCCATCGTCCGGATCTTCGGCGGCCAGCGGCTCGACCTCTGGTCGCTGCGCCCCGTCAGGAGGGTTCCGCTCGACATCGACGGCTCCCTCCGCGCGGAGCTCCGGAAGAAGGGCCTCGACTTCTCGCCCGAGGCCGACCGCCGCGCGCTGATCCGCCGCGTGACGTTCGACCTCATCGGCCTCCCGCCCACGCCGGAGGAGATCGAGGCGTTCGCGGGCGACGGCGACTTCGAGAAGGTCGTCGACCGCCTCCTCGCCGACCCCCGGCACGGCGAGCGCTGGGCGCGGCACTGGCTCGACGTCGTCCGCTACAGCGACACGAACGGCTTCGAGCGCGACGAGTTCCAGCCGCTGCACTGGCGCTACCGCGACTACGTGATCCGCTCGCTGAACGCCGACAAGCCCTTCGACCTCTTCCTGCGCGAGCAGCTGGCGGGCGACGAGAGGGTGCCGGGCGCGCCGAAGAGCGCGGAGGAGGTCGACGCCCTCCTCGCCACCGGCTACCTGCGCATGGGGCCCTTCGACAGCACGGGCGTGATCTTCATGGAGGACGCGAAGAACCGCAACGAGCTGCTGACCGACCTGGCGAACACGACGGGCTCGGCCTTCCTGGGGATGTCGATGGCCTGCGCCAACTGCCACGACCACAAGCACGACCCGATCTCGCAGGCCGACCACTTCCGGCTGCGCGCGTTCTTCGCCGGCGTGAAGCGGCGCGACGACACCCGCATCGACCTCGGGCAGGCGAAGCTCGACGCGGAGATCGACGCTATCAAAGAGCGGCTCCGCGCCGCGTTGCGCGCCGGGTTTCCGGAGGAGATCGACTTCCTCCTGGACCAGAGCAAGGACGACGCGCTCAAGCCCTGGCGCAAGAAGCTGGAGGCGGTCGACAGCGAGGAGCTCGCGGAGAAGCGCAAGGAGCGGATCTTCGCGATGACGGCGGGAGAGTCGGGGAAGCGCCCGCCCACGCACGTCTTCTACCAGGGCGATTTCACGCAGGCGCGGGAGGAAGTCGCGCCGGGCTTCCTCAGCGTCCTCGACCCGAACCCCGCCAAGGACGGGCGGCGCTCGACGCTCGCGGACGCGATCGTGGCCAGCCCGCTCGCCGCGCGCGTCATCGTGAACCGGCTCTGGCATCATCACTTCGGCCGCGGGATCGTGGCGACGCCCAACGACTTCGGCTTCGGCGGGGCCCGTCCGAGCCATCCCGAGCTGCTCGACGCGCTCGCCGCCGAGCTCGTCGACGGCGGCTGGCGGCTCAAGCGGATCCACCGCCTCATCGTGCTGTCGCGCGCGTACCGCCAGGCGTCGGCGTGGCGGAAGACGTCCGACGAAGAGAACCTCCTCCTCTGGCGCCAGAACCCGCGGCGCCTCGACGCGGAGGCCACGCGCGACGCCCTCCTGTTCGTGGCCGGCGCGCTCAAGGCCCGGAACGGCGGCCCGCCCGCGTGGCCGGCCGTGCCGAAGGACCTGCTCGACGCCCAGCCCGGCATCCTCGAGACGAAGAGCGACAAGGCCGCCCAGGACCGCCTCCAGGCCTGGTACACGACGGAGGAGGTCGACGTCCGCTCGATCTACCTCATCCAGAAGCGCTGCCTGCCCCTGCCCTTCCTGCAGCCCCTGGACACGCCCGACACGAACGTGAGCTGCGGACGTCGGGACGTCACGATCGTCGCCCCGCAGGCGCTGCAGCTGCTCAACAGCGCCTTCGCCGAGCGCATGGCGCGCGCGCTCGCCCAGGCGCCGCTCGCGGACGCCTTCGCGCGGGCCGTGGGACGTCCGCCCTCGGCGAAGGAGCTGAAGATCCTGGAAAGCCTGCCCACGCGCGTGGACGCGTGCCGCGCGATTCTCAATTTGAACGAGTTCGTCTATGTGGACTAGAGGCAATAGGCAGTAGGCAATAGGCAATAGGCGGGGCGCGACGTCCCTAATGCCCAATGCCTATTGCCTAATGCCTATGAACAGACGCGATTTCCTCAGCGCCTGCTGCGGAGGGATGGGCAGCCTCGCCCTCGGGGCTCTGCGCGTCGGCGCGCAGGAGCGGCCGCCGGCGGCCTTCGGCCGGGCGAAGCGGGTGATCTTCCTCTTCCAGTACGGCGCGCCGAGCCAGGTCGACACGTGGGACTACAAGCCGAAGCTGCGGGCGCTGCACGGCAAGCCGGTCCCGGCCGAGTTCAAGAAGAAGGACAAGGTCGGCGGCGTGTTCAGCGGCTGCCACGACAAGCTGATGTGGACGCCCTGGGAGTGGAAGCGGCACGGGGAGATCTGGGCCTCCGAGCTGGTGCGGCGCACGGCGGCGCACGTCGACGACCTCTGCTTCATCCGCTCGATGGTCTCGGAGAGCTCGAACCACGCGCCGGCGACGTACCAGATGAACACGGGCGTGATCCTGCCGGGCAAGCCGAGCCTGGGCTCGTGGCTGACGTACGGGCTCGGCTCGGAGAACCGCAACCTGCCGGGCTACGTCCTGCTGTTCAAGGTCGCCGGCCTGGGCGGCTCGGCGAACTGGTCCAACGGCTTCCTCCCGGCGGCCTACCAGGGCACGCCGTTCCGCACCGAGGGCGATCCGCTGCTCGACCTCCGACCCCCGCCGGCCTTCGCGGACTCGCAGCGGGCGACGCTCGACGCCCTCCAGGCCCTGAACCGCGAGCATCTCGACGCGCGGCCGGGGAGGTCGGACCTCGACGCCCGCATCCGCTCATACGAGCTGGCCTACCGGATGCAGAGCGAGGCGTTGGAGGTCGGGGATCTCTCCACCGAATCCCAACAAACCCTAGAGGAATACGGCGTCACGTCGTCGAACAAGGCGGAGGCGCACTACGGGCGGATGTGCCTGCAGGCGCGGCGGCTGAGCGAGAAGGGCGTGCGGGTGGTGCAGCTCTACAACGCGGTCGACAAGTTCGGCTGGGACGGCCACTCCGAGCACCAGGCGAACCACGCGGCGAACGGGGCGCAGACGGACCGGCCGACGGCGGCGCTGCTGGCGGACCTGAAGCGGCGGGGGATGCTCGAGGAGACGCTGGTGATCTGGGCGGGCGAGTTCGGGCGCACGCCGATGGAGCAGGGCAACGGGGGCCGCAACCACAACCCCTACGGCTACACGGTGTGGATGGCGGGCGGCGGCGTGCGCGGCGGCCAGGTCGTCGGCGCGACCGACGAGATCGGCCTGCGCGCGGAAACCCAGCCCACCCCGGTGAAGGACCTGCACGCGACGATCCTGACGGCGATGGGCATCCGCCCCGACGACTTCTTCTACGAGTTCAACGGCCGCCCCGAGCGCCTCACCGGCGTCGCCGCCAGCTGGAAGCTCATCCCCGGGGTGCTTTAACCACCGAGACACCGAGAACACCGAGGGGCACGGAGTCGACTTTGTAGACGTCCCCCTCCCCCCCGGGGGGCTGAGCCACGGAAGGGATAGCGAAATGACCGCGTCATTTTGCTATCACTTGCAGCGCGCCGACTGCCGCGGCGCGGACTTCGGGCTCGACGTCCTGAGCGGCGGCCTTCAGCGCGTTCAGGGCGTCCTTGGCCTGAGCGCCTCGACCTCCCAGGGCTTCCGCCGCGCGGCGGCGGACCAGGAGCTCCGGGGCGCGGAGGGCGTCGATCAACGTCGCGAGCGCGGCCTCGCTCGGGGCAATCTTCAGCAGCGCCTCGGCGGCGGCCACCCGGACGTCGCCGTCCGGATCGCGGAGCAGCTTGCTCAGGGCCGGCACGGTCGACGCGGCCGCCGCCCCGCACTCGCCGAGCAGCCGCGCTCCCGTCGCCCGCGCGCCGAAGCTGCCCTGGCGCTCGTCCTCGAGGAGCTTGGAGACGACCAGCCGGCAGGCGCCCTCCACCTCCTTCGCGCCGGGATCGATCCGCGACAGCGTCACCAGCGCTTCGCCGCAGCGGATCGGCCGGAAGTCCTTGAGGCCGTCGCGGGGGCTCAGCGCCGTGAGCAGCGCGGGCAGGGCCGGACGGGCCCGCTCGCCGAAACGCCGCAGCGCTTTCGCCGCCGCGAGGCGCGTGAACCAGTCGTCGTCGCTCAGCGCGCGGCCCAGGGCGTCGACGGCCCCCTTCCCCTCCGGCAGGATCGCCCCGAGCGCCGCGACCGCGGCGCAGCGGACGTCGGGATCCCCGTCGCGGGTCGCGGCGGCCAGCGCCTCCTCCGCGTCCTTGGCGCGGAGCTCGCCGAGCGCCAGCGCGGCGTCGAGGCGCGCGGCGGAGGACGTCGCCTTCAAGTCCGCGATCGCCGCGCCCGTCCCGACGGCCGGCGCCGCGGGATCCCGGACGAGGATCTTGTCGTTGGGCGTCTTCAGCGAGTAGCGGGCCCAGATCAGCTCGGCGGTGTGCTTCTGCCGACGTCCCCGCGCCAGCACGTCGTGCCCGCGCAGGAGTTTCGCCACCGCGTCGGCCAGCTCGGCGGCCGTGCCCGCGAAGGCGCACTCGAAGTCGCGCCGCGGAACGCCGCGCTGCCAGCCGTCGACGTCCGGCGTCGTGGCCAGCCAGGTGCCGTCGATGAACGTCAGACAGGCGCGACGGGAGATGAGATTCTCGAACTCGGGGCTGGTCGCGCCGCGGAGCTCCTTGACGCAGGACTGCGTGAAGTGGATCGCGACGCGTCCCGCGGCCATCTCCTTGAAGAGCGGGCCGCCCTCGCCCCACGTCACCTGCAAGCCCAGGACGTCGGCATCTGGCTTCCCCTTGAGCGGCCTGCCCATCTTGAAGCGGAACCCGCCGCGGGCCAGATCGACCTTCTCGAGCTCGACGAACGTGATCGTGCGGAACTCCGAGACGATCTCCGGCAGCGTCACCTGCCAGCCGCCGCCGTCGATGTAGAGGAGGGCGGCGATGATATACTCGACCCCCATGCATATCAGTGCCAACGGCATCCGCTTCCGTTACGAAATCGCCGGCGAGACCGGGCCCGTCGTGCTGCTCGTGCACGGCCTCGGCGGCTCCTCCGCGCAATGGGGCGGCGTCGCCCAGCTGCTCTCGCCCGTGTGCAGGCTGGTCATGGTCGACCTCCGCGGCCACGGCCAGAGCGACAAGCCGCCGGGACCCTACGCGCTGAAGATGTTCGTCGACGACCTGGGCGCGCTCTGCGACGCCCTCAAGATCGACCGCTGCGTGGCCGTGGGCGCGTCGATGTGCGGCGCCGTCGTGCTGCAGCTCGCGGCCGAACGCCCCGCGCTCGTGCAGGCCGTCGTCCCCGTCGGCGGCTTCGCCGTCATGGGCCCCGTCGGCAAGGAGCGCATGACCCAGCGCGCGGCGGCCGTCGAAAAGGACGGCATGGCGGGGGCGGTCGATGCCATCCTGGCCGGCGCGCTCGGGGCGACGACCCACGCGACGAACCCGAGCCTGGTGGCGCTGCAGCGCGCGCTGCTGCTCGAGAACGACCCCAAGGCCTACGCGGCCGCCACGCGAGCGGTCGTGGAGATCGACGTCGCCGCGCATCTCCCCCGCGTGAAGTGCCCCACCCTTCTGCTGTTCGGCGCCGAGGAGAAGGTCGCTCCCCTGCCCGCCCAGCAGCAGCTCAAGCGCGCGATCCCCCACGCCCAGGTCCGCGCCATCCCCCACGCCGGCCACCTCCCCTTCGTCGAGCGACCCGGCGACGTCGCCGCCGCGCTGATGGAGTTCTTGGTTCTGAGTTCTTAGTCGTTCCCCCGCCCTCACCCAAGGGGCCCGGCCGTCCCCGTCTTCCCCCGCCATCACCCAACGGGCCCGGCATCCTGGTCCTGGTCCTGGTTCCGGGTCCTGTCCCCGGGGGCCCGGCCGTCCCTTCATTCCCCCGCCACCATCCAAGGGGCCCGGCCGTCCCCGGTACCCGGTACCCGGTACCTGGTACCCGGTACCTGGCTTTCTTGACTTCCTAAACAGCCCTCCTATACTCGCCAAAGTCGCTGGGGTTCCCAAGGAGGTCCGCATGTCACGCCCGATCACCCTCTGCACCGGCCAGTGGGCCGACCTCTCGCTCGAGAAGATGTGCGCGATGGCCCAGGAGTGGGGCCTCGACGGCCTCGAGCTCAACACCTGGGGACACTTCGACGTCGAAAAGGCGCTCAAGGACGACGCCTACGTTCAATCCGTCAAGGACACGCTCGCCAAGTACAAGCAGAAGTGCTGGGCGATCGACGTCCATCTCGTCGGCCAGTGCGTCTGCGACCCGATCGACAAGCGCCACAAGGCCATCGTCCCGCCCGCCGTCTGGGGCGACGGCGACCCGGAGGGCGTCCGCCAGCGCGCCGCGAAGTGGCTGATCGACGCCGGCCGCGCCGCGAAGAAGCTGGGGGTGTCGATCGTCAACGGCTTCACCGGCTCCAGCGTCTGGGCGAAGCTGTACTTCTTCCCCCCGACGTCCCAGCTCGAGATCAACGAAGGCTACGCCGACTTCGCCCGGCGCTTCACGCCGATCCTGGACGAGTACCAGAAGCTGGGCATCCGCTTCGGCCTCGAGGTGCACCCGACCGAGATCGCCTACGACCTCATCACGACGCAGCGGGCGATCGCGGCGGTGAACGGCCACCCGGCCTTCTGCATCAACCTGGACCCCAGCCACTTCACCCACCAGTTCCTGGATCCGGCCGAGTACATCTACGAGTTCGGCGACCGGATCATCCATGTACACATGAAGGACTCCAAAGTTAAGCTCACGGGACGCAACTCGATCCTCAGCTCGCATCTCGAGTTCGGCGACCCCCGCCGCGGCTGGGATTTCGTGACGGTGGGGTACGGCGACGTCCCCTGGGACAAGTTCGTCCGGGCGCTGAACTACATCGGCTACAAGGGACCGCTGTCGATCGAGTGGGAGGACTCGGGGATGGACCGGATCAAGGGCGTGAAGGACGCGCTGGAGACGGTGCGCCGCTTCAACTTCGCCCCGGCCGGCACCGCCTTCGACTCCGCCTTCCAGAAATACTAAGAAACGTGAATCACCACAAAGGGCACAAAGGACACGAAGACGGCTTTGTAGACGTCCCCCCTACCCCCCCGGGCCTTCGCCCGCCGAAGCGGGCACGGCGGGCTACGGCCCGCGAAGGCGGGGGGCGCGGGGGGAATCCTACAGAACGTCGCCTTCGTGCCCTTTGTGTTCTTCGTGGTGAATCGGTAAAGGGGAGATGAGATGAGCAAGTCAGGCGGGTTCACCACGCAGGGCGACGCGAAGGCCGCGAAGAAGGCCCCGGTCGTCGGGATCGGCATGCTCGGCTACGCCTTCATGGGCAAGGCGCACTCGAACGCCTACAAGAAGCTTCCGTACATGATGTACCCGCCGGTCGCGGTGCCCGACCTGGTGGCCATCTGCGGCCGCGACAAGGACAAAGTCGAGGAGGCGCAGAAGCGCTACGGCTACCGCAAGTTCTACACCGACTGGCGCAAGATGCTCGAGGACCCCGAGATCAAGCTCATCGACAACGGCGGGCCCAACGACGCCCACGCCGAGCCGTCCATCGAGGCCGCCAAGGCCGGCAAGCACATCTTCTGCGAGAAGCCCCTCGCGCGTAACGCCGAGGAAGCGAAGACGATGCTCGACGCCGTGAAGAAAGCCAAGGTCAAGCACCAGTGCGCCTACAACTACCGCTTCGTGCCGGCCATCCGGCAGGCCTTCGACCTCATCCAGTCCGGCAAGCTCGGGCAGATCTACCACTACAGGGCCGTGTACCTGCAGGAGTGGATCATGCCCCACTACAACACCCCGCTCATCTGGCGCTTGCAGAAGTCGCAGGCCGGCTCCGGCGCCCTCGGCGACCTCGGCGCCCACATCATCGACCTCGGCCGCTTCCTCGTCGGCGAGGTGAAGTCGGTCAGCGCGATCACCAAGACCTTCATCCAGGAACGGGCGCGGCTCGACGGCAAGGGCAAGGGGAAGGTGGACGTCGACGACGCCTTCGTCTCCGTCCTCGAGTTCGAGAACGGCGCGATCGGCACGATCGAGGCGACGCGCTTTGCCGGAGGTCGGAAGAACTACAACTGCTTCGAGATCAACGCCGAGCGCGGATCGATCAAGTTCAACCTGGAGAACCTCAACGAGCTGGAGGTCTTCTGGGTGGGCGAGGAGCCGAAGGAGACCCAGGGCTTCCACCGGGTGAACGTGACCGAGGGCTACCACCCGTTCATCTCGAACTGGTGGCCGCACGGGCACATCATCGGCTGGGAGCACGCGATGGTGCACGAGGTGAACCATCTGCTGGAGAGCATCGTGAAGGGCACGGAGATCGCGCCGCACGGGGCGACGTTCGAGGACGGCTACCGCGCCGCCGTGATCTGCGACGCGATCGTCAAGAGCGCCGAGACCCGCAAGCACGTGGATTGCAAGTACTAAGGAGAAAGATATGTCGACCGCCTTCAAGCCCGAGTACATGCAGGTCAGCCTGCTGACCGCCGCCCTCCAGGAGCTGACGCCGCGCGACAAGCGCAAGAAGGACCCGGACCTCGCCATCGAGGACTGGATCTCCTTCGCCCGCGAGATCGGCGTCAAGCGGCTGCAGCTGTCGTCGGCGCTCCCCGAGGAGATCGCCGACGTCCCGCCCGAGGCGATGCTGGATCCGGTCGCCGACCACCTCAACGTGCTGAAGCCCTTCGACAAGAGCCGGCAGAAGCGCGTCGAGAGCGCGATGAAGGCGGCGGGGGTGACGTTCTCCGACATCGGCTACTTCGACAACATGCTGGTCGGCGACGCGAAGGCGCGCAAGATCAAGCATGACTGGATGATCAAGATCATGGACGCGGCGAGCGCGCTGGGCCTGAAGGCCGTCTGCGGCTTCGTCGGCCGCGACGTGAACCTCGACATGGACCAGAACCTCGAGGCCTTCGAGGAGCTCTTCGTCCCGCTGCTCAAGGCGGCGAAGGAGCGCAAGCTGGAGTACCGGGTCGAGCAGTGCCCGATGCCCGGCTGGAACACGACGGACAACTGGCACAACAACATCGCCTACACGCCGGGCATGTGGATCCGGCTGCACAAGATCGCCGAGAAGCACAAGGTCGGCGACCAGTTCCGGATCCACTACGACCCGTCGCACGCGATCCTGATGGGGCAGAACACGCGCGACCTCTTCCAGTTCCTCAAAGACCAGGGCTACAACTTCCTGATCGGCGGCTTCCACGTGAAGGGCCAGGTCAGCAACCCCAAGGGCATCGCCGAGTGGGGCTACGGCGGCCAGACCTGCGACCGCGGCGACCGCAAGGGCGGGAAGCCGAATCCCGACGTCCGCAAGCAGTCGGCGGCCTGGCTCAAGCAGGTCGTGCTCTGCACGCACGAGCTGCCCGGCACGGCCCGCCACGACCCGCTCGCCTACCTGCAGAACCGCTCGGTCGACTGGCTGGACCACCAGCTGGCGGCCCGCGAGTGCCTCAAGTTCCCCAACGGCATCTCGAACGTCGACCTGGTCGTCGAGCACGAGTACCCGGACGCGCGCATCCAGGACCCGAAGAAGCTGGGCCCGGTGCTCCAGGGCTCCTGCGCCTTCACCAAGGCCATCGACGAAGCCGCCGCCAACATGATCGCCCTGCAGAAGGTCATCGAGTCCCAGGGCATCAAGGTCCAGGGCGTCGGTCGCGAGGCCTACCGCAGCTAAGCACGAGCGAACCTATAGGGGCGGGAGGCCGCGAGGCCTTCCGCCCCTTTTTTTTCGGGGATGTCGTCGGAGGCCGCGGAGACGTTCACCACAAAGACACAAAGCGCACGAAGTTGACTATGTGGAGTCCCCCCGGGGGCTGGGGCAGCCCTGCAAAGAACAGCTTCGTGTCCTTTGTGCCTTTGTGGTGATGCTTCGACGATGGACCGCCCCTTTTCTTTTCCCAGCAATTGCCTCGGCCGCAAAGACTTGCGCGCGACGAATTTTGCCGTCGATTTCGCCCGCGGCCGAACGACGAGAGGGTGAATGGAGGCGCTATGAAATACATCTGCTTCGGATACCTGGACGTCGAGAGCTGGGGGAAAAAGTCGGAAGGCGAACGGAACGCCATGATTGACCAATGCTGCGCCTACGACGAGGGGCTCAAGAAAAACGGCCATTGGGTGGGAGGAGAAGGGCTTCAAGGCGCCACGACGCTCCGCTATCAGGGGGGCAAGGTGTCCGTCACCGACGGCCCCTATGCCGAGACCAAGGAAGTGCTGGGCGGACTCTTGATCATCGAGGCGAAGGACCACGACCAGGCCGTTCAGCTGATCTCCGGCCACCCTGGCCTCAAGATGGGCCGCTGGGAGATCCGCCCCGCGGCGGACCTGGCCCCCATGATCCGAGAAAGCGAGCGGCGTCGCTCCGGGAAGAGCTCGTGAGCGTTTGCCCCGGCGTCTTTCATATGGTATTATTTGGTAGCGGTTGATAGGAATACCTGTATGAAGACGACCCAGATCTCCGCGCGGATCTCCGAGGGGACGAAAGAGAAGCTGGAGGAGTTCCTGCGCGCCCGGGGGCTCAAGCAGAACCGGGTGGTCGAGGACGCCCTCCGGCAGTTCCTCCTGGCGGCCCAGACCCTGCCTCCGGAGGCCCGGATCCCGTCGACGCTGGTCTTCACGAACCAGTCCTTCGAGGAGATCGTCCGCTCGATCGAGCGTCCGCCGAAGCCCACGCCGGCTCTGGTCCGGCTCATGAAGGGCGGGTCGGTGCCTGAAGATGGCCTCTATTAGGCGGCTGGAGGCGACGGACGACGTCTCCGGCTTCCGCTCCGGCAACGACGACCTCGACCGCTACCTGCGCCGCTACGCCCAGATCAACCAGGTTCAGTTCGGCATCGGGGTGACCTATCTGGCCTGCGAGACCGGCGAGATCGCGGGGTACGCGACGGTCGCCGCGGCGGAGGGCAAGGCCGTCGACTTCGACGCCCTTCGCCGCAAGAAGCTTCCCCGCTACCCGCTCCCCATGCTTCGTCTGGCTCGCCTGGCCGTCGCCGCCTCCTGGCAGCGGAAGGGCATCGGGAACCAGCTCATGCGCCATGTTCTAGGCCTGGCGCTGCGCATGGAAGGTGAACTGGGCTGCGTGGGCGTCGTGGTCGACGCGAAGCCCCCGGCCGTCAAGTACTACCGCCAGTTCGGATTCGAGCCCAGAACCGCGGCCGACGGGCAGGTTGTCGCGCCCGAAGCGCTCCTGCCGATGTTCCTCCCCTTGGACACGGTCCGCCGGGCTCTCAACGCCGCGAAGTAGGGCCGCGGGGCTTCAGGCGCCGCGAACAAACCGGGGGCCAGCGGAGTCCGTGGCCCCTTCTCTATTTGGCGGCCAGGACGTCGCGGATGACGGCGGCATAGCTCCGCAGGCTGACGTAGTTGCGCAGGACGAAGCCGTGGCTGCGCAGCCCCTCGTCGGAGTAGTCGCCGGCGAAGGCCTTCGGGTTCGAGGGATGGACGCCGTCGCGCGCGAGCAGCGTCGGGACGTCGTAGTCCTTGTAGTCCTTGAACGCGTCGGCCGCGCCGTCCCAGTCCTCGGGACGTCGACGCAGGCACTCGGCCGAGTAGTCGCAGAGCGGCACCCGCAGCTCCCGCGCGACCTTGCGGGCCGCCTCCGCGTAGGCCTTCGACTTTTCGAGCAGGCCGTGCCGCGGCGGAATCGTCGTCAGGATCGCGATCGTGCCGTTGTCGAGGCACGTGCGCACGACGTCCCGGGTCTTCGCCTCGTACTCCTCGAGGGGCACCGACGTGAGGTCGTTCGTCCCGAACATGATCAGGGCGACCTCGGGGTTCAGCTTCTCCAGCCATTTCCCGACGTTCTCGTGGGCCCAGCGGATCGTCATCGTCCCCTGGTTCCCGAACGCGGGACCCTTCCAGCCGCTCCAGCACTCGGGCTTCATGTGGCCCTCGACCCGCTTGTAGTCCGCCACGGTCTCGGGCGTCATGTTCTTCCCGCCGCCGCGGAGCGACGACCAGAAGGCCATCGTGATCGTGATCGAGTCGCCGAACTGCGCGAACGTGCCCTTCTGCCCCGTGAACTTGGCGTGGACTTTTTTCATGGCGTCCACCCAGGCGACATCCTCCGCCTGCACCAGGAAAACCAGGGACGCGAGCCATTGGGTCATGGAAGCCTCCTCGCCTGTATTGATCGGGATGTCCGGAAAGTGACGTAACTCGGGACAACACGCGCGGCTCCGCCTTCAGATACGGAGGATGCCGATGAACCTGGCGAAGAAGCTCCTGCTGGCGCTGGCCGTCACGATGGCGGCCTGCGATGAGGGCCCCATGGAAAAGGCGGGCCGGAAGATCGACGACGCGGCCGAAAAGGCCGGAGACAAGGTCAAGGACGCCACCAAGTAAGCTTCGATTCCCGGGTCTGAACGCCCAGGGAAGGGGTCGAGAGGCCGGGCGGGGGGCCGCGGGGCCTCCCGCCCTATCCTTCGCTTCTCAGGATTTTCTCCATCTTCCGCCCTTTCGCGAGCTCGTCGATGAGCTTGTCTAAGTACCGGATCTTCCGCATCAAGGGATCCTCGACCTCCTCCACGCGAATGCCGCAGACCACGCCCGTGATCAAGGACGCCTTCGGGTTCAGCTTGGGCGCCCGCTTGAAGAACGTCTCGAAGTCGCTTTGCTGGCTGATCTGCTCCTTCAGCGCGGCCCGGTCGTAGCCCGTCAGCCAGGTGATGATCTCGTCGACCTCCGCCTTCGTGCGCTTCTTGCGCTCGGCTTTCTTCACATAGAGCGGATACACGCTGGCAAAGCTCATCTTGAAAACCCGGTCGTTGTCCATGGCGCCTATTCTAACGGCCCGCGGTGGCGAGGCCCAGGACGTCCGCCGCGACCTCATGCAAACTTTAACGCCCGCGTGATAGAATCCTCCCGCGACCATGGGGCACGAGATCGTCTACTGCGCCTCCTGCCAGATCCGGCTGGGCGGCTTGGACTTCGAAAACAAGAAGGCCTTCCGCGTCGGGTTGAGCGTCTGCTGCGCCAAGTGCCTCGACGCCGTCCTGGCCGCCGCCCCGCCCGCCGACGTCGCCGCGTTCCACGCCCGTAGCGCTCCCGCGACGCCCCGGGCGGCGGCCTCGAGCGTCCGGATCCGCGTTCTCAAGGAAGAGGCTCCCGCCCCGGGACGTCGGCTCTGGCCCCTCGGCGCCGTCGCCGCGGGCCTCGTCCTGGGACTCGCGCTCGTCCTGCTCCGCCCCGCGCCTCCGCCTCCGAAGACCGCCCCGGAGCCCGCGCCGGTCGCGCGCGTCGAGCCCCCTCCTCCCGTCGAGCCTCCCAAACCCGCGGATCCCTGGGCCGACCTCGAGCGCCGCGCCAGGCCCCTCGAGGCCGCCGAGGAGTTCCGCGCCGCCGCCGCGATCTTCGAGAACGCCCGCGGGCAGACGGCGGGGGCCGTCGACCGCCGTGTCGCCGACCTGCGCCGGAAAGCCGAGGCCCTGCTCCCCGCCGCGACCGAACGCGAGCGCGTCGCCCGCTGGGGCTATCCCGACCTCCTCGCGCTCTTCGACAAGCGGACCGCGCCCGAGCCGCCGCCGCCTCCTCCTCCGCCGCCCGCCGACCACAAGCACGCCGAGCTCTGGAAGGCCGCGATGCGGAAGGCCAGCGCCCGCCGCTTCGCCGAGGCCATCGCCGCCCTCGAAGCCGCGGGGGTCGCGGCCGACGCGGCGCTGCTGAAGGACGTCAAGGCGCTCCACGACGAGGGCCTGCGCGTCTTCGCCTCGCGGCCGGCCGGCGCCGCCGTGAGCTTCGGCGACGTGAGCGGCGTCGTCCGCCGCGCCGGCCCGCGACGTCTCGAGCTCGAGAGCGGCGAGTACGTCGAGGCCGACGCGCTGAGCCTGCGCGCCCTCGCCGGCCTCGCCTCCGCGAAGCCGCTCGCGACGGCCGTCGCCGCCTGCCTCGACGGCGAGGCGGCCGAAGGCGC
>DASVNH010000299.1:0-1994 GCA_036383955.1 Planctomycetota bacterium | reverse complement strand
AACGGTGTACTAGAGATGATGATGCTGCTGCTCGCGCTCCAGATCGAGGTGACGGCCGACGCCGTGACGTGGAAGGACGGCCTCCGCTACGAGCGCACGAAGGCGGTGGGTCAAAGCGCCTGCTACTTCCATCCGCTGAGCTCGCCGAAGGGCGTCGAGCTGACCGAGGTCGCGCCCAAGGACCACCCGCATCACCGGGGGATCTTCTTCGGCTGGGTGGAGACGCACGGGGCGAAGGACGCCGACTTCTGGGGCTGGGGCCAGCCGGCGCCGATCAAGGACCGCCGGGTCGTGAACCGCGACGCCAAGGTCGAAGGCGACTCCGTCCTGATCGCGAACGAGTGGGTCGCGGAGGACGTCGTGATCGCCCGCGAGAAGATCCGCGCCCGCCTGCATGCCAAGGACGGGATCCGGATCCTGGACCTGGAGATCGCGTTGGAGGTCGACGCCAGGCTGACGGTCGCGAAGTGGGCCTTCAGCGGCTTCGCGGTGCGGGCGAGGAAGGACGGCATCAAGACGGTGGAGGGGCCGGCCGGGGCCGTCGACCTCAAGGCGCCCAGCCACGTGAAGCCCGAGTCGAACTGGCCGGCGGCGGCGTGGTACGGCTTCCAGTACGAGAGCGCGGGGATCGCCTTGGCGGCGGCGCCGAGCCCCTGGCACGTGGTGAAGGGGATCGGGCTGCTGAATCCGGCCCCGCAGTCGGCCGGCCCCCTTGTGATCGAGCCGGGCGCGCCGTTCAAGCTGTCCTACCGCGTCCTGACCTGGGACGGCCCCACGCCGCGCGAGGCGCTCAACGCGCTTGTTACGAAGTAAACTGGATGCTTTGTAACTACTTCGGTTTCTGCTCCAGCAGGAACTTGACCAGGTCGTAGAACTCGGCTTCGGGCAGCGGGTCGATCACGTTCGCGGGCATCGGCGAGAGCTGGCTGAGCTGCCGCGCCTCGATGTCGGCCAGCGGGATCCGCGTCTCCTTGTCGGCGGCCTCCTGGATCACCAGGACGGCCCCCTCCTCGCGCAGCACCAGGCCGCTGATCACCCGGCCGTCCTTCGTCTTGATCAGGCTCGCCCGGAACGCCGCGTCCACCGACCGGTTCGGATCCAGCGTGTCCTCCAGGAGGCGGTCCAGCCCGCGGATGCCCACGCCGTCGAGCTCCGGCCCGATCTTCTGGCCGAGGCCGGCGACCTTGTGACATCCGGCGCAGGTCTTCGTGAAGACCGCGCGGCCGCGCTCGACGTCCCCCGCCGCCTTCGCGTAGCCGGCGCGCCGGGCGTCGATCAGCTGCTTGATCCGGTCGTCCTCGGGCGGCAAGCCCTCGACCAGCGCGTGCCGGCGGTCGCGGCCGCCCGCGTTGTCGACCTTCGCCTTCACGGCCGTGTCCAGGAGGAGGCGGCGCGAGGCTTTGCCCTCCTCGACGGCCTTCAAGAGCGCGTCGGTGCCTTCCTTGGAGGCGGCCAGGCCGGAGGCGATCGCGACCGAGCTCGACGCCGACGCGACTTTCAGGCGGTCGATCAGCGCCGTCCGGCTCTCCGCGCTGTTGATCGACGCGAGCGCGTTGATCGCCCGCAGCCGCACCGCCGGCCGCTCCTTGTCGTCCGCGATCACGCCGGGGAGGTCGGCGCAGGCCCGACGTCCGTCCAGCGCGGCAAGGGCGTCGACGGCCGACACCTTGGGCTCGTCCTGTCCCGGCGGCGTCCGCAGCAGGCCGGCCACCGCGTCGTAGGCGCTCGACAGCTTGAGCTCGCGGACGAGCTTGACGGCCTCCGCCTGGAGCCCCTTGTCGGCGAGGGCCTTGGCGACGGCCTCCGCGCCGAAGCCCTGGGGCAGGGGGGCGCCGCGCTCGGAGAGGGCGCGCTGGATTTCGCGCACGGCGTTGAGCTGCCCGCGCGGGTCGAGCTCCTTCAGGCGGTCGGTCAGCGCCAGCGCCTCGGAGAGCCTGTCGGTGTAGCGCAGGACGTGGCGCAGCTGCGCGACATGGAGCTTGCCGGCCTTGAGG
>DASVNH010000298.1:0-19689 GCA_036383955.1 Planctomycetota bacterium | reverse complement strand
AGCTTGCGGAGCTCGTCGGCGCCCTTGAACGTGCCGTCCTCGTTCACCGTCTTGCTCCAGGGCACGCTCTTCGCGCCGGGGATGCAGCCGGCCCGGATCGCCAGCTCCTGGATGCCGGGCGGCGCGATGACCTTGCCGTGGTGCTCGTCGGGCGAGCGGACGTCGACCAGCACTCCCGCGTCCTTCTTCTCGACGACCTTCAGGACGTCGACGAGCCGCGCGCGCAGCCCCGGCGCCACGTTCGCCGCCTTGAAGTCGCCGGCGGGGTAGGCGGGGACGTTGAGGTCGAGGGGCCGCTTCTCGAGCTCCCACTTCTTGCGGCCGCCGTTCATGAGCTTCACGTTCTTCGCGCCGTACATCGAGAACTCCCAGTAGGCCCAGCAGGCGAACCAGTTGTTGAGGTCGCCGTAGAGCACCACGGTCGTGTCGTTGGAGATGCCGGCCTTGCGGCAGAGGGCCTCGAACTTCTCCGGGCTCGCGATGTCGCGGCTCACCGGGTCGCAGAGCTCGCTGTGCCACTTGAACCCGACGGCGCCCTGGATGTGGCCTTTCTCGTAGACGCCCGGATCAACGGAGACCTCGACGAGGCGGACCTTGGGGTTCTCGAGGTTCTGGAAGACCCAGTCGGTCGTGACGAGGACGTCCTGGCTGAGGACGAGGGCGAGCAGCAGCATGCGAATCTCCTGAAATGGGAGGCTCACTATAGCGGTCTCTAAAAGAAGGGGTCAAGGGGTAGAGTGGAAGTGTTAACGTTCTAGCCTGATTCCAACGTTAACACTTCGTTCCAAGGGAGAACGCCATGCTGATCGCGCTGCTTGCCCTGAGCTCTGTCGAAGGGCCGCTCGCCGCCCAGGAAGCCTACTCGGCCTCGCGGCTCGAGAAGGACGTCTACCTGCCCGCCCTCGCGACCTACCGGCTGGGCGAGGAGAAGCTCGCGTCGGACCCGCGGGCGGCGATCGTGGAGTTCGACGCCATCCTGGCCAACCCGAAGATCAACGCCAAGACGAACAAGGGCGTGGAGTGCATCCTCTCGGTCGAGGAGCGCCCGGGCGAGACCAGCCCGCCCCGGCTCTTCCTGCCGTACCAGCTGCGCGGGCGCGCGCGCCTCGAGCTGGCGGGGAAGGCGAGGAGCTCGGAGCCGGCGGAGGCGGAGCGGCTGATGGCGGGGGCCGTCGAGGACTTCCGCGAGTCGCTGCGCCGCGGGGTGGCGTCGAGCGAGGCCTACCTGCGGAACGCCGAGCTGGAGCACCAGCGGATGAAGGCCGTCGCGATCGGCGGCGGCGTCAACAACCGGGCGAGCGACTTCTACGCGACGGTGTCCGGCGGCGGCTCGAACGCGGCGACCGGCTGGGGCGCGACGATCGCCGGCGGCGTGGGCAACATGGCGTCGGGCACGGTGAGCTTCGCGGCCGGGACGTCCGCCCGGGCCGAGCATCCGGGCGCCTTCGTCTGGGCGGACCATCTGCGGCTGACGTTCGCCTCGACGGCCCCCAACCAGTTCAGCGCCCGCGTGACGGGCGGGGCGCGCTTCGTGACGGCGGTGGACGAGGCGGGCACGCCGGTGACGGGGCCCGTGCTGCCGGCCGGCGCGGGCGCGTGGGCCGCCCACTCGGACCGCGCGGCCAAGCGCGACCTCAAGCCGGTGGACGCGAAGGACGTCGCCGACCGCCTCGCCTCCCTGCCGGTCTACACCTGGGGCTACAAGAGCCAGGACGCGGCGGTGCGGCACATGGGCCCGACGGCCCAGGACTTCCGCGCGGCCTTCGGCCTCGGCGAGGACGAGCGCTACATCGGGTCGGTGGACGCCGACGGCGTGGCGCTGGCCGCCGTCCAGGGCCTGCACCAGATGCTCAAGGAGCGCGACGCGAAGATCTCCGACCTGGAGAAGCGCCTCGCCGCGCTGGAGAAGCTCGTCTCGGATAAGAAGTAAGGAACCGCGCGGGTCGGCGTCGAATGGGTGGATGAGGTACTCCACCCAGGATCCCGCCGCGGAGCTCCGCAAGGGCCTGGTCTTTGTCGTCGTCGGGGGCCTGGTCCTCGTCGGGGTGGTCCTCGGGCTGCTGCTGGCCGGGGGGCAAGGCGTGTCCAAGCGGATCCTCGCGTCGGGGATCGCGGGCGGCGTCTTCGCGGCCGCCTTCGTCCTGGTCGGCTGCTTGAGCCTGCGGGACGCGGCGGCGCTCCGGCGCGAGCGCCGGCTGTTCGGCCCCCGGCCTCCCGTCGAAGCGCGCGTGAAGTTCCGGCCGAAGGGGAAGGCCGTCGAGCCGAATCCCGACCTCCTGCCGCCGTTCCCGACCCGCCGCATGATCGGCGTGACGGTCATGTTCGCCGGGCTGATCCTGCCGATCCTTTTCGGAGCGTTCGCGGCGGGCATCGGCCCCGCCATCGCCCTTGTCCCGATGGCCTCCTGGCTGATCTTCAACGTGGTTTCGCTGTGGAAAGGCCAGCTTTGGGCTTGGAAGCCGGCCGTCGCCGTGTTTCTCATGGGCTTCGTGGGCGGCCTGATCCCCTTGATCGTCTGCGGCCTGACGGGAGAACTTCAGGGGATCCTCTGGGCGGGCGCCCTCACCGCCCATTTCGGCGTCGGGCTGCTGGCCCTGTTCAGCCTGCGGCCCTGGCTCAACTATCTCGAGTGGAAGCCCGCGCGCGACGCGCTCGCGACCGCCGACAAGCCCGCCGTCCTGGCCGCCCTGCGCGCCCTGAAGCGCTGATCTCTCCGGGCAGGGGGGGGGAGCTCTACTTCTTGCGCAGCTTGTCGTCCCAGAGCTTCCAGCCTTCCGTCGCGGCCTTGTCGCCGGACCAGAACGCCTCGTCCTTGCCCAGGTCCTCGCCGGTGATCCGCTTCAGGCCGGTCGCGCCCGACACCCGCACCTGCGCGTCCGGGTCGCGGAGCGTCGGCAGGAGGTCGAGGGGGTTCTTCGCGACGTCCCCCAGCACCCGGGCGGCGGCGCGGCGGCGCGGGAGGTCGCCGACTCCCGACGGGATCTTCACGAACATCGCGAGAGTCGGGGCGGCGTGCTCGCCGAGGTCGCGCAGGCCGGCCTCGCTCGGATCGTTCTTCTCGACGCTGCCCAGGCGGTCGAGCATCGCCGTCGCCCGCAGGCCGATCTCGGGGCTCGACTTCCCCCGGGCCGCCAGGATGGGATGGACCCAGCGCGTCTCCAGCATGGGCCGCAGCGTCGGGTCGGGCGTGTTGAGCTGGGCGTCGACCAGGTTGCAGCTGTAGCCCGCCGTCACGAACTGGGCGTAGCGCTTCGACACGACCTGGACCTTGCTCTCGTAGACCGAGATCTTGGTCTCGGTGCGGCTGACCGTCTTGAACAGCGGATCGTTCGGGTCGCGCTTCTCGAACGAGGCCGCGTAGACCGCCTCGTTCGCCTTCATGGGCGCGAAGGGCGTCGTCACCTCGAACATGGCCGCCTCGTCCTTCTTGACGGACGCCCAGTAGCTCCCGAGCTTCAGCGTCGCCTTGCGCGGGGCGTCGACCCGCAGCTCCGTGTTCTCGTTCAGCCGCAGCTCGCTGCCGTCGGCGAAGTCGAGGGCGGCCCGACCTCCCGGGCCCGTGCGGACGTACATGTCGGGCTCGAGGTCGACCCCCGCCGCCGCCGGCGCGTAGGTCCCGGCCTCGCCGGCCTTGGTCTCGACGACCCCCAGCGCGATCGAGAGCTTGGCGACCGCGCGGGGGAAGGAATCTCGAATCTCGAATCTCGCATCTGGAAGGAGATCCCCCCCCGCCCCCCGAGGGGGAGCGTCGACGCGGAGGGGCGACGCGATACGCGACCCTCGAGATTCCAGATTCGAGATTCCAGATTCTCCGAGAAGCGCGAGCGCGGCCAGCAGCGTCATCATGGTGATACGATAGCACCTTAATCGGGGCTGTCCAATTGTTAGACTGCGCGCCATGCGCGCGCTGGTCACCGGGGCCACCGGTTTCGTGGGGTCGCATCTCGTCGACCTCCTCCTCGAGCGCGGCTGGGACGTCGCCCTGACCCTCCGGAAGTCGAGCAAGCTCCACTGGCTCGAGGGCCGGCGCTTCGAGCGGGTGGACGTCGACTTCGACAAGCCCTTCGCGCTGCCGGAGGTCGACATCCTGTTCCACGTCGCCGGCGCGATCTTCGCGGAGTCGTACGAGGCCTACCTCGCGGCGAACCGCGACCTGAGCGTGAAGGTCTTCGAGGCCGCGCGCTGCCGGCGCTTCGTGCACGTGAGCTCGCTCGCCGCGCAGGGGCCGATGGCGGCGTGCGACGAGACGACGCCCTGCGCCCCGATCTCGCTGTACGGGAAGTCGAAGTGGGAAGGGGAGCAGGCGGTCTGGTCGCGGCGGGAGCGGATCCCGGTGACGGTGCTGCGGCCGCCGGTGGTCTACGGGCCGCGGGACATGGGGCTGTTCGACCTCTACAAGACCGTCTCGCTGGGGATCCGGCCGGAGATCGGGGGGCCCAAGCGGATCAGCATCATCCACGCGCGGGACCTGGTGGAGGGGATCCTGCGGGCGGGGGAGGCTCCGGAGGGGGCCAACCAGGTCTTCTACCTGGCCAACGGGGAGACCTGGACGATCGTCGACGTCCTGCGCCTGGTGGAGCGGGGGCTGGGGGTGTCGCCGGCCAAGCTGCACCTGCCCGACGGCCTGGTGCGCTTCGCGGGGGGGCTGGCGGAGAAGGGGGCGAAGCTGCTGGGGAAGAAGATCATGTTCAGCCGGGACAAGGCGCTGGAGATGACGCAGCCGGCCTGGTGCTGCTCGCCGGCCAAGGCGGAGAAGCTGCTGGGCTGGCGGTCCCGGATCCCCATGGAAAAAGGGATGTCGGAGACCCTGGCGTGGTACCGGCAAGAAGGGCTGTTGACTTGAAAAAACGCCGCGGCTAGACTGGGATTCCGCTGGGGTGAGCACATACTTGAGGAGCGACCGCCATGGCTGAGGCCGGAGATTTCAACTTGATCGTGGCGTCGGTGGAGTCGTCCGCCGTCGCCGACACCTCCAAGAAATTCGCTTCGGCGTTCGGCCTCGACGAGACCATCGCCCAGCAGATCTGCAAGAGCGCGCCGATCATCTTCGCCCAGAAGCTGACGAAGACCGAGGTGAAGGCGATCTCGCCGACGCTCACCGAGCTCTCCAAGGCCGGCATCGAGTTCCGGGTCACCGCGCGGGTCGCCGGCAAGCTGCCGAAGGTCAACTGGCCCGTCCGCCCGCAGTTCACGGCCGGCGGCACCGCCGCCAGCAGCGGCCAGGCCTTCGAGTGGGACAACAACGCGTTCATCTGCCCCGGCTGCGGGGAGACCTTCCTGTTCCGGCGCCTCGGCAAGCTCCAGCTCGCCGAGCCGACGGCGGCCGCTCCCAGCAACGGATCCGAGGTCGCCGCGCGCCGTTCCGCGTCGGCCGTCCGCCAGGCCGTCCCCGTCCCGCAGTTTGAGGGCGTCGAGGGCATCCGCCCCGTGGCCGGCGAAGGCGAGTCGCTCGACCTCCCGGACGTGACGCCGATGGAAGAGCTCGCGCCCGAGCCCGAGCCGCTGCCGGAGCCCGAGCCGCTTCCCGAGCCCGCTTCCGAGCCCGAGCCGGTGCCGCTCGACGACCTGCCGAACGCGGAGCCCCTGCCCGAGGCGGGCGGCGAGTTCAGCGGCAACGTCGAGCCCGCGGCGGAGCCCGAAGCCGCGCCCGAGGAGGCGGTCGCCGAGACGGCCGTCGACGAGCCCCCGCCGACCGGCGAGCTCTACAACGTGTTCCTGTCGAAGATCACCGACACCTCCAAGCGCGACAAGGCGGCCGAGCTGATCGCGAAGATCAAGGGCTGCTCCGGCAACGAAGCCAAGGAGCTCACCACGCGCCTGGTCATCCCGCTCGCCAAGAACGTGGCGAAGGAGAAGGCCGAGGACATCCTCACGCAGTTCAAGAAGCTGAAGATTTTCGGCCGGATGACGAAGGTCAAGTAGCGAGAGCCAAGTACCAAGAGCCAAGAACCTAGAGAGGCCGGCCCTTCCGGGCCGGCCTTTTTCTTTTCCCGGAGGCGGATGGGAACGCTGCTCGCGTACTGGCGGCGCCAGATCGCCCGCTTCGAGGCGGCGTTGGATGGGGAGAGAGGCCCGCTCTACCTGAAGGTTTACCGCTACCTCGTCCGCCGCTATGAGGGCCTGGTCCTGGGAGAGCCCGCGGATCTGCCGAGCGCCGTCGCCTCCGCGGGGCCGGAGCTCGCGTCGCCGCGTCCCTTTCGCTCTCCCGAGCGCATCCGCGAGCTCCTGCTGCGGATCCGCGGCTGATACTTGCCTCCCCCTCGGGGGCAGGGGGGAACCGCCTTCGAGATTCTAGATTCGAGATTCTAAATTCGGCGCTACGCGTCGTCGCGCGAGGGGGGCGGGGCCGGGGGCGGCGGAGGCAGGGGTTCCGGGTTGACGTAGACGTCCGCGCCTTCCACCTTCACGGGATAGCGGCGCAGGCGGGACTCGGCGTTGCCCACGTAGGCGCCGCTCGTGACGTCGAACTCCCAGCCGTGCAGCGGGCAGCGCACGTACTTGCCCCGCAGCGCGCCCTTGCTCAGCGGGTAGCTCTGGTGCAGGCAGCAGTCGCGCGTCGCGTGCAGCGTGCCGTCGACGTTGTAGAGGGCGACGTCCTCCGCGCCCACCCGCACGCCGAGCGCGCGGCCGGGGGGGATGTCGGAAAGCGCGGCGACCCGGATCCAGTCGCTCATTTGTCGCAGGACTCGACCATCGCCGACATCGAGCCCTTGCAGCGCTCGATGCGCCAGTCCGCGCCGTAGCCGTGGATCTGGTCCTTCTTGAACTCGGCCTTCTCGAGCGGGCCGGTGAAGACGATGACGCGGCCGGTGCCGTCGACCTCCTGGGCCATCTTGAAGGCCGTCGGCAGGTCGTGCCCGAAGAGCTTCTGGAGCATCTCGATCACGTAGTCGTAGGTGTGGTCGTTGTCGTCGAAAAGGATCACGTTGTAGGGAGACTGGAGCTTGACCTTCTCGTTGACGCGCGGCAGCACTTCGGTCGACATACCTACTTCTTCAGTTCAAGGAGCTTTCCGCGGGTCATCTTCAGGGCCTGGCCGTACTTCGTGGTGTCGAACATGTGGTCGGAGACCTGGTAGGAGCGGTCGAAGAGATTCATGCCGGTCTCGATGAGCTTCTTGCCGGCCTCGAGGTCGGTGATGAGCGTCTGCCGGTCGGCGTCTTCGAGCGCCTTGCCCGTCATGCGGCTTTCGCAGGTCTGGATGACCTTCAGCCCCTTGTCGCAGGCGGCCTGGGCTTCCTTCTCGATGTCCGTGCAGAGCAGCTTGATCCCCTGGCGCCGCGTCTTCTCGAAGTCGGACGTCTCGTAGCTCTTGCCCGCCAGCTCCGTCGCCTTCTTGAAGGCCGCGAGCCCGGCGTTCAGCAGCTTCAGGCCCTCCTCGAGGTCCGCCCAGACGCGGTCGCGCGGAGCCGACGGATCCGCCGTGAGCCGCGGCTTGATCTTGTCCATGCCGGCGGCGCACTTCGACTTCCCCTCGCTCTCGAGGCCCGAGACGTCCGGCTTCTTTGGCGGGGGAGGAGGGGCGGTTTTTTTGGTGTCGACGACCTCCTCCACGACCCGGTTCGGCTTGGAGCCGCTGGTCGCCACGAGGATGAGCACGATGACAAAGAGCAGGCCGCCGCCGGCGAGGCCGAGGATCATGGGCAGGTTGTTTTTCTTCTTCGGCGGAGGGGCCGAACGGCGGGACGAGGGAGGTCCCGGTCGACGCGGCTGCATGGGCGTCGAGGATAGCGCAAGCGCCGTAAAAAGAAAAGGGGAGCCGCCTGGGAGCCGAGTGAGAAGACGATCAAGCTGCGGAGCTGGAAGCTACAGACCCGGTCGCACGCCGGCCCCAGGCGGTCCCTGTTTCTCAAAGAGCCGGGATGCCTGGAGCAAGGGCCGTGCCACGAGGGGGGACGTCGAGGAGCCGACAAAAATGAAGCCGCCCGGCCCGTCGGAGCGACAGGCCGGGCGGCTTTTGAGGTTCGCGCTTACTTCTTCTCGGGCGCCGCGACGCCCTTGCCGTTCCACTTGGCGACGTAGAACACGAAGGGCTTGGTGCCCGTGTTCTTCATCGTGTGCATGTCCCAGGGCGCGACGTAGAAGACGTCGCCCTTCTTCGCCGGATACTCCTTGCCGTTCAGCAGCCACACGCCCTCGCCCTCGACGAGCACGCAGAACTCCTCCTCGGCGTGCTGGTGCTCGGGGTGGGGCCACTGCCCGGGGTTGACCGTCACGTGCGCGCTCAGGACGTCCTTGCACGCGTACGTCTCCCCCTCGTGCGAGATCCGCAGGCCGCCCCAGTCGGTCTTCTTCTCGACGGCCTTCTCGAGGGACACCACGCCGGAGGCCGACGGCCCCTTCAGCGTCCACGCGGCGGCGAATCCGGCCGCGGCGCAGAGCGCGGGAACGACGAACAGCAGGGTCTTCTTCATGCTCATCTCCTTGGAAAGCGTCCCATCATAAGCAGACGCGCGGCGTTCCTTACGCCGAAATCGGGCGGCCCCCGCAGCCGAAGATGCCGCAGCGGCCCAGGTAGGCCCAGCAGTCGGCGTGCTGGGGCGTCCGGCAGCCGCCGCACGCGACCGCCTTCTCCGCGGACGTTCCGCAGACCGGACAGCGGCCCGTCTCCGCCGTGTGCGCGAGGATCGCGACTCCCTCCGCCGTCGGCGAGAGGCTCAGGTCGTCGAGGATCCGCCCGGCGCCGTCCAGCAGCGCCCGCGTGCCGCGGGCGTCGAGGAGTTTCTCCGCCTCGATCGTGACGCGCGACGGCGTGAGCTGGAGGCGCAGGGGAGCGCGCAGGGTCGTCTCCAGTTCGGCCAGGATCTTCATCCACGGCCGTTCCACGAGCGTCCAGGCCCAGCGGGGCTGCGAGGTCATGACGACGTAGTTCGTGGCGGTGTCGACCTGGGTGATCCGGGTCGTCATCGTGGGATGTCGGGCGCCCCGGCGGGACGTCGCCTCCAGGAAGGCTTCGCAGCCCACGCGGATCTCGAGGAGGGTGATGACGCGGAAGGAGCTCGCGCCGAAGGGCCAGAGCGAGAAGTAGGCGCGGAGGCCCCGGAGGTCGAGCCTCAGGAACGGCATGGGGCTGGACGGATCGCGCGAGACGGGCAGGTCGAGCTCCCGGGCCAGCGGTTCGAGGAGGTCTCCGCCGCGAAGCTGGGCTTGCAGGTTGCGCAGGCGGATCCAGAGCCAGATGAAAAAGAAGAAGAGGACGCCGTAGCCCGCGGTGAAGGCGAGAGAGACGAAGCCGTCGGCCTGCACGCAGGGATGATACGATGGGCCCGATGACTTTGCTGCTCGCCCTGCTCCTCCAGGACAAGGTCTCGGCGTGGAACGGCTACGAGCGCCTCGACTTCAAGGTCGAGGGCCGCGCCGCCCTGCTCGTGCGGCCGAAGGAGGCCGTCGAGGGCAAGCCCTGGATCTGGCGCACGGAGTTCTTCGGGCACGAGCCGCAGGGCGACCTCGCGCTGCTCGCGAAGGGGTTTCACGTGGCGTACGTCGACGTCCAGAACCTCTACGGCGCGCCGGCGGCGCTCGACGCCATGGACCGCTTCTACGCGCACCTGACGGGGGAGCGGGGGCTGTCGAAGAAGCCCGCCCTCGAGGGCTTCAGCCGCGGCGGCCTCTTCGCGCTCAACTGGGCGGCGCGGAATCCGGCGCGGGTGTCGTGCGTGTACAACGACGCGCCGGTCTGCGACTTCAAGAGCTGGCCGGGCGGGAAGGGGAAGGGCAAGGGCTCGAAGGGCGACTGGGAGCGCCTGCTCAAGGTCTACGGCCTGAGCGAGGCCGAGGCGCTCGACTACAAGCTGAACCCGGTCGACAACCTCCGCCCGCTCGCCGACGCGAAGATCCCGCTGCTGCATGTCTGCGGCGACGCGGACGACGTCGTGCCGATGGCCGAGAACACCAGCCTCGTCGAGACGCGCTACAAGGCCCTCGGCGGCGAGATCACCGTCATCGCCAAGCCCGGCGTGGGCCACCACCCGCACAGCCTCAAGGATCCGGCGCCCATCGTCGACTTCGTCCTCAAGCACGCCCGCTAGGCGTGTTACGAAGCATCCAGTTTACTTCGTAACAAGCCGGCTCAGGGCGTCGCGCGTGATGTCGTCATGATTGAGGACGCCCGCCGCCCGGCCGCCCTTCACCAGGAGCGCCTGCGGCGACTCGTGGCGCACGTTCAGGCGGGCGGCGATCGCGTTCGAGACGTCCCGATGGGCGAGCAGATCCAGGTAGACGAAGTCGCCGCCCCAAGCTTCGACTTCCTCCAGCGCCGCCGCGCTGATCGGGCACGTGGTGGAGTGCTTGAGCAAGAGCACGGGCCCGGCCTCTTGGAGCAACGCGTCCAGGTCGGCCATCGACGTCAGGCTTCGCATTCCCGGAGTGTATCGACGTCCCCCGCCGTTGTCTCCCGATGATCCTCGCCCTGCTCCTGCTCCAGGACTGGCCCCAGTGGGGCGGCCCTCAGCGCGACCTCGTCTGGCGGGAGACCGGGATCACGAAGTCCCTCCCGGCCGGGCTGCTGCCGCGGATGTGGTCGACGCCCCTCGGCGAGGGCTACGCCGGGCCGGCCGTCGCGAACGGCAAGGTCTACATCACCGATCTCGTGGAGCGCGACGGACGCAAGGGCCGCGAGCGCGCGCTCTGCCTGGACGCGGCCACCGGTCAGGTCCTCTGGACGCACGCGTACGCCGTCGAATACGGCATCTCGTATCCCGCCGGACCCCGCTCGACGCCCGTCGTCGACGAGGGCCGCGTCTTCACGATGGGCGCGGTCGGCGACTTCCTCTGCCTCGACGCCGCGACGGGCAAGGTCCAGTGGTCGAAGAAGGTCGTCGAGGATTTCGGGACGTCGCTGCCCGCCTGGGGCATGGCGGCCTCGCCGCTCGTCGACGGCCCTCGCCTGATCGCCCTGGTCGGCGGCGCCAACGGCGCGCTGGTCGTCGCCTTCGACAAGGCCACGGGAAAGGAGCTCTGGCGGGCGCTCGACGACCCGGGCGTCGGCTACTGTCCGCCCGTGATCTTCGAGCTGGGGGGACGTCGACAGCTCATCCAGTGGCATCCGAAGGCGGTGTCGTCGCTGGATCCGGAGTCGGGGAAGGTCCTGTGGCAGGTGCCGTGGGCGATCAAGTCGGGGCTCTGCGTGCCGATGCCGCGCGCGATCGGGGGCGACCGCCTGTTCCTGACGGCCTTCTACAACGGGCCGCTGATGCTGGAGGTCGGGCCGACGTCCGCCAGGACGCTCTGGAAGGGGGCGAGCGACAGCGAGATCAAGACCGACGGCCTGCATTCGATCATGCCGACGCCGTGGATCGCGGACGGGCACATCTACGGGGTCTGCAGCTACGGCCAGCTGCGCTGCCTGGACGCGGCGACGGGGAAGCGGGTGTGGGAGTCGCGGGCGGCCACCGGGGAAGGGCGCTGGTGGAACGCCTTTCTGGTGCCGCAGGACGACCGCGTGTTCATCCACAACGAGCAGGGCGACCTGATTCTGGCGAAGCTCTCGCCGGCCGGCTACCAGGAGCTGGCGCGGTCGAAGCTGGTGGAGCCGACGCGGAAGGTGCAGACGCGGATGACGATCTGGTCGCATCCGGCCTTCGCGATGAAGAGCGTCTTCGCGCGCAACGACCGCGAGATCGTGCGCTGCGACCTCTCGGCGCGGTAGACTCCGGCATGGACCTGAGCGTCGGCGCCTTGATGCTGTCGATGCTCATCGGGGCGGTCGGCGCGGGCCTCTTCATCTACGGCAAGAAGCAGACGCGGATCCCGCAGCTGGTCGCCGGCCTCGCCCTGATGGCCTACCCCTACTTCGTCTCGAACCTCTGGCTGATGGGCGGCATCGCCGTCGCCCTCGTGGCCGCCCTCTGGGGCGCCGTAAAGGCGGGGTACTGAGTTACGAATCAGACGGTCTGTTTCGTAACTAACCTAGCGCAGTAGGTCGGCGCTCAGGAGCGAGGGGCACCAGTGCTTTTCGATGTGCTGGACGAGCAGCTCGGTGCCCTTGTCGTGGCTGACCTTGGGCGGCTTCTCGGGGTCGTAGAGGCAGTCGGTCAAGTCGCGGATCAGGGCGACGTTCTTCCCGAGCAGCACCATCTGCCGGATCCCGAAGGACCGCCCCAGCACGCACATGTTCGTGTGCACGCCGCAGAGGATCACGTTCTTGATCCCGCGCTGCTCGAAGAGGTTGTAGATCTCCTGCCCCTGGTCGCTGATCGCGTCCTCCGGCTGGATCTTGATCGCCTCGTGCTGCCGCGTCCAGGGCCAGCCCTTTTTCTTCACGCCCTCGACGTCGCACTTCGGCTTGCAGTCGCACCAGTCCGAGTCGTCGATGGGCAGCTGCCCCTCGCGCTCCGGCATCAGCTTGCGCCACTTGAACTCGACGGCCCCCTTGACCAGCGGCGCCTCCTGCGCCCGCTTGCGCTGCGGCGTGTCCGCGTAGAACTTGATCACGTCGCTCGGCGCGTGCACGATCAGCACGCCCTTCTTCCGCGCCGCGCTCACCGTCGCGTCCAGCTTCGGCGCCATCTCCCCCACCCGCTTCGCCGCCCCCTGGCAGGTGTGCGTGTCCCACATGTCGCAGATGATGATCGCCGTCTCCTTGGGAGACCAGGAGGCCGTCGACGTCGACTCCCCCCGCCGCAGCGCGAGCTCCAGCGGAGCGCTCTGGGGGACGGCCAACAGCAGGCACGCGACGAGCGTTTTAATCATGATCCTTTTTACCCCTTATGCTAAAAGGCTGGGTATGAGAAAAAACGTGACGACCGACCAGGCGCCCCTCCCGATCGGGCCGTATTCCCAGGCGATCGTTGAAAACGGCTTCGTCTTCCTCGCCGGCCAGGGCCCCGTCGACCCCAAGGTCGGCAAGTACGTGCCCGCCGACATCCAGACCGAGACGCGCCAGACCTTCAACAACGTGAAGGCCATCCTCGAGGCCGCCGGCAGCTCGCTCGACAAGGTCGTCAAGGTCAACGTCTACCTCAAGGACATCAAGGACTTCGCGGCCATGAACGAGGTCTACAAGACCATGTTCAGCCAGCCCTTCCCGGCCCGCACCACCATCCAGGCCGGCGCCCTCCCCGGCGGCATCCAGGTCGAAATCGAGTGCGTCGCCAAGGTCTAGCATGCGGTTCGACCTCCTGATCCGGGGCGCCGAAATCCACGACGGCCTCGGCGGCGTCGCCCAGGGAGACGTCGGCGTCCTCGGCGACTGGATCGCGGCGGTCGAGCCGACGATCGACGCGCCCGCCGCCCGCGTCATAGAGGCGGCCGGCCGCGTTCTTGCGCCCGGATTCATCGACATCCATTCGCACGCCGACTTCGCCGTTCTCCGCGAGCCGACGCACGCGTGCAAGGTCCTCCAGGGCGTGACCACCGAAGTCTTCACCAGCTGCGGCCTCGGCTTCGTGCCCAGCACGCCCGCGAGCCTGGCGCTCCAGCTCCAGCAGCACGGGCCGCTGTTCGGCGAGGTCCCCAGCCGCCCCTCCACCGTGAAGGAGTACCTCGGCTCCATCCGGGCGTCGACGAACACCGCCTTCCTCGTCTCGCACGGCGCGCTGCGCTCCGCGGTCATGGGCTATGAAGCGAGGGAAGCGACCCGCGACGAGCTCAAGGCCATGCGCGCGCTGGCGCGGCAGGCCGCGGACGAGGGCGCCTTGGGGATGTCGGCCGGCCCCTACTACAAGCCCGCCTGCTGGGCGTCGACGGAAGAGACCGCGGCGCTCGCGGCGGAAGTCGGGGGCTTCTTCTCGATCCACATCCGCGACCACGGCCGGAAGATCTTCGAGAGCTTCGACGAGGCGATCGAGATCTGCGCCCGGGCGCGGACGCCGATGCAGGTCTCGCACCTGCAGGCGATCCGCATGAACCGCGGCCGGGCGCCGGAGATGATCGCGAAAATGGAGGCGGCGCGGGCGCGCGGCCTCGACGTGACGGCGGACGTCTATCCGTATGACGCGGGCTCGACCATGCTCTCGGCCGTCCAGCCCGAGGAGTGGGACGACATCCCCTGGGACCGCGCCCATCTCTGCGTCGACGGCTCGGTCATCGGCACCAAGGAACGGGCCAAGACGCTGTCCGGGCCGTACCTCGTGCACGACCGCCTCGAGGAGGAAGTGGAGCTCTTCGTGAAGTGGGCGCACACGACGATCGGGAGCGACGGCCTCCACATCCCCGGCAAGCCGCATCCGCGGCTCTGGGGCACGTTCCCGCGGGTGCTCCACAAGTGGGGGATGGAAACGCTGCCCAAGATGACGTCGAAGGCGGCGGCCCGGCTCGGCCTGAAGGACCGCGGCGTGATCCGCGAGCGCGCGGCCGCCGACCTCGTCCTCCTGAACAAGCCCCGGGACCTCGCCACGTTCGAGGATCCCACGCGGCCGCCGGAGGGCGTCGACCTCGTCGTCGTCAACGGCGTCGTCGTCGCCGAGAACGGCCGGCACACGGGGGCGGTTCCGGGAAAAGTCCTAGCGCGATAGGACGTCGAGCACGTTCGACGTCCATTCCCCCCGCGCGACGAGCTCGAAGCCGGGCGGATCCGTCGTGACCAGGTCGAGCCAATGCTTGTTCGTGCGGTACGTGACCTGCAGGGTGTAGCGGCCCGGCGGCAGCTCGTAGCCGCGGGTGTCGACGGCCGCCTCGTGCGTCCCGCCCGGCGGCAGGACCACGAGCCCGTCGGCGGTCAGCGGATACGGCGTCCCGCATTCGAGCATGGGCACGGTCTCCCATTGGACGTCGCCCGCCGCGTCGCGGAGCTGGGCCTCGTAGGACGCGTAGAAGCCCGGGCGGTGGCTTCGGATGACGGCGAGCGGCGACGTCCCGAGGTTCTCGAAGCGGAGCAGGACTCCTCGGACCTCGGACCCGTTCAGCGTTAGCTTCAGCTTCTCCGCCACGGTTGCTAGGATATCGCGATGCTAGAAACCCTGTACGCTGAAAAGATCGTCGTCGTCCTGCGCGAGAAGGACCCCGACCTCGTGCGCGCCAAGGCGCGCGCGGTGTACGACGGCGGGCTGCGCGTGCAGGAAGTCACGTGGACGACGCCCAAGGCGGCCGAGCTCATCAAGGAGTTCAGCAAGGCCGGCCTCGGCATCATCGGCGCGGGGACCATCCTCGAGCTGCCCGACGCCAAGAAGGCCGTCGCGGCCGGCGCGAAGTTCCTGGTCTCGCCGGTCTTCACGAAGGCGGTGGCCGCTTACGCGAAGTCGAAGAAGATCCCGTACCTGCCGGGCTGCGCGACGGCCCAGGAGTGCTACACGGCCTGGAAGGCGGGCTGCCGGCCGATCAAGGTCTTCCCGGCCCCCACGCTGGGCGGCCCCGAATTCATCCGACGGCTGCTCGCGCCCATGCCGTTCCTGGAGCTGCTCCCGACGCTGATCAAAGTGGAAGAGATCCCGGCCTACCTCGCGGCCGGGGCGAAGGCCGTCGGCATCGGCGGCGCCGGCATGCCGGACGCCGAGACGATGGCGCGCGAAGCCGTGAAGATTCGGGGCTAAGGCCGGAATTCCCGGGCGCTTCGAGCGTCTAACAGGAAGTGGATACCGTCCGGATCTTCGACCACCTGATGTCGGCGCCGTCCGCGCCCCTCGCCCTGGCCGACCCATCGAACCGGGGATGGGAGCTCCTCACCCCGCGCCCGCGCCGGCGCCTCACCTGGCTTCTCGCCTCCGCCGCCGGGTTCCTGCTCGTGATCGCCGGCGCCCGGGACGTCGACGAAGACGTCCTGGAAATCATGCCCCGCGAGTCCGTGAGCGGCGAGACGCGCTAACGTCGCTTCTTCTTTTTTGCCTTCGACGGCTTCCGCGCGGGCTTCTTCGGCTTCTTCTTCGGCTTCGACGGCTTGGGCTTCGCGGACCCGCCGCCCTCGGGTGTCGGGGTCGGAGCCGGGGTTGCCGGGGCGGGATGCGTCGAGGGGGTGATGCTCTCGGGCTGCTGCGTGGTGGGCGGCGTCGTCGTGATGTCCCCGTCCTTGACCTGCTGGACGTTGCGCGTGCCGTTGGGCATCTCGACCTCCCACTTCCGCGGCGCGGCGGGGGCCGAGCGCACGATGCGGAAGCGCTTCGGGTTCAGCCGGATGTAGACGCGCGTGCCGTCCGGGTAGCGGATCTCGATCTCGCCGTTGTCGGTCTTCGGGGGTTGATTGGGATTCGTCACGGTAGGCTGTCCGCCCGCGCCGGGGGCGGGGGTTTCGGTTCGACGTCCGGTGTCGTCGTCGTAGTGGGTCTTCGCCCCGTTGGCTTCGGTGACCGTGAAGCTCCCGTCTTCATGCTCGGTGATGCTGGAGCCGTCCGGGTAAGTCCACTTCGTGTCGGGCATGCGCGTCCTCCCTCTTAGGCGGGAAAAAGTATAGCGCCCGATTCGTCTTTTTCGGCTTCACAGGACGTCGCGCCCGGCGTCCAATGCATAGAACATGGATACCGTGAGGCTGGTGGATCTGCTCCTGACCCATCCGTCGGTGCCCCTCGCTCTGGACGAGGGCGATCTGGAGGGCTGGGAGCGGTTCTAGCGTTCGTGGGCGGCCCCCGCAGGGGGCTGCCGTACCTCTTTGGGAGAGAGATGAATCCCCCGAATCCGTCCCTTCTCCGGCTCTCCCGATCCTAGCGTTCGCGCAGGTCGAGGCCCATCTCGAGGAAGACCTTGAGGTTGGCCTTCAGGAAGCCCCAGGATTGCGCCACGTGGATCGCCTCGGCGCCGCAGCGGTGGGCGATCCGCAGCCGCGTGCCGCCCCGCTCCGGGGAGAGCGCGAACGCGACGTGCTCGGCATAGAACGGGAACGAGACCGCCTCGCCCGGCTTGAAGTCCTCGAAGCGGGTCTCGACCTTGTCTCCGGAGAACCAGGTCAGCGCCAGCCGGCCCCCGGCCCGAGGCTCCGCCTCCGCGGCTTTCGGCCACCAGCACGCCAGCGTGGGACCCTCCGTCAGCGCCGCGAACACGATCCCCGGCGGCGCGGCGATCCAGACGTCGTCCTCGATCCGGCAGTCGGTCATGGCGGGCCAGTCTACCTCTTTTCTTGAAAGGAGGCGCCGCCGGACGCGATGGATTCCCCGAAAGCGGAGGAAACGATGCATACGGTCATGCGGCTACTTGGGGCGATCTCGGGCCTGATGGCGGCGCTGGCGCTGGGTCTCGTGCTGGTGCTGGTGGCGATACCCACGACGACCTGGGCGGGCATCGGAACGGTGCTGGGGATCTCGATCGTCCTCGTCTCGCCCTTCTATCTGATCGCCACGAAGAACCGGAACTCCAACGGCGGGGAAGTCTTCAAGGGGATGATGGTCGGCCTGAACGGCGGCCTGAACGCCGTGGTGCTGACCGCGATCTTCATGCCCGAGCCCGCGAAGAGCCTGAGCGTCTTCTTCAAGGCCTTCGAGAAGTTCGCGCAGGGGCCGGGCATGATCGTCCTCATCGTCGGCGCCTGGATCGTCCTGCTGCACCTCCTCACCATGTTCCAGACCCTGTCGGGCTGGTCGCCCTTCCAGGCCCTCCTCGGCTGGTCGAGCTGGCTCATGCCCATGTCCTGGATCGTGACGGGAGTCGGCCTGCTCTTCGTGCTCATCAACTTCATCCTGGCGGGGATCACGGGGAACCAGGTCGAGGTCCTCAAGATCAAGTCCCTCGATTTCCACGCCAAGACCTGCAGCCTTCTCATGGAAGGCGGCCTCATCCACCCGCTGATGGGCGCGGGCGGCTTCGACATGGGCAACTTCGTCTTCCTCAACCGGACGGGCGAGTATCTCACCGAGCACGAGACGGGCCACAACCTCAACCTCGCCGTCTTCGGCTGGGTCTTCCACTTCATCGGCGCCCTGGACGAGAACGTCTTCGGCGGGCACGGCGACGCCTACTCCGAGCGCCTCGCCGACAGCCACGCGGGCAAGGTCGACGCCTCCGCCCCGCTCCTGAACATGTGGCAGTGAGCTACGCGAGGCGGCCCCCTGGCCGTATAAAGACCAAGGGGGGCCGCCATGAAGCTCGGCAACGCCATCCTGCTGCTCTTCGCCGCCGTCCTGCTCGTCTTCTCCGCGCGCGCGCTCAGCCGGATCGAACGCCTGAACGACAAGATCGACGCCCTGGAAGCGCGCCTCAAAGCCCCGCCGCCCCGCCTGGCCGCCGTCCCTCTCCCCCCGGCGCCGGAGGAGGCGGTCTCGCCGCCGCCCTCGACGTCGACCTCCCCCGCTCCTCCCGCGGCGAAAACCCCCGCGCCGTCGGTGGAAGCGCCGACCTTCGTCATCGGCGAGCGGAGCGGCCGCGCTTCGAAGAAGTCCAGGCCGATGTCGGTCGACCAGATCGGCGTCGAGCTCACGCCCGAGCAGAAGCGCGCGATCGAAGCCGTGCTGGAAGCGCGACGTCGCGAGCAGCTGCAGATCGACGGCGACGCCGCGTTCCGCCACCGGGAGCTGGAGCGGCGCTACGACGCGCAGATCCGCTCCTGGCTCGACGCGGAACAGCGGCGGCGCTTCGACGAAAGCCGGACCCCGCCGAGGCCCGACGGCCCGCTGACCGGCCAGGCCCAGGACTACATCCGCAAGGATCCCGCGCCCTACGACCTGGAAGTGGAGTGGGGAGGGGAGTGGTGGCCGGCGCGCACGAAGGACGTCCGCGGCGAGCTCACGCTCATCCACTACGTCGGCCACGGCGAGGAGTGGCACGAGTGGGTGGGGCCCGAGCGCGTGCGCCACCGCCGCTAGCGCGAATGGGGTAAGCTGGAGGGACGTGACTCTTCTGCTCGCGCTCCTTCTCCAGGGCATCGAGGCCAGGGACCGCTGCGTCCTCGTCAGCGCCGAGCCCCGCGCCGTGCCGCCGCGCCTCGGCCTGCGCTGGCCCGCCGATCCGAAGGCCGTCGAATACACCGTGTACCGCCGCGGGCCGGGCGAGGCCGCGTGGGGCGGCGCGCGCGGCCGCGTCGAGACCGGAGCGACCGCCTGGGACGACGACGACGTCAAGCCCGGCGAATCTTACGAGTACAAGGTCCTCAAGACCGCGAAGGCCGGCGACCAGGTCTTCGAAGGCACCGGCTACCTGCGCGCGGCCGTCGAGGCGCGGCTTGTCGACGTCCGGGGCAAGGTCCTCTTGCTCGTCGACGCGACCCACGCGGCGGCGCTGGCCGTCGAGCTCAAGCGCCTCGAGCGCGACCTCGAGGGCGACGGCTGGACCGTGGCGCGGCGGGAGGTCGATCCGACGTCCAAAGCCGCGGACGTCAAGGCCCTCGTCAAAGCCGAAACCGGCCTGCGCTCGGTCTTCCTGCTCGGCCGCCTGCCGGTCGTGCGCTCGGGGTTCATGACGCCGGACGGCCATCCCGATCATCTCGGGGCGTGGCCCGCGGACGCCTACTACGGCGACCTGGACGGCGAATGGAGCGACGCCGCCGTGAACAAGCCCGAGGGGAAGAACGTCCCCGGCGACGGCAAGCTGGATCCGTCGCGGCTGCCGTCGGAGGTCGAGCTCGAAGTCGGCCGCGTCGACCTCTCGCGGATGCCCGCCTTCGGGAAGCCGGAGGTCGAGCTGCTGCGGCGCTACCTCGACCGCAACCACGCGTTCCGCCACAAGAAGCTGGAGGCGGAGCGCCGCGCGCTGATCTGCGACCAGTTCGGCGACTTCCGGGGCGAGGCCTTCGTGTCGGGGAGCTGGCGCAACTTCGGGGCGCTCGTGGGGGCGTCGAAGATCGAGACGGGTCCCTACTTCGAGAAGCTCACGGCCGGCACGTACCTCTGGGCGCAC
>DASVNH010000297.1:0-23476 GCA_036383955.1 Planctomycetota bacterium | reverse complement strand
ACGTTCTGATGCGGTCATTTCGTCAACGCGTCCTCGTGTTGACGAAATGACCGCATCAGAACGTCAACACGTGTCATTTCAGCAGCCTCGCGATCGCGTCCTTCAGCGCCCCTTCGACCCCGGGGCCCACCCACGACGCGCCGGGCTCGTAGCCGCCCTCGCCGTAGGCCGCGTCCGTGCACACGTACCACGGGCCGCCTTCGCCGTAGCCCGCCACCGCCGTGAAGCGCTCCGGCCGGATCGACTGCGCGTAAAGCTGATACTCCACGAACGGCTCGCCGGGCAGGTGCACCAGATCGACCGGCCCCACGCGCAGGCGGCTGACGTCGATCGGCCCCGCCGCCGAGCGCTCGATCCACGCGAGCGTCACCGCGGCCATCAGGCGCGCCTGCTTGGGTTTGGCGACATCCGCCAGCGTCGCCCGATAGTCGGCTTCCTTCACGCGCAGCGGCAGGCGGAGATCCTGGGAGATCCACTCGACCTCCGATACGGGCGTGAGGGACGTCGACTGCACGGAGCGGACCATGCCGGAATAGAACGTCGAGGCCAGACGCTGCCGCGCCTCCGGGGTGCCGTCGTTGTACTTGCCCGCGGTGACGTTCCCGCCGCAGCCGGCGAAGTAGATCTGGAAGACGCCTTCCTCCTGCTCGAGATATTGCCGCGCGTTGGCGACGACATCCCCATGCACGCGGCCGTCGCCGGAGACGGTCTGGGGGTGGCTCCCGTAGTAATGCAGACGGGCGACGGGCGTCGCGCCGTCGAGAAACGAGACCGTCCGGATCCAGGGGTCGATCAGCCCTTCCGGCTCGGCGCGCAGCTCCGGATCCTTGGTGGTGCTCCAGCGCACTCGGATCTTGCCGTCGGGCCCCTTGACCCGGCGGTTGGAGGCGAAGTTCTCCACCTTGGCCTTGCCGGCGCCGACGTGCGTGACGGGACGCCCGACGGCCGCCTTCGCCGCGTCGCCGGCGGCGCGGCTGACGCGGTCCAGCCACGCGAGGTCGAGGTGGGGCAGCGTTTGCGGCGACGCGTCCAGCAGCTCCTGGGCCCGCGCGTCGGCGATCGGCGCGCTATGCGTGTGCGTGCAGTGGACGGAGACGAAGCGCGGCGGAACCCCGACGCCCTCCGCGATGCGGTTCCGGAAGGCGTCGTAGGCCTTGGTGCCCAGGACGCACCAGTCGAGCGCGGCGACGGCGCAGCGCGTGCGGCCGTCGTCGATCACGATTCCCTTGAGGAGCAGGGGGGCGTCGACCGCCTCCGCCGGCTTCGCCCAGCCGCCGCAGAGGGGATGTCCGAGGGGCGGGGTCACGTCCGACTGGAACGTGGCCACGCGGAGGCCGTCGGACGTCCGCACGGGCCCGCACCCGCAAAGCAGGAGCAGGGCGAGCGCGCGGCTCATTTCGCAAGCACCCGGTCGAGGAACTTGAAGGTGCCGACGCCGTTGATCTTGTGCGGGCCGTTGAAGAACTCGATCTCGGCGCGGTCGGCGATGCCGAGGTCGACGTAGAGGCGCTTGACCTTGGCGAACTCGTAGGCGACCCACTCGTCGGGCGCGACGCCGTCGCCGTGCCCGCGCTCGACCATGAAGGGCCGCGGGGCGATGAGGGCGGCCATCTCGGCGTAGTTGAACGTGTTGCCCAGGTTCCACTCGAAGATCTCGTACTCGCCGGTCGTGACGTAGGTGTAGCCGTTGTCGAGCGACGCGTTCTTGCGGATCCACTCGTTGAAGTCGGCCGAGCAGATCGAGGCGCAGTAGCGCTTCACGACGGCCGGCACGCGCATGGCGGTCTTGCCGCCGTACGAGAGGCCGTAGAAGGCGATGCGCTCCGGATCGACGAAGGACTGGGCCGCCAGCCAGGCCGTGATCTGCTCGTGCTGCGGGATGATGAACGAGAACAGGTGCTTGCCGAGGAGGTTGGCCTTGCGCTGCAGCGCGCGGAACTTGTCCTTGCCGATGTACGGGTTCTGCGGCGAGAAGGTGATGTAGCCCTTCTCGGCGAGCTTGCAGGCGTAGCGCTCGTAGATCCGGGGCTCGGCTTTCGGGTCGGCGACGTCCTGGGGCCGCCCCTCGAGCCCGTGCTGGCAGACGACGACGGCCCGCTTCTCGCCGGGCTTCAGGTCCTTGGGCAGCAGCAGGATCCCGTACGCGTAGACGTCCTGCCAGACGTCCAGCACGACCTCGTAGCCCACGTACTTCGGCTCGTCGTAGATCTTCCGGCTCCGCGCGTTGGCCGGCAGCAGCGGGAGGTCGAAGCGGCCGATGACGTCATCGTAGAACGACGTCCTCAGCGCCTCCGTGCTCTTCTCGAACTCGGCGACGCTCTTGCGAGAGACTTTCTTCCAGACGTAGTCGTTGCGCGCCCGCTCGGACGCGGCGAGCAGGACCTGGGTGTCCGCGAGGATCTCGTCGAGCTGCCGTTTCTGACGGGCGACGGCATCGACCGGAGCGCCGGCCGCCTCGATCGTCGTCGGGAGCACCGGCACATTCCAAGAGCCGTTCTTGAGGCCCAGGCGGTCGAGCTCCAAGTTCTGGGCGGCCTCGTCCGGTCCGCTCCAGAAACCGGGGGCGGCGCCGCCGCGTCCCGCGCGGGCCGCCGGCGGGCCGTCCACTTTCAGGCCCGGCCAGGGCGCGACGTGCAGGGGCCGCGGCGCGATGAGGCCCGCGATCTCCGCGTCGCCGAAATCCGAAAGGAAGCCGAAGAGATTGCGGTAGATCGGCTCTTCCCAGAGGCGCTGGCGGGACGCGAACCAGCCGAAGGCCGCCGCTTTTTCTATGCGAGGCTCGACCGCCGCCGCCAGCAGGGCGACAAAGCCGCCTTCGCCGATGCCCAGGATCGCGACGTCGTCCGGATAGAGATCGACGAGGGCGAGCGCCTTCTGGACTTCGTAGCCGAGCACCGTGCGGCCCATCATGAACGCCGGCCGGTAGGCGAATTCGCGATGCGGCTGGTTGGTGGCGCGCCCGATGTAGGACACGGAGTTGGAGTCGCCGCGATCCAGCAGCGTGGGGATCAGGACGCGACTTCCGAGGGCGGCGAAGACGCTCCCCAGCTGCCGTTCCGGCTCCAGCCCGGGAGCGAGGCCCGCGAGCTGTTCCGGGGTCTGGTCGGCGTCCGGCAGGAGGATGACCGTCGATCTCGCGTTCTTCTCCGGTTCCAAGAGCAGGCCTTCGCCGTAGACGCCCCGGAACACCGGCCAGCGGACCGCCCGGATCGCATAGCCGGTCCCGCGGCCGACCGGGGTAGGGGAAATCGTCAGGCCGCCTTTGGCGCGCTCGTCGACCAGGCCCAAGACGGCCTTTAGCTTTTCGCGCGTGGGCTTGCGCTTGGCGGGGGAGGCGTCGATTTCGCGCAGCAGGAAGCGGTCGATGCCCTCGACCATCTGGGCGGCGAGGTCGCCCTCCATTTTCAGCGGCGCCGTGCCGGGTAGCGGGTCGCCCATGCCCTGCTGTTTCTGGGGCGGATCCGAACGCAGGTAGCCGAAGAGGTCGGCCGTTTCCTGGTCGTCGAGCGGGTCCAGCAGACCCTCGGGCATCAGCGAGAGCTCGGAGGGCAGCATCGCGTCGATGCGGTCGCGCGGAATCTGGATCTTGTTCACCTGGGCGTCCACCAGCGTCACGGCGGAGGCGGTCTGCTCCACCGCGAGGCCCGTGAGGATCTGGCCGTCGCTCGTGCGGATCTTGAAGGCCTGGAACTCGGGGCGGATCAGCGCGCTCGGATCGATGACGTTCGTCAGCATGAAGTCGATGTTCTTGCGATCCGCGCCGGTCAGGTCGGGCGCCACCTTGCCGCCTTCGCCGAAGAGCGTGTGGCAGTTCGCGCAAAGCTTCGTGAACAGCGCCTTGCCGCGCGCGACGTCCGGCGCGAGGCGCCCGAGCGCGTTGCGCGAGTTGTGGATCCGCGCCTGCTTGGCCCCTTCCGTCGCCCGGCCGACCGCGCCGTAGTGCTTGCGGATGAGCGCCGTGAGCTCCTCGACCTCATACCCGGCCGCCCCTTGCAGCTGGTCGGCCTTGATCAGTTCCTTGGGAACCCTGGAGGCGTCGACCGCCTTCAAGAGCGCGAGGGCGGACGCGGGCCGCGACAGCACGACGTTCAGCGCCCGGGCGCGCAGCGCGCCGTCGAGCGTCGGGAGCTTCTCGACGAGCGGCGCGGGCTCGCAGGCCGCCACCGCGGCCAGCCGCACCTTGTCGGGCTGCTTCGAGGCGATGATTTCGAGCAGGGCGGGCTGGAGCGCCGGGCCGCTGGTCTGGCCGAGGATCTCAATGAACGCGACGCGGTCCTCCGGCTTCGCCGCGGGATCCGCCGCGATCCGCAGCAGCTCGGCCTCGGCGCCGGCGTCCCCCATGCGGTAGGCCGTCCGCAGCATCAGCGGGTCGCCCGCGCGGCGCTTCATCAGGACCATGAAGGGGATGCCGAAGGTCTGCGGCACCTGGGGAAGTCGACGTCCCTGGAGCGCCAGGTCGAAGCCCCGCAGGATGGGATCCTTGTCGGACCGGGCCTTGAGCAGCTGCGCGCAGGCGACGTGGTCGTCGACGGCCATGAAGCGCCGCGCGATCCGCTCGGCGAAGAACGGCGCGATGCCGTCCGCGAGCGCGAGGACCTCGTCGGGATTCTTCTCGACCTTGTCCTCGATGGCCCACCAGGTCAGCAGCGGGATGAAGGGGTCGTCCTGGTCGCCGCGCTTGAGCAGCTCGCGCACGATCGCCAGTCCCGGACCGGCGGGCAGGCGCTTGGCCGTGCAGGCCAGCTGCGCGCGCACGAGGGGACTAGGCTCGGTCCGCGCGAGCTCTTGTAGACAAACCAGCCTGTCTGGTTTGTCTACAACGTCGCCCAGCAGGCGGACGGTCCAGGCGCGGACGGCCTCGTCCGGATGGTTCAGGTTCGCCTCGTCCGCCGGAAGGATCCAGACGCGCTCGAGGGGCGGGACGTCCGACGGCAGCTCCTTCGTGCCGCGCTCGACGAGGAGACGGCGCGCTTCGCGACGGAACCAGACGTTGCGGTGCGAGAGCAGGCCGGAGAGCTGGGCCGGGTTGTGCTTCGAAAGGTCGAAGGACGGCGCCGGTTTCAGGCCCTTCGGCGCGACTCTGTACACGCGGCCGTTGCGGCGGTCCCAGTTCTCGCGCGGGTCGACGTGGTTGAGACGCTTGTCGTACCAGTCGGCGACGTAGAGCGCGCCGTCCGGGCCGATGAGGGTGTCGATGGGCCGGAACCACGGATCGTTGCCCTGGACCAGCGTCAGGACCTGCGTGGATTTGAACGTCGAGCCGTTCCGCTCGACGCGGTAGCCGTAGAGGTCGTTCGACAGCGGATTGCAGGCGAGGTAGAGATCGTCGAACTCGGCGGGGAAGGCCCCGCCCTGGTAGGACGTCCCGCCGCAGGTGACGTGGCCGCCCTTGAAGTCCTTCTGCGGCACGTGGTCGAAGTACCCGTACGTGTGCGGGTTGTGCAGCGGGCCGTGCTTCGTGAAGCCCTTGAGGTAATAGGCGCCCTGGACCTGGTGGAGCATCGCGAAGTTGCCGAAGTTGGTCCCGGCCAGCAGGTTGCCGTGGCGGTCGAAGTCGACGCCCCACGTGTTCCCGCCGCCCTCCGCGAAGAGCTCGAAGGCCTTCGTCACCGGGTGATAGCGCCAGATGCCCTGCTGGAACTCGATGCCGCGGATCTTGGCCGTGACGGTGCTGCCGTGCGCGCCGTAGAGCCAGCCGTCGGGGCCCCACTGCAGCGAGTTGGCGAAGGCGTGCGCGTCCTCCATCCCGAAGCCCGTCAGCAGCACCTCGGGGTCGCCGTCCGGGACGTCGTCCCGGTTCTTGTCCGGATAGAAGAGCAGATAGGGCGGCTGCGCGACATAAATCCCGCCGCGGCCCAGGCACATGCCGCTCGCGAGGTTCAGGCCGTCGACGAAGTCCTTGGCTTTTTCGAAGCGGCCGTCGCCGTCGACGTCCTCCAGAATCGTGACGCGGTCGGCGCCCCGGGGGCCCTTGGGCGGCGGCTCGGGGAGCTTGTCGTACACGGTCCGCAGGTAGCGGTCGACCTTGACGGCCTGGAGCCCGGCGGGCGAGGGGTACTGCAGATACTGCAGGACCCAGAGGCGGCCGCGGTCGTCGAACGTGATCGTGACCGGCTGCCGGATCTCGGGTTCCGACGCGGCGACGGTCACCTCGAAGCCGTCGTAGGGCTTCATGCGGGCGATCGCGTCGGCGGCGGAGAGGTCCTGGAGGGAGAGCGCCAAGACGAGCAGCGCGGGCATCTGCTAAGATACGTTGGAGACCCGACGTCCGACTTATTTTCGATTGAAACTAATCCTATGGCCTTCCAGGTCGGCCTGACCCGGGACTTCCTGACGCCCGACGGCGCGTTCGTCTACCAGGACGTCGGGCTCGACATCCTCAAGCGCGCGGCGGGCATCGAGCACCAGGTGATGGCGTCCACCGACCTCCAGGGCCTCGACGCGGTGATCTCCCTGACGCCCACGTGGACGCGGGAGTCCCTGAAGAGCGCCGACCGGCTGCTCGCGATGATCCGCTTCGGGGTGGGCTACGAGCTGATCGACGTCGAGGCGCTCACCGAGCGCGACATCGGGCTTTTCATCGCGGCGGGGGCCGTCGACCACACCATGGCCGAATCGATCCTCGCGTTCATGCTGGCGATCTCGCACCGGCTCCTGCAGAAAGACAAGCTGCTGCGGGAGGGCCGCTGGGGGGACCGCCAGAAATACATGGGCTGGGAGCTGCGGGACCGCGTGCTGGGCATCGTGGGGCTCGGCGGGATCGGCCGCAAGCTGGCGGACATGATCAAGCCGTTCCGGATGTCGAAGATCCTCGCCTTCGACCCGAACCTGACGGAGGCGCCGTCGGGGGTGGACCTGGTGACGCTCGACCGCCTGATGGTGGACGCGGATTTCGTGTCGGTGAGCTGTCCGCTGACGGAGAAGACGCGGGGGCTGATCGGGCACCGGGAGATTTCGCTGATGAAGCCGACGGCGGCGCTGATCAACACGGCGCGGGGCGGGATCGTGGACGAGCCGGCGCTGATCGAGGCGCTGCGGACGGGGAGGATCGCCGGGGCGGGGCTGGACGTGTTCTCGGAGGAGCCGGCGGGGGCGGGGCATCTGCTGGCGACGCTCGACAACGTGGTCTTGGCGCCGCACTCGGTGGGATGGACGCACGAGTTCTTCCGGGACATCGGCTACATGAGCTGCGGGCAGGCGGTGTCGCTCTCGCGCGGCGAGATCCCTCCCGGCCTGGTCAATCGCGAGGTGCTCCACCGCCCGGGCTTCCTGAAGAAGCTGAAGGCGGCGCGCTAGAAGCGGGGCTCGTCCGAGTCGACCTTGATCACCGGCGCGTCGGCGGTCTGCGACCCGGTGACGCCCCAGAGCAGCAGGCCGCGGATGGCGCAGTGGGCGGAGGCCTGGGGGAAGTCGGTACGCAGCCGCTTCAGGTACGCGGCGCAGAGCGCCTTCTTGCCGGCCTCGCCGAACTTCTTCAGGTCGGGCTCCTTGATGTAGAGCTCGACTTTGGCGGCGTCGAGGATGACGTGGCAGCGACGTCCGGCGCTGCCGAACTCGGGTTCTTTCAGCGCGGCGTAGCGGGCGGCGACTTCCTGGGCCTTTCCGTCGGAGCCGGTGGCGACGGCCTCGCTGAGCCGCTGGGTGACCTGCTTGAGCTTGGTTTCCACCTTGGTATCGGCCTCGGTCTTCGGCTTCTCCGGAGTCACGAAGAAGAGGGCGCCCGCCGCGGCCGTGACGACGGCGAAGGCGCGCAGCGGGATGAAGAAGATCGAGCAGGGATGCAGCTTGGCGTCGTGCTTGCCGAGCAGCCAGGCCACGACGCCCGCCGCCATGCCGCCGACGCCGATCGCCTTGCCCGTGCCCAGGCCGAGGAAGGTGCAGAGGAAAATCGCGCCGACGCCCGCGCCGGCGGAAGCGATGGCCACCATCGCGCCGGACCCGCTCCAGATCAGCAGCATCCCGAGAGCGTACTCGGGTTCCGCGGAAATTCTACTTAATTTCGAGCGGGATCCAGCGGCTGACGCCCCGCCGCGCGTCCCTCCCCGGCGAGAGGTATTCGCCGGCGTACTGGCCCATGGCGAGAAGCCGGTGCGTCCCCGGAGGAAGCGTCGCGGGGACGACGTAGCGGGTCGAGATCTTTCCGCCGACGCCCTGGTGGGACACGGATTCGAGACGGCCTTCGTAGAGAAGGCGGCGATCGTCGCTCAAGACCCACGCGCGAAGGGCCAAGGCCACGGGGCGCTCCTCGCGGTCGGCGGCCTTCGCGTCCAAGGCCACCCGGCCGTCGCCGACCGCGCGCAGGTCCAGGTCGAGGTTCGCGGCGCCACCGTCCCACGTGAACGGGGGAAGATGCGTGGACTCCCCCAGGTCCTTATCCAGCGGGTTCTTCCAGTCGTCGGGGAAATCCTTCGCCTTCTTCGCGTTGAAGCTGTCGGCCTCCCTGTAGAGCCGTCGGCCGAAGCCGCCGATGTGGACGCTCCATTTGACCCGCCCCCAGCCGCCGGGATCCGGGACCCGCAGCGCCTTCTGCTCCAGGGGGAGCAGGAGGATCCAGTCGGAGGCCACGAAGGCGGGACGCGAGGCGCCCGGCGACATCATGAATCCGCAGCGGAGGGGCTCCCGGGCCCGAACGAGGGGATCCACGTCCGGGAAAACGGTCAGATCGTCGCGGTGAAGCCACAGCGGGCGCATGCCCCGGTTCATGACCGCCCAGAGCGGCGGCGCGGATGGGTCGTAGAGAGCGGGTGGGTCGCCGCCCAGGATCTCCAACTCGCCGGGCTTGATCTCGAGCGCGTCCCGGAGACGGTCGAGCGGAATGGGCGTGCGGGACAGGAGATCCTGGACGCGGCCGGCATCCTCCGCCCGGCCGCAGGCGGCCAGCAGCAGAAGCCCGAGCGCGCTCTTCCTCATCTCAGCAGCAACCAGGGGACCAAGAAGACGCCCGCCAGGGAGAGGGCCGCTACGAGATATCCGGTAGCCTTCCGACGTCCGGCCGGCAGCTCATGCGCGAGGAGGAGGGTGATGCCGGCCTGAAAGATGAGCGCGATCATCGCCAGGAATCCCGCATCCCTCGACCAGGGGCGATCGGGGCGATGAACGACTCGGATGTAGAGCAGAGCGGCGGCGAAGACCACGACAACTCCGAAGTACAGCACGAGAACCAGACGATAGTCTTCGCGGGGCTTCATCCGAGAGAAGAATACTACTTCTTCTTGGGCTCCGGCTTCGGCTTCTCGGTGAGGCTGTAGATCCGGACCACGCCTTCGTGCGGGACGTACTCGGCGCGGGTCTTCGCCGACCGCCCGTTGCCGCCGCCGCCCTTCGCCGCGTAGGCCGCGATCGCGACGCGGAGGCCGTCGGGGTGGACGTCGACGTCGTACGCCGACGGCGCCTCCGCCGTGTGCGCGGGCTTCGCGCCTTCCTTCCAGAAGTAGAGGCCCGCGTTGCCGCCGTGCGCCTCCGAGACGCCGCAGAACGTGCCGTCGGGCAGCCAGGCGAGCGCGTTGACCGGGCCGTCGGCCGAGCCGCCGGTTTCGTGGATCGACGTCCTCTCGCCCTTCGTCCAGTCGAAGACGAGCACCGTCGGCGTGCCGGGACAGAACGTGTTGCTCTTCGCGTCCTTCATGCCGCCGACGGCGAGCCGGAGGCCGTCCTTCGAGAAGGCGAACGAGCGGACGCCGCCGACATCCGCCAGAAAGTCCTCGCCGCGCGTGTGCAGGATCTTCGCGTCGAGCTTGCGCTTGAGCGCGCCGTTCTCCCAGTGGAGGATGTCGCCCTTCAGATCGCCCGTCACGAAGGAGCCGTCCGGGTGAAAGGCGACCGCGTACACGGCGCTCTCGTGGCCCTTGAGCTCCTGGAGGATCCGGCCCGTCGCGGCGTCGCGGACCCGCACGATCCGGTCGTCGCCGACGGCCACCAGCGTCTTGCCGTCGGTCGCGATCGCGCGGAGGAAGTCGGGCGTCGGGGTCTTCGACGTCCAGAGCCGCTTTTCGTCCCAGGCGTGGATCACGCCGTGCTGGTCGGCGCTGAAGAGCCGGCCGTCGGGCGCGTACGCGAGGCCGACGATCCAGGTCTCGTGGCCCTCGAGCGCGCGGGTGCCGCCGTCGAGCGCGGTCACGTGGACCTTCTCGTCCAGTCCGGCCGCCGCGACGAACTTCCCGCAGGGGCTGAACCTGGCGCGCGCGATCTGCCGCTCGTGCTTGAGCGAGGCGGATACCCAAGGTGTTACGAAGTAAACTGGATGCTTTGTAACATTCACGCCAGCACCTCCTTCATCGGGCCCATGTCCTCGCGGAGGACGGGGAGGGGCTGGCCGTTGTTCTCGTATTCGAGCTTTTCGGGGTCCAGTCCGACGGCCCGGAAGATCGTGTGGAAGAGGTGGCCGGCGTCGTAGGGCGACTCGTCCACCCACGCGCCGTCGGGCGAGGTCTTGCCGGCCACCACGCCCGGCTTGATCCCCGCTCCCGCCAGGGCCAGCGACCACGCCTCCGGCCAGTGATCGCGCCCCCAGCGGGCGTTGATCTTCGGCGTCCGGCCGAACTCCGACATCAGGATCACCGTGACGTTCTCGTGCAGGCCGCGCTCGTGAAGGTCGTCGATCAGCGCCGCGAACGGCCGGTCGATCTGCGGCACCATGTCCTGGTGCATCCGGAAATGGTCGCAGTGGGTGTCCCAATGGAAGGACGTCACCTTCACGAACTGCACGCCCGCCTCCAGGAGCTGGCGCGCCCGCAGCAGGTGGCGGCCCAGGGGATGGGCGCCGTAGCGCTCGACATCCTTCCGCTCCGCGTTTTCCTCGAAGACCGCCTTGCGAGCCATGAGCCGCTCGGCGAGGGCGAACGAGGAGTCGTAGGCGTCGACTTCGGCGCCTTCCCGACGTCCCTTGAAGCGCGCGTTCGCGGCCTCGCGCAGCGATTGCCGCTCGCGGTCCGCCTCCGCGCTCAGCCCGGCCGGCCGGTGCACGAGCACGGGCGGCTTGCCGTCGCCGAGCGCGAGCGCGCCATACTTCGCGCCGAGGATGCCCGCGTGCTGCGCGATGAAGCCGCCGCCGCCGGGCTTGATCCAGACGTAGGGCGGCAGGTCGCTCTCGTTGGGGAGGAAGCGGGTCAGCGCGGAGCCCAGATACGGGTAGTCGACGCCCCGATTCACCGGATCGCCGCGGAGGACGCGTCCGACGCCCACCGAATGGCTGTTGTCCTTCGTGCTCATGCTCCGCACGAGCGCGAGCCGGTGCATGATCTTCGCCGTCCGCGGCATCAGCTCGCTGATGTGGGTTCCCGGTACCGAAGTGGGAATCGCTCGGAACGGCCCGCCGAACGCCGTGCGCGGCTTCGGGTCGAAGCTCTCCAGCTGGCTCAGGCCGCCGTCCAGCCAGATCATGAGCACCTGCCGCTGTTTCCGCCGCGCCAGGGGCCGCAGCAGGAACGGCGCGCTGCCCAGCAGCCCCAGCATCGAGCGCCGGCTCAGCGTGTGCTCCAGACCGCCGCATTGGTACATGGGCACCCTCAATGGTTCAGCCGGAACTCCGCCGAGGCCAGCAGCGCCCAGGCCAGCGAGGCGGGCGCGACACCCTTCGCCGCCATCCGCTCCGCGTCCGTGGGACGCCGGGACAGGATCCGCAGGTAGAGGCTCTCGACGTCCCCCTTCATGCCCGCGGCCAGCTCCGTGATCAGCCGGTCGTTGCGGAGATAGAGGGCCTGGGTCGTCGACACGCTGAACGACGTCTCGGGCTCGCCGGCCGGCGCGCCGAAGACCGCCGCGAAGCAGTCGCTGAGGTCGTCGAGCGTCGACGGCGGCTCGCTCTTCTTGCCCGCGAGGTAGGACGTCGCGTTGAACTTGCCCTGGGAGCCCGGCTTGAAGGAGGTCGCGACGGCGACGCTGCGGGCCAGCGCCTCGGGCGTGAGCGGGCGCAGGAGCGCGTCCGCGCGCTGATAGGCCGCGCTCAGGACGATCTCGCGGACGAGCGGCTTGAAGCTCGTGAAGCGGCGGGACAGGGCGTCGAGCAGCTCCGGATGGGAAGGGGGATTCTTCGAGTGGTCCATGTCGATGGGATGGACGAAGCCGCGGCCCATGAGCATGAACCAGACGCGGTTGACCGCGGTGCGGGCGAACTGGGGATGCGCCACGAGGTCGGCGGCGAGGCGCTCGCGCGGGCGGAACTTGGGGACGCCGGGCGTGCCGTCCTTGCCGGGCGGAACCTCCCACTCCTGGCCTTTCGCGTAGGCGGGGACCTCGAGCTCGGGCTGGCCGGCGAGGGAGGGGCCGGTCGACTTCTTCTTTTCCGGCCGGAAGACGTTCTCGTACTCGACTTTCTTGGTCATGGGCTGCGGCATGAAGCGGCCCTTGTCCGCCTTGTTCTGGCCCAGGAACGCGTAGAGGCCCATGTACTCGGCCTGGCTCCAGTCCTTCACGTGCGGATGGTCGTGGCACTGCGCGCAGGTCAGGTTCTTGCCGAGGAAGATCCGCGCGACGTCCTGCGTCAGGCGGTGCGGCTCCGTTCGGCCGTCGACGAAGAACTTCACCGCGGGCGACGCGTCGCGGCCGTCGGCGGCGAGCAGCTCGCGCACCGTGGCTTCCCAGGGGACGTCGTCGGCGAACTTCTTCGCCAGCCAGTCGCGCCACTTCGCCTCGGGGACCGCTTCGCCGGTCCGCCGCTCGAGGAGCATGACCGTGAAGGCCTCTTCCATGCGCCGCGCGTAGGCGGGGGACGCGAGCAGCTTCTCGATGAGCGCGGGGCGGTCGGGCTTCGCCAGGAACGCGAGGGTCTCCTCGGCGGTCGGGATCACGCCCGCGAGGTCGAGGTGGATCCGGCGGACGAAGTCCTCGTCGGAGCAGCGCGACGTCCCGGGGAACGACGCGTCGATCTGGGCCAAAAGAAGCAGGAGAGCTACCATCCGTCGGCTCCCACGTTGAAGTTGCGGATCACCTCCGCCGATCCCAGGGCGCGCGCGTAGATCGCGACGAGCCGGTAGGTCCCGCGCCAGGGCCGCTCCTGCGTGCGCTCGTCGCCCAGCTCCAGCCGGTACGTCGCGTCCCAGGCCGCGAAACTTCCGGGGCGCGTGCGCGACGTCCGGCGGACGCCGTCGACGTAGATCGCCTCGACCCCCGCCGCCGAGCGCGTGAAGACCACGTGCGTGAGGCGCGGCGCGACGAGCTTCGGCGATTCGAGCTCGGTCTGGTCGTCGGTCCGCGTCGTGACTCTGAAGATTCCGGGCCCCTGGAGCAGGGCGAAGTTGCGGCGCTTGGCGTCGTCGGAGAAGCCGACGATCGCGCCTTCGAAGTCGAGCGCCGCGCGTTCCGGCGTGATCCAGGCTTCGATCGTGAGGGCGTTCGACTTCCGGCACGCCTCCAGGAGCGGCGTCGCGGGGCCTTCGGACGAGATGAACGGCGTGCCCGCCACGCGAAGGCCGTCGGGGCTCCACGTCACCCGGCCCTCGACGTTCAGATCCAGCGAGCCGGCGCGGTCGTGGACACGACGTCCCGCGCCTTCCGAGAACGTGTAGAGCGAGATCAGTCCGAGCGTCGTCCGCGCCGGGCGGAGCGTGCCGGACGTCGACTCCACGAAGCGCCCGGCCGGGACCTCGACCTGATCGAGCTTCACGCGGCCTTCGTGGACCTCGAGGCGGGTGACGTCGCCGCGCCGCGCGAGGCGCAGCACGGTGCCGAGGACGATGGCCGTCGATTCGCCCGAGACCATCCGGAAGGGCTTGCCGGCGGGCTGCTTCGCCACATGGGCGAGGAGCTCGCCGCGGAGCAGGGAGAGGCGAAGGCCGTCGGGCCCGGACTCCTCGCGCACGGAGGCGTCGGGTCCGATCGCGACGCGGGTGCCGTCGCCGTAGACGAGCTCGCCGCGGGTCGAGACCACGTCGCCGGGGAAGACATCCTTGCCGTCGAGCTTCGCGATCGCGACGATCGTGGGCCGAGGCGCCGGAGCGGGAACCGGATCCGGAACGGGAACCGGAACGGGAGCCGGCGCGGGGGCCGGTACCGGAACAGGAACCGGAACCGGGACAGGGGCGATGGGAGGAGGCGGCGGGAGGGGCATGTCCTTCGGGCGTTCGAGGGGAGGCAGCTCCACCGGGGGCTTGGGGGCGGGCGCCGGAGCGGGGCGGACGACGACCGGGGCCGGCGCCGGCGGCGCGGGGCGCAGCAGGAATGCCAGCAGCAGCGCCGCGGCGACGGCGGCTCCGGCCGCGAGCCATGTCCACGACGCGGGTTTCCGGAGGACGCGTTCGCGCGGCGTGAGCTTGAGAGGCACGGGGCGCAGCAGCTCGACCATCCGGCCCAACTCGGCCTGTTCCTTGCGGCAGGCCGCGCAGGCCGCCAGGTGCCGGTCGAGCGCCGCCCGATCGGCGAGGTCGCCGTAGAGCGACGCGGCCAGGTCCCCTTCGAACTCTCGGCAAGCCCCCATCGCCAGGTTCATGCCCCGAGAGGGCGTCGAGGTTTACACCATAAATCGGACAGTACGATTTATGGTTCTTTCAGGCGCTCCCGCAAGGCGCAGAGGGCCCGGTGGAGGTGGATTTTGACCGTCCCCTCCGCAAGTCCCAGGCGCTCAGCGATTTCGGCGAGCGGAAGGCCGGCTTCGTGGCGCAGGATGAAGACGTCGCGCTGGCGGTCGGGAAGGACGTCCAGGGCTTCCTTCAGGGCGTCGGTCAGCTCGCCGCCGTCGGGCACGGCGACCGCCGCCGGGCGGTCGGGCAGGGAGTCGACGGTCCGGACCCGGCCCTGGCGGCGCCGGCGGTGCGACACGAGGTTCAGGGTGGTCCGGTAGAGCCAGGAAAAGACCTGCCCGCCTTCGCGCCACGAGCGCAGGGCCGACCAGGCGAGGGTGAAGACTTCCTGGGCGACGTCCAGGGCTTCGTGACGATCTCCCAATCCTCGCGCGGCAACGGAGGCGATTCGGTCGATATATTTGCGGACGAGGGCGTCGAAGGCGGCCCGGTCGCCGCGCCGGATCCGGGCCAGGAGCTCGACGTCGTCCGGTTCTCGCATGCGTGCAGGAGGATAGGCGGAACGCCGCATTATGTTACCCCGAGTTTTCGCCGACGCGACGTCCGCCATCGGCGGCACGCCCGTGGTGGAGCTGGCGAGGATGCGCGACGTCCTCGGCGGGACGGTCTATCTCAAGCTCGAGATGATGAATCCGGGCGGGAGCAAGAAGGACCGGATCGCGTTGCGGATGATCGACGACGCCAAGCTGCGGCGCGGGACGCCGGTGGTCGAGCTGACGAGCGGCAACACGGGCACGGGCCTGGCCATCGTGTGCGCGGCCCGCGGCCTGCCGTTCACGGCGGTGATGTCGGCCGGCAACTCGCGCGAGCGCCGAATCATGATGGAAGCGCTGGGGGCCACGGTCGAGCTGGTGCCGCAGGCGCCCGGATCGCAGCCCGGCCGCGTGTCGGGCGCGGACCTGGCGCTGGTCGAGGCGCGCAAGAAACAGCTCGCGGCCGCCATGAGCGCGTACGTGCCGGACCAGTTCGGGAACCGCTCCAACGTCCTCGCGCACGAGGAGGGGACCGGGCCCGAGCTCTGGCGGGACGTCGGGGCCAACATGGACGCGTTCGTCGACTTCGTGGGCTCCGCCGGGACGTTCGTCGGCATCGCGCGCTGCCTGAAGCCGAAGGGGATCCGCTGCTACGCGGTCGAGCCGGCCGGCGCGCCGGTCCTCGCGGGCGGGTCGGTCTCGAACGCGAACCATCCGATCCAGGGCGGCGGCTACGCCTTCAAGCCTCCGCTCTGGGACGCCTCGCTCGCGGACGGCTTCCTCACCGTCACCGGCGAGGAGGCCCAGCGCTGGACCCGCCTCCTCGCGCGCCACGAAGGCATCTACGCGGGCTACTCCACGGGCGCCAACCTGGCGGGGGCCTCGCGGCTGCTGCGGGAAGGCCAGGCGAAGGCCGTCGCCGTCCTGGCCAATGATACGGGCATGAAATACCTCTCCACGGAACTCTGGGGGTAGACTTAGCGCAGATGGGATCTGGGCAGGACAACGAGGACGCGCTGCTGGGGGCCCGGGCCGTCGAGATGGGCCTCATCAACGCCCGTCAGCTGAAGGAAGCCCTCACCGAGCAGACCCGGCTGGCCCGCGAGGAAGGGGAGTCGCCTTCCCTCGGCTACGTGCTGGTCGCCAAGAAGCTCATCCCCGAGCAGCAGCTCGTCTCGCTCCTCTGGGACGAGGAGCTGATGCATTCCGACCAGGAGATCCGCGACTTCCTGGACAGCTTCGACGCGCCCAAGGCGCAGCTCGGGACCGACACCCAGCGCCTGCCGCTCAAGGAGAGCGGGTTCGGCAAGTACCAGCTGGTGCGCGAGGCGGGGCGCGGCGGCATGGCCGTGGTGTACGAGGCGCGCGACGGCGAGCGCCGCGTGGCCCTCAAGATGCTTCTCGCCAGCAGCCGGATCGACCCCAAGGAAGCGGCCATCGACGAGGAGCGTTTCATCCGCGAGGCGCGGCTCTCGCAGAAGATCCCGGAGCACCCGAACATCGTGAGCGTCCTCGAGACGGGGGTCATCGACTCCAAGCGCTTCATCGCGATGGAGTACATCGACGGCCGCGAGATGGGGCAGTGGTGGCGGCGCAGCTACGCCTCCACCCGCATGCAGGTCCGCGTGCTGAGGGACGTCGCCCTCGCGATCCACCACGCCCACCATCACGGAGTCATCCATCGGGACCTGAAGCCGGCGAACATCCTGATCGACGACCGCAACCAGCCGCATGTGACCGACTTCGGCCTGGCGCGTGGCCTGAAGCGGGCGAACGAAAACTCGCTCACGCTCGAGGACCGCGTGGTGGGCACGCCGCACTACATGAGCCCGGAGCAGGCGGAAGGGAAGAAGAACGTCGACCGCCGGAGCGACGTGTACTCGCTGGGCGTGCTGCTCTACGAGATGATGGCCGGACGTCCGCCTTTCCTCGGCGGCTCCGCCATGGAAGTCATGGTCAAGGTCGCGCGCGATCCGGTGCCGCTGCCGTCGGCCGCCCTGAAGAAGGGACTGCGCTCGCCGCCCGACAAGGGGCTCGAGGCGATCTGCATGCGGGCGCTGGCGAAGTCGCCGAAAGACCGGACGGCGTCGGCCAAGCTGTTCGCGGACGAATTAACCACGTGGCTGCGCGAGCAGGGAACCGGCAAGGGCAACTTGAAAGCCTACCGGATGTTCGCGTGGACCGGCATCGCGGCGGGCGTCGTCGCCGTCGTCGTGCTCGCGCTGGCCCTTCTGGGCGTGTTCAGCCCCGCTCCGCCCCCGCCCGCGCCGCCGAAGAAGCCGAAGCCCGTGGCCAAGCCGCCCGAGCCGCGGCCCGCGCCGCCGCCTCCGCCGACGGAGAAGCTGGCCGCGTGGGCCGTCGAAGCCGAAGCCATCCTCGACGCCGCCGTCACGCACGGCACGGTCTCCGCGCAGAAGACCGCCGGCTGCAGCGGCAACGCGCAGCTGTTCTGGACCGGAGGACGTCCGCAAAGTCGCCTCACCGTGCCGATCCGGGTCGACGTCGGGGGCCAGGCGTCGCTGACGCTGCGGATGATGAAGGCGCAGGACTACGGGATCGTGCGGCTCTCGCTCAACGGAGAGCAGATCTCCGACGACCTCGACCTCTACAGCCCGACGGTCGTCGCCTCCGGCCCGCTCCGCTTCACGCGCCTGGCGTTCAAGAAGGGCCTCAACGAGCTCGAGATCAAGATCGTCGGAAGCAATTCGAAGGCCTCGCCCGCCACGGCCCAGTCCGACCTCTTCCAGGTCGGCCTCGACCGCCTTGAACTGACTCCCTGACAGGACCAGGAACCAGGACCACGACCAGGGAGGGGTCCGCCAATGCGTCCCCCCCCCGGCCCCCAATCCCCCCGGCGCAAGCCTCCGGGGTCGCCCGTCGTCACTTCCCAGGGCGGGACCAGGGGAGCGCCCCAACCCTGGACCTGGTCCTGGTTCCTGGTCCTGTTATCGCCGGTCGATTTTGTCGGCGGCTCCCGCGCGGCGGTAGATCTCGACCGTGCGGTCGAAGGCCGGATCCTTCGCGTTGATCAGCGTGAGCTTCCGCGGCGCCAGCATGCCCAGCGCCTCGGGGATGTCCAGGACCCGAAGCACGTTGATGAAGTGCGGACCCTCCCGGTGCGACGCGGGCGGATCGATCACGACCACCTCGCCGCGGCCGAAAAGAAGGGAGGCGTAGGCGCCGATGATGCCCGACCTCCCGCGCCCCACGACCGTGGGCGCCGCCGCCAGCATCGAGGCGAGGTCGCGCGCCCGCTCCGCGTCGGCCGACCAGCCCAGCAGCGCGAACTCGCGCTCGACGGTGTTGGGCGGATTCTTGATCGTCCAGCCGCCCTTCAGCCGATAAACGCCCGCGCCGGGCTCCATGTAGGGGGCGGCCCAGTCCGGGACGGCGGCGTCCTCGGTGACGATGACGGGGTTCCGCACGAAGCCGGGCGCGCGGCGTTCGATGTCGCCGCCGAAGCAGACCCGCTTCAGCTCGGCGAGCAAGGGATCGCGCCAGGCCTCGAACTTGCCCTCCTCGGGGAGGCCGGGCTTGCCGAGCGGCACGAAGACCTCGTCGATCTTCGTGTTCAGCTGGTCGGCGGGGATGTCCTTGTCCTCGGGGAACACGCGCAGGTCGCGGCTCGGAATGCGGCTCGCCTTGCCGTTGGCGCCGAGCCCCGCGTCCGCGTCCGTGACCGGGCTCGCGTCGTTCTTCAGCGTCCGGTTGAAGAACTCGAAGACGGACCGCCGCAAGTCCGTCCGGTAGGCGTGGCCGCCCACGCTGACCATGGCGTCGACCTTGTCGCTCGCGCCGAACTTGGAGTAAAGCCGCTCCAGCCGGTTGATGACCCGCTCGTTCGCGCTCATCGGGAAGATCTTGTCGTCGTCCGAGTTCGTGAACAGCATCGGCCGCGGGGCGACGAGGGCGGCGATCGACGTCCAATTCCAGCGGAAGGTGTTGTAGAGGAACATGCAGTCGCAATGGCCGTTGACGCCGTCCTCGCCGATGTACCAGGTCAGGTCGGCCATGCCGCTCACGGGCGCCGACGCTTTGACGCGCTCGTCGGCGGCCGAGATCCAGAAGGTCGCCGCGCCGCCGCCCGAGATGCCCGTCGCGCCGATGCGCTCGGGATCGACGTCCGGCCGCGACTGGAGGTAGTCGATGCCGCGGATGGCGTTCCAGCACTCGACGCCCGCCGGCGTGAAGCCGGCCGAGTGCCACCACCAGCGCTTGTCGCTGTAGGTGCCGTGGTGGGTGCAGGTCACCTCGCCGAGCTCGATCGTGTCGACGAGCAGCGCGACGTAGCCGTGCGTGGCGAACCAGATGCCGTGGTCCTGCACGGCCGCCTTGTGGCCGTCGCGCGGCGCCCGGTAGTGCCCGATCGAGTAGAGGATCGCGGGGTACTTGCCGGGCGCGGCGGGCCGGTAGAGGTTGGCGGTCACGTAGAGGCCGGGCTTGCTCTGGTAGTGGAGCTTCTCGACGACGAAGCCGGGGAACTCCAGCGTCCCGGTGACCGTCGCCTTCAGCGGCGACTTCTCGGGCAGCGGCCAGAGCCCGAGCATGTGGAAGTACTCTTCGCGCAGCTTCGGACGTCGCTTCTCGAGGTCGTCGATCGCGAAGTCGCGCTCCAGCGCGAGCGCGCGCTGCGTGAGCTCTTTGCGGATCTCGACGTCCGTCTGGAGGAGAAGCAGGAGGGCAATCATGCCCTACTTAACGGCTTCGAGCTCCACCCAGCGGGTCTGAACGTTTTTCCCGGTCTTGAGCTCCCAGGCGCCGCCGGGGAAGACCTTCGACTCCTTGTGCGCGCCGGCGTCGTCGGTCCAGTCGAACGTGACCTTCGTCGCGCCCTTCGCGACCTTGTACAGGAGGTGCGCCTCCGCGCGCAGGAACGGTTTGCCGCTGTCGTTCCGGAAGCGCACGCGGACGCTGGGGGCGTCGGGGACGTCGACCGCCCCGTACATCATGCTCTGGGACCAGTAGTCGCCCGGCTCCTGGCCCCGGCGCGCGACCTGCCAGTCCTTCACGACCGGCGTCCAGGCCTTGCCGTCGACGGAGTACTCGATCTGATACTTGAAGGAGGGATCCGGCGGGCAGGCGGAGGCGATGTGCGCCGCCACGATGAGCCGCGTGGCGGCCTCCTTGCGCGGCGTCGCGATCTCGAGCGTCACCGCGCGGGTGCCGAAGGCGCCGTCGACGACCCGGGCCTGCTGGATCGTCGGGCCGGTGGACACGATGCCGCGGTCGGACGCTTCGTAGCTGATCTTCGTCCCGGCGTCCTTGAGCCGCGGGATCGTGGAGACGCTGGCCTGGCACACGGTGCGCCACGAGAGGCCCGCGAGCGACTTCGGCGCCGCGTTGAAGCGCAGGAAATACTGGCGGTAGCCCTTCACGAGGTCGGTCGCGTCGAGGCCGTCGACGTCCTTCCAGGTCTTCCCCTGGTCGACGCTGACGGAGCAGGGGACCGCGCGGCTCAGCACGAGGCCGTGCTTCCCGCCGGGCTCGTAGATGGCCCACTCCTTGTCGAAGTTGGGCGGCGCGCAGCCGATGATGTAGGGCGTGTAGAACTCGAAGGTGACGTGCTTGTCGCTCTCGTCGATCACGCCCTCGCGGTAGTCGGCCGTCGAGAAATCCGGCGCGTAGGTGTACACCGCGTTGGCGAAGCGGGCCTGGCCGTCCTTGTAGGGGCTGGGGGACGTCGCCTTGAACATCTTCTCGGGCTGATTGACCCAGGTGAGGTGGCGGGCGGGGCCGGGGACGTCGCCCATCTTGAGGTTCTGCCCCCAGTAGACGAAGGTCTTGCCGTCCTCGAGGCCGGGCTTGAGCCAGCGGCGCAGGGTTTCGCCGCGGCGGAGGCGGACGACGGGGGGCGCGCCGGCGTAGCCCGCGAAGTACTCGGCGGTGTGGTAGCCGCTGAACACGCCTTTGGCGTCGTCCTTGTGGAGGCCGGCGACGAGCCAGCCGCGCTGGCGCTCGGGCTTGAATTTCGGATCGGCCATGCGCTTGAGGTCGGCCTTGATCTCGGGGATGGACAGCAGCGCGGTGCCGTCGGCGTTGTAGACCACCGTGGAGATGTCGTGGTCGAGGAGCGCCCATTTGCCGTCGCCGTAGGGGCCGCCGGTGAGCCAGACTTCGAAGGAGTTGTGGCCGTCGACGCCCAGCCCGCGCCCGCGCCCGTGGCCCAGGAGATACTCGATCTCGGCGGTGTACTGCGAGTGGGTGGTGCCGCAGAGGCCGTAGCCGTGGGCGAAGAGGCCGGTCCAGTACTCGCGGGTGCGGAGGTCGCCGCCGTCCGCGAAGCCTTTGCCCCAGAGGTTCTCGTGGCCTTCGGTGCCGTGCCAGTAGTGGGTGTTGCGCCAGAGCCAGGAGGCGAGGGCTTTCTCCTCGTCCGACCGCGGCGCCTGGCCGACGACCCGCTGGTAGACCTCGGCCTGGTGGGCGAAGAGGCGCTCGAAGGTCGACATCGCCAGCTCGCCGGGATACCAGGGATGGTCGGTCTTGAGCTGCGGGTCGCCCTGGAGCGCGAGAAGGATCGTCAGCAGCATGCTCATCTCCGCGATTCTAGCGCATAGGTGGCGGGACGAGCGGGAAGTGTAACCGCTAGCAAGGCTGCTGAAACTGGCATTGGGCCATAGGCCTTAGGAAATGGCGTGGACGTTCCCCCTCGGGGGGGGCATGGGGGACGGGCCTCCTAATGCCAATTGCCTTTTTCAGCAGCCTGCTAGCGGCGGAGCTCTTCCGGAGTCAGGGCGCGGGCGTAGATGGCGACCTCGTCCAGGCGCCCTTCCAGGCCTTCCCCCAGCACCAGGGACTTGGGGCCGGGGCCCTCGACGTCCAACTCGCCCAGGCCGTTCAGCCAGACGCGCGTCCGGCCGTCTTTCCGCACGACCGCCACATGGGCCCACGTGCGGAGCGCGACGGCCGTGGCCCCCGTGGGCGGCCCCAGCGTCAGCCGCCCCTCCGGATTGAAGGCCAGCAGGTCGAAGATCGCTCCATGCCCGTGACCGCGCCAGACCCGGAACTCCACGGTCCAGGTCTCGCCGAGCGGCAGGTCCGAGACGAAGCGACCGCCGACCAGGTGGACCGCGCCTTCGATCGCGAGGGCGTAGCGCCCTTCCAGGACCGCCGTCTTTCCTCCCACCGCGGCGGCCTCCAGCTCGCCCATCCGCCAGTAGGCCGTCGGTTTCGCCGCCCGCACCGCCCGCGAGTGGTCCGTCTCCGGCTCGACGAAGGGACGTCGAGGCGCCCCCGCCAGCCCCTCCATCAGCGAAAGCAGGGCCTCCACGATCTTCGGCTCGGCCCCGACCTCCAGCGCCGCCGTGCGCGCCGGCCACGTGGTGTAGCCGCCCAGCCCATGCTGCTCCGGCGGCGGGATGTAGCCCTCGGCGCCGTTCGCCAGCGACACGTTCATCACGCGCGGAAACGCCGCCTTCAGCTTCAGCCCCGAGACCGCGAAGACCTCGTTCGGCCACGCCGCGATCAGGCCGTCGCCGATCCGCAGCGCCTGCAGCCGCAGCTCGACCTCCGGCGTTTCGTGCAGCAGCACCGCCTCGCGCGCGTAGACCTCCTGCTGCGTCTTCGGCTTGCGGCCGTCGGCCAGCGTCCGCGCCCACTCGAGGCGCTTGGCGTCGGGTGTCCGACGCCGCAGGCGCATCGCCGTCTCGCTCGCGCCGAGCGCGACCGCCGCCTTGTGTTCGACGCCCTTCAGCGCCTCGACGGCCGGCGCCGAGAGCCCGGCCGCGTAGTCCTCGAGGGCCACGCTCTTCTTGGGGCTCCCGTAGTCCATCCACATCTGGTCGCCGCTCGTGCCCTGGCTCATGATCGCGATGCCGCCGCCCATGGCCTTTTCGACCTGCCGCCGCCACGCGCCGCAGTAGTCCGCCGACAGCGGCGCGGAGTCGAAGTAGTGCATCGAGTAGTTCGCGAGCACCGCGAGCGGCGCGCCCTCGCGCGTCCGGATCGACAGCAGCGTCATCTCCGGATCCGTCGGCCCCGACGGCCCGATGAAGTCGGGATTCTGATAGCCCGGATGCATGTTTGCCCGGATCGTCGCGTCGCCGAACGGATCCTTGCGAACCTTGTCGCTCCGCAGGATCCAGCGCCGCGTGTACGTGTGCTTCGGCGCGGCGATCGACGTCCAACCCGCCTGGGCCGGGCGGAGGTCGTCGACAGCCTTCTTCAGCGCCTCCGTGATCCGGCCCTCGAGGAACTTCGGGTACTCGGGATCCGGATCGGTCCCGAGGCAGCCCATCGCGGACGGCGCCGAGTGCGTGTGGGTGGAGGAGACGAGGACGTTCGAAATCCCCGCGCGCGCCCGGTCGATGAGGTCGCGCGGCACCATGCAGCTGTCGACGACCGCGATCGTCAGCGTGGTCTTGCCGTCGGAGAGCGCCAGGGCGCGCACCTGGATGGGGTCGGTGACCCTGGACGTCGACCGCTCCGTGAACATGCCGTTCACGATCACGGGGAACTTCGTCGGGGTGGCGTCGACGACCGCCGCGCCGGCGC
>DASVNH010000296.1:0-26404 GCA_036383955.1 Planctomycetota bacterium | reverse complement strand
CGTTGAGGCGACGCGTAAACGTTAACATGTGCGCCCCATGAGCGACGTTTCCCAGAGAAAGACCGCCACGTGGGGCATCCTCCTCGGCCTGCTCCTCGCGGCGCTCGACGGCACGGTGGTGGCCACGGTGCTCCCGCGGATCCTGCTGGAGCTCAGCGGGTTCGGCCTCTACTTCCTGCCCAACGCGGCCTTCATGCTCTGCCAGACCATCTCGACGCCGCTCTGGGGGAGGCTCTCCGACGTCCATGGCCGCGGCCGCTTCCACCTCGCCGCGGTGGTCGTGCTGTTGCTGGGCTCGGTGCTCTGCGGGTTGTCGACGTCCATGGCCGCGCTCTGCGCCTCGCGCGCGGTGCAGGGCCTGGGCGCGGGCGGGCTCTTCGCCCTCTCGTTCACCATGATCGCCGACCTTTACGACCTCGAGAAGCGGGCGAAGATGCAGGGCGCCATCTCGAGCGTGTGGGGCGTCGCCGCCCTCGCCGGCCCTTTCATCGGAGACTGGGTGACCGACTACTGGAGCTGGCGCGGCGTCTTCTGGCTCAATCTTCCCGTGGGCCTCCTCTCGATCGCGCTGGTTCAGACCTCGTGGCCGAAGAAGGCCGTCGAGGCCCGGGCGGGGAAGACCGACTTCCTGGGCGCCGGGCTGCTGGCGCTCGCGTCGGCGTCGCTGCTGGCGTTCTTCGGCCTGGCGGGCCGGATGGGCTGGACGGATCCGAAGACGCTGGGCGCGGCGGGCGCGGCGCTGGCGCTGATCGCCGTGCTGGTGGCGGTGGAGCGCCGGCTGCCGGACCCCTTCCTGTCCTACGACCTCTTCCGGAACCGGCTCTTCGCGGCGGGCGCGCTGACGGGGATGTGCGGGATGATCTGCATGTTCGACGTCATCCTGCACGTGCCGCTGCTGGTGGTGGGGCTGCTGAACCGGGATCAGAAAGTCGGCGGGCTGATGCTGACGGTGATGATGATCCCGTGGATGGCCTGCTCGGGGGCGACGAAGCCGCTGCTGGCGCGCTTCAGCTACCGCGGGCTGGCGACGACGGGGATGCTTTTCTGCGCGGCGGCCTACGCGCTGCTGCGACTGCCCATCGCGTCGCTCTGGGGCGTGGCGGGCCCGATGCTGCTGCTGGGCACGGGGCTGGGCCTGACGGTCGCGCCGCTGCTCATCGGGGCGCAGAACGCGGTGCCCAAGGCGCGCCTCGGCGCGGCGACCTCGCTCACGCAGTTCACGCGCTCGATGGGCGCGGGCCTGGGCCTCGCCGTGATGGGCAGCCTCTTCCTCGCGGCTTTCGGAGGGAAGGAGCCCGAGGCCCTCGCGCAGTTCCGCCAGACCCAGGACGCGTCCGTCATGAAAGCCGTGGGCCCCGAGCTCGCGGTCGCGCTGAGCCGCGTCTTCACGGCCGGCCTCGTCGCCGCCCTCCTCGGCCTCGTCTGCGCCCTCGGCCTGCCCAAGGGCCGCGCCGCCGAGCTCAAGGTCGAATGACAGCGACCTCCGCTTTTCTCCGGCGTTGGAGAAAAGCAGCGGGCGGATTTCTCCTTCGCGCCCGACCCGGCGGGTGCTAGCATGGACCCGCATGCGGATCGTTTTGGCCGCTCTGCTGTTCGCCTCTCCCGTTCAAGAGAAACCCATGCCTAAACACACCAACCGGCTCGCCAAAGAGAAGTCCCCGTACCTCCTCCAGCACGCCCACAACCCCGTCGACTGGTATCCCTGGGGCGAGGAGGCCTTCGCCAAGGCCAAGAAAGAGAACAAGCCCATCTTCCTTTCCATCGGCTACGCCACCTGCCACTGGTGCCACGTCATGGAGCGCGAAAGCTTCGAGTCGGAGGACGTCGCCGCCGTCCTCAACGAGAAGTTCGTCGCCATCAAGGTCGACCGCGAGGAGCGGCCGGACGTCGACCAGATCTACATGGCCGCCGTCCAGGCCATGGGCCAGCACGGCGGCTGGCCCCTGTCCGTCTGGCTCACGCCCGACCTCAAGCCCTGGATGGGCGGCACCTACTACCCGAAGGAAGACAAGTTCGGCCGCCCCGGCTTCAAGTCGCTCCTTCTCAAGCTCGACGAGTTCTGGAAGACCAAGCGCGGCGAGATCGACGAGTCCTCCAAGGCCCTCGCCGAGCATCTCGCCGGCCTCGGCAAGGCCGAGCCGGGGGCGGTGGCGGCGGACGACGTCCTCCGCCGCGGCGTCGACCAGTTCACGCGCCGCTTCGAGCCCAAGCACGGCGGCTTCTCGGAGTCGCCGAAGTTCCCGCACTCGACGTCCATCCAGTTCCTCCTGCGCAAGCACAAGCGCGACGGCTCGGCCGAGGCGCTCGCGATGGCCGAGAAGTCCCTCGAAGGCATGGCCAAGGGCGGCATCTACGACCAGCTCGGCGGCGGCTTCTCCCGCTACTCGACCGACACCCGCTGGCTCGTCCCCCACTTCGAGAAGATGCTCTACGACAACGCGCTGCTGACGACGGCCTACCTCGAGGCCTACCAGATCACGAAGAAGCCGCTGTACGCGCGCATCGCCCGCGAGACGCTCGACTACGTCCTGCGCGACATGACGTCCAAGGACGGCGGCTTCTACAGCGCGGAGGACGCCGACAGCGAAAAGATCGAGGGCAAGTTCTACGTCTGGACGCCGAAAGAGGTGCGCGACGTCCTCGGCCCGAAGGCCGACGCCTTCATGAAGGCCTTCGACGTCACGGACGAAGGCAACTGGGAGCCGCACGAGGAGAACCTGCCGAAGCACAAGAGCGTCCTCCACGTGGCGGCGGAAGGCGATTTCACCGCCGAGAAGAAGGCGCTCTTCGAGGCGCGCGCCAAGCGGGTCCGCCCGGGCCTCGACGACAAGGTCCTCACCGCCTGGAACGGGCTGATGATCAGCGCCTTCACGCAGGGCGCGCGAGTCCTCGGCGAAGACCGCTACCGCCAGGCCGCCGAGAAGGCCGCCGCCTTCCTCCTCACCCGGCACCGCAAGGACGGGAAGCTGCTGCGGACGTCGCGGGAAGGCGAAGCCAAGCTCGACGGCACGATCGCGGACTACGCGTACTTCTCCGCGGCGCTGCTGGACCTCTACGAGACCACGTTCGACCCGGCGTACTACGAGGAAGGCCGGCGGCTGGCCGAGAAGGCCGTCGACCTCTTCTGGGACGAGAAGGCGGGCGGGTTCTTCGTGACGCCCGCCGGCGAGCCGCACCTGCTGGCGCGGCTGCGGGAGGAGCACGAGGGCCCGATGCCCACGGGCAACGCGGTGCTGGCGCTGGTCTTCCTGCGGCTGTTCGGCTACACGGGGGAGGCCGGGTTCCGCGAGCGCGCGGAGAAGACGGTGAACTCCTTCAAGGAGCAGCTCGACCAGGTGCCCTCGGCGCAGCCGACCCTGCTGATGGCCGTCGACTGGCTCAAGGGCCCCGCGCGCGAGATCGTGCTGGCGGGGGAAGCGCCCGAGGCGCTGCTCGGGAAGCTCCGGGCGACCTTCCTGCCGAACACGGTCCTGGCCCGGGCCGACGGGAAGTCGAAAATTCCGCTCCTCGAAGGCAAGATCGCGGTCAATGGAAAGGCCGCCGCGTACGTCTGTGAGAATATGGCCTGCAAAGCGCCCGTGACGGACGTCGCCGCCCTCGAGGAGGCGCTCAAGAAATGAGCCGCTCGGCCGGCCCCGCCGCCACCGCCACCGCCGCCGCGGGCTGGATCGGCCTCATCCTGCTGCTCTGCTGGCAGGAATTCTTCGTGGAGTCGAAGTGGGCCACGGTGTGGTGGTTCCGCGTGCCCGCGACGCTCGCCTTCGGCCTCGTGATCCTGGTCTTCGCGATCGAATGCCTGGTCGCGGAGATGACCACGCGGCGCTGGGCCACCAGCGTCCTGGTCTTCGGCGTGTTCGGCGCCCTGCTGCTCATCGCCGGCCTCTTCCGGCCCGACACCCTCCAGATGCACCGCGGCGTCCTGATCCCGATCGCCCTCTTCTACTGCGCCGCCGCCGGCCTCGCCCTCTCGGGCGCCAAAGACTCGCTTTAAAAAAGCGAAGGGCGGACGCGGCCTTCCGACCGCCTCCGCCCTTCCGGTGAGTTCTCGGGCCTAGCGAAGCACGCCCCGGCGCAGCAGCTCGACTTCCTGCCGGCTGGTGATGACGTCGACCAGCTGGCCGCGCGCGTCCGCGAGCTGCTTCTCGTATTCCTTCATGGCCTTCCGCAGCTCGGCGAGCTTGTCGCCGATCGCTTCCTCGGAGAGGGCCGCGTCCTTCTGCATGTCCTCGTACTTGGTCCGGTTCTCCCGCGAGGTCGTCTCGACCTTCTCCTGGCACTCGACGACCTTGCGGACGAGGCCCTTCACCGCGTCGGCCTCCTCGGGCTTCTCGAACTTGAGGACCTCCATGGCGCGGTTCACCCGCTCGTCGACCGAGCTGCCGCCGCGGCCGCCGCCGCCCGGGGCGCCGGGCGTCGGGATCGCCTTCAGCGCCTCGTCGAACTTCGGCTTCTGCTCGTCGGTGAGGATGGCGCGCATCTTCGCGGTGGTGTCCGTCCGGAGCTTCTCGATGGCGTCCGGGCCCGGGCGGTTGTCCCGGTTCTGGAACATCCGGCGCATCTCCTCGCGGATGCCGTCGCGGATCTCGTTGAACTTGGCGACCTGGTCGTCCGTCAGGGAAAGCTTGGCCTTGAGGTCGTCGGTCGACGGGAACCAGCCGCCGCGGGTCGGGTTGTTCCCGCCGCCCTGGCCCTGGCCCTGACCGCCGCGGCCGCCGCCGCCGCGGAGCATCTCGTCGTAGCGGGGCTTCTGCTCGTCCGTCAGGATCCCCTTGAGGTCTTCCTGCTGCTTCTTGATGATGTCGCGCGCCTTCGCCGACTGCTCGTCGGTCAGACGCAGCGTCTCCTTGTAGCGGTTCAAGGAGCGCTCGACGGGATCTTCCTGGTTCTGGATCGCGGCGCTGAGCAACAACCCGAGCATCCCGCTCATAAACCCCTCCTATTCGTTTCCGTGGCCCAACAACGTCAGCGGTCGAACAACTCCTGGACGCCCAGGTACGCCGCGTACTGCTCCGGGGCCAGGACCGTCTGGATCTTCGCGTTCTGTTCGTCCTTGAGCTTGCGGAAGAAGGTCCGCGCGCTGTCGCGGTCGCGCTTCTCCGAGTAGTGCTCGTGCCGGCGGGCCTTGGCCTGCGTCAGGACGTCCGACACCCCCTGGGCCTGCTCGGGCGAGAGCTTGAGGATCCGGGTGTAGGCGTCGACGGCCTTCTTCACCTCGGCGTCCGCGCGGGAGCGCCGCTCCTCGGCGAGGAGGGCGTCGAGCTTCGTCTTCTGCTCCGGGGTCAGCAGCGCGGTCACGCGCTCGCGGGCGCGGTCGTGGGCGCCGCGCATGGCGCGGCCGTAGGCTTCGGAATCGCGATGGGTGTCGCCCAGGATGAGGTCGAGCTCGGCGTCCTGCTCTTCGGTCAAGGCGAGCTTGTCGGCGAAGCGGGTGACGGAGAACTCGCCGCCGCGGCTCCAGCCGGACCAGGCGGGCTCGGGGGCGGGCTTCGCGACGGCCGGCGGGGGCGGGGCGAGCTTCGGATGCAGCGCGACGCCCAGGCAGGTGCCGCCCGCGAAGAGGGCGGCGGAGAAGATCAGGATCCAGAACTTCACGGCTGGTCCTCCTGGAGGAAGAGGGTGGCCAGGATCTGGCGGTCCGTCGGGTCGGCGGGAGTGGACGGCTCGAGGATCGCGCTCAGGTCCCGCGCGGCCTCGGCGGTGGCGGCGCGGAGGGACATCGCGGCCGCGCCGGCCAGCGGGAGCAGGAGGAGGCAGGCGGCGGCGGCCAGGCGGCGCCAGTTCACGGACGGCACGACGACCCGGAAGGCGGAGGAGGGGACCCAGGCGGCGCGGGCGCGGGCGAAGCCCTTGCTCAGGCCGGCCAGGTCCTGCGCCAGCAGGCGGCACTCGTCGCAGGCGGAGAGATGGATCTCCAGGTCCGGAGCGCTCTCGCCCGCGTACAGGGCCCGCGACGCGTCGTCACACCGCATTCTTCGGCTCCTTCGACTTCCGCCAGAGTTCGCGCAGGTCGCGCCGCGCGCGGAACAGACGCGACTCGACCGTGCCCATCGGGATCTCGAGCGTCTCGGCGATCTCCTGGTAGGAGAGCCCCTCGAGGTCCCTCAGCACGACGATCGCCCTGAACTCATCGCTCAGCTTTCCCAGCAGCCGCTCCAGCGCCGCGGGGGAGGGCCCGTCCTCGTCCGGCGTTTCCGGCCGGGGAGCCTCCACCTCAGGCACCGCTTCGATCCGGGCGAAGGACTTGCGTTTCCTCGCGCGGAGGGCCTCGTTGACCGCGATCCGGTAGAGCCAGGTAAAGAACCCCGACTCGCCCCGGAACTTGGCCAGGCTCTCGAACGCGCGCAGGAAGGCTTCCTGGGCCACGTCTTCCGCTTCGGCCGGGTCCGACAGGATCCCCCGGACCACGCGGTAGACGGGCGCCTGAAAGCGGTCCACGAGCCCGCCGAAGGCCTCTCGGTCCCCGGCCTTGGCGCGCCGGACCAGCGCCTCGTCCCGCACCTTGTTTCCGTCGTGTGTCTGATCCATCTTCAACCCGGTTATTCCCGTATTGTATCGACATTTATCGGACCCTCCCGGGTTCAATCCCGTCGTAGAAGGGGGGACGTCGAGGTACGAAACAGACGGTCTGTTTCGTAACCGCGGCCTCTTGATCGACCCGATCGAATGTCCTAGGCTGAACCCGCTATGACGACGCCTCCCGGGGATCCCGCCCCGCCCCCGCCCCCGCCGCCGAAAAAGCGCCGCTGGAAGAAGATCCTCGGCATCACCGGCGCCGTCCTCTTCGGCCTCCTCCTCCTCGCCGCGATTCTCGTCCCCCCCATCGCCGGCGCCGTGCTCCGCTCCAAAGTCCCCTCCGTGCTCGGCGAAACCCTCGCCGCCGACGTCACCCTCCAGGACGCCTCCTTCAGCTGGTCCGGCCGGGTCCTCCTCAAGGGCCTGAAGGTCGTCCCCCGCGGCTTCCGCGAGCCCCTGCTGGAGGTCGACGCCGTCCGCGCCGACGTCGCCCTCTTCTCCGCCCTCTCCGGCAGCTACGTGGCGGACGTCGAGGTCGACGCCCCCCGGGTCTTCGTGGAACGCGACGGCCAGGGCCGCTTCAACTACGAAGCCCCGCCGAAACCGCCTTCGGGAGCCTCGACGTCCTCCGGAGGCTCCAAGTCCCCGTTGAACGTCCAGGCCGTTCTGCGCGTCCGCGGCGGGGACATCCGCGTGCGCGAGGCCGGCCAGGAGACCCGCTTCTTGGCGCTGACGGTCGACGCCCGGGTCGACGGCCTCGACCGGCCGATCCCCTGGTCGCTGTCCCTCGGCGATCCCGCCGGCGGCACGATCGCCGCGAAAGGCGAGTACGCCCTCGAACCGGGGGCCGGCCCGGCGCGGATCGACGTCCAGAATCTCGCCCTCGCCAACCTCGCCGCCGTCGCGCGGGCCTACGGCGATCCGACCCTGGATCTCTCCGGCACGCTCGACGCGTCGCTCCAGTATTCGCTCAACGGACTGCCGGCCTTCTCGGGCCAGAGCTGGGTGAAGGGGAAGAACGTCGACGTCCGCCATCGCGGCCGCGCCTTCGCGTTCGAGTCGATCTCGTTCGACCACAAGGGCGGCCTGGACGCGCAGGGCGTCGGAGATCACGGCCTTCACCTCCAGGCGGGCAAGCTCCTCGACCTCGGCGTCACGGCCCAGGTGACCAAAGCCGGCGTCACGGCGCGGCTGGAGATCGACGTCCATCTCGCCGAGACCGTCGCGTGGCTGAGGACGTCGGGCCTGCTCAAGGCCGACGTCGCCGCCGAGGGGACCGTGAGCCTCCGGGGCACGGCGGGGACCGCTCCGCTGGCCTGGAACCTCAAGACGACGTCTCCGCGCGTCACGGTGACGGTCGACGGCAAGCCCGTCGTGATCGAAGGGGTGTCGCACGAGAGCCAAGGCGCGATCGACGACGCGGGCAACGGCCAGGCGTCGCTGAGCGTCTTCTCGGGGAAGGCGCTGGAAGCCCATCTCTCGGCCGACCTCGCCGCGATCTACAAGGATCCGGCGGTCCAGGCGACGCTCGACGCCTCCAGCGACCTCGCCGAGCTCGGGCGCGTGCTCGAAAAGGCGCTGGGCTTCAAGGCCGGGCTCGCGCTCGAGGGGAAGTCGACGCTGCGCGCGAAGGCGGCCTATCAGGCCCGGGACGCGCGCGTGGACCTCGTCGCCCGGACGACCGACCTGGCGGCGGTCGACGCCTCCAAGAAGCGGACGCCCCTGGACAAGGAGATCCTGCTGGACGCCGGCGTTGCCTGGAACGGGACGACGAGCACGGCGACGGTCGACCGCCTCAAGCTGACGTCGTCGTTCGCGACGGCCGAGGGGAAGGGCGGGGCGACGGTCGGCGACGTCCTGACGGTTCGGGCGTCGACGCTGACGCTCGACGCGGACCTGGCGGGGCTGGCGTCGAAGCTCGGCGCGGTCCTGGAGAAGCCGCCCGCGCTGGCGGGGAAGGCCTCGCTGCGGGCGAAGGCGGAAGGCGAGGCCGTCTCGCTCGACGGCACGTTCAGCGGCGTGCGCTTCGAGGGCTACGGCCCGCTCGACGCGACGCTGAAGCACGAGGGCCTGATCGACGCGAAGGGCGACGGCTGGCATTCGATCGTCCTCAAGTCGGGCCCGGTGATGCAGGCGGACCTGCGCGCCGAGCGGAAGGGCGGCGCCGTCACGATGGGATTCTCGGCGAAAGCCGACCTCGGCGCGCTCGCCGCGGCGCTGCCGGGGCTGATCGAGCTGAAGCCCGGCGTGATCCTCGAGGGCAGGGCCTGGATCAGCGGCGACGCGGGCTGGAAGGGTGAGGCGGCGACGTTCAACGTGAAGGGCGAGCTCGACGGCCTGGCCGCGGTGGAAAAGAAGACGCGGACGGAGATCGACAAGCTCGCGACGTTCGCCGCCGCGGGCGCGTGGGACGGCACGAAAAAGTCCCTCGACCTGAAGACGCTCACGCTGCGCTCGGCGCTCGCCACCGCCGACGCGAAGGGCGGCTTCACGCTCACGCCGCTCTCGGTCCGGGAGTCTTCGTTCGTGTTCGGGGCCGACCTCACGGCCATCGGATCGAATCTGGGCCTCTTCATAGCCGACGCGCCGAAGCTGGCCGGCCGGGTCGACGCCAAGGGCTCCTACGGGGGCGACGCGTACGACGTGACGGCGACGGCCGCCGGCGTGAAAGTGGGCGCCAACGGTCCGATCGACGCGACGCTGCTGCAGAGGGGCAAGCTCTCCCTCGCGCCCGGCGGCGGCCTGGCCATCGAGGCCGGAGAGCTGAAGTCGTCGGCCGTCGACGTCATCCTCCGCGGCGCGATCCGGAAGGTGAGGGACCCCGCGCGCGAAGGCGAGCTCGCGCTCGAGGCGACCGTGAGGCCGGGGGAGCTCTCGAAGTGGATCCCCGACCTCGGCCTGGCCGGCGAGCCGATCCCGCTGAACGCGACCGTCTCGCTCAAGCCGAACCTGATCACCGCGACCGGGAAGACCGAGCTGAAGCACCTGACGATCACCTCGAAGGGAATCGTGAAGACCGCGCGGTCACGGCCGGCGACGTTCGACGTCCAAATGAAAGGCGACGACCTGGTCGCGAAGCTTCGGAGCGCGCTCGTGGAGTGGATCGAGCCGACGTATGCCGGGAAGGCGGGCGTCGAGGCCGACCTGACCTATTCGCCCAAGGGCACGAGCGGCGTCACGAAGCTCGTGAACCTGGAAGTCGTCGACGAAAAGAAGAACGTGGTGAAGGAGGAGGCCGTCACGCTCACGCACGACGTCGGCCTGGCCAAGGGGGCGTTCGACATCCGCAAGGCGGACGTCGCGTGCGGCTTCCTGCGCGGCGGCCTGACCGGGAAGGTGAAGAACTTCGACACGGAGCCCGCGTTCGAAGGGATCCGCGGGACGTTCCGCTTCCATCCCGACAAGCTGGGCGCGGTGCTCAAGCCCTTCATGCCGGGGACGCTTTCGGGCGCCGAGGAGAAGACGATCACGATCGCGCTCGACGGCGCCTCGCTCCGCGACGCGAAGGGGACGGTGGACGTCGACATCCCCCGCTACACCCACACCGGCGTGACCGTGTCGGGCAAGGCGAACCTGGCCGTCGACAAGGGCCTGATGAAGACCACGTCGCCGCTCGCGGTCAACCAGGGCCGGACGGACCTGACGGCCTCGATCGACCTGCGCGAAGCGAAGGATAAGCCGGTCAGCACGGTGGACTTCAAGGCGAAGGAGGTCGACGCCAACGCCGACATGGCGCCGTTCCTGTCGTCGATCAACCCGATCTTCCACACGGTGAACGGGGCGGTGGCGGGGAAGTCGACGGCCGACTTCCGCCTGACGTGGACGGGTCCGCTCGACCCGGCGACGAAGGACTGGGAGAAGGCGGCGGCGCCGGCGCTGCGCGGGAACGGCACGCTGGCGGTGAAGGACCTGGTGATCACGGGCTCGCCGGCGGTGGCGCTGATCATGCAGGCGTTGGGGGAAGGCAACGACCTGCGGGGCGAGCTGCTGGGCACGGACATCCGGGTCGAGAACGGCCGCTGCGCCTACTCCAACATGACGCTGCGCCTGGCGCGCTACGAGCTGCGCTTCACGGGCTGGGTGGCCTTCGACAAGACGATGGAGCTCGAGGTGGAGATGCCGCTGACGCCGGCGATGCGGAAGCGCTACCCGAACCTCGAGCGGTACACGGGCCAGACGATCAAGGTCCCCCTGCGCGGCAAGGCGTCCAGCCCGCGGCTCGACCTGGAGCGCGTCATCGAGAACCTGATCAAGGACGCGCTGCCCGGCCTGCTGGAGGACGCGCTCAAGAAGCTCCTCGAGCGCAAGAATAAGGACAAATGAGCATCCTCGGGCTGATGCTCCTGGCGCCGCTGGCGCCGCTCTGCCCGCTGATCGGCTGGACCATCGGAGCGAAGGTCAAGGGGCGGCCGCTCGCGGGCTTTCTCTGGGGTCTGATCGGGCCGCCCGGCTGGCTCGTGGTTTTGCTGTTCTATGGAGGCGCCGTTCGCTGTCAGGGTTGCGGGAAGATGACGCCCTCCGCGGCGGCGCCGGACCTGCCCGCGCACCTGTTGTGCCGCCGCTGTGGCGTCCGCGTTGAAGGGGTATATTGAGGCCATGGACGATCCGCTGAAGCTGCTCCGCGACGCCGTGCGCCAGTCGCCGGAGAACATGCCGCTCCGGCGGCATCTCGCCGAGAGCCTGCTCGGCGCCGGGCGCTTCGAGGAGGCCGCGCGCGAGTTCCGCGACGCGCTCGCCAAGTGGCCCGCCGAATCGCTGCTCAAGATCGGCCTCGCGCGCGCCTTCTCCCAGATGGGGAAGGACTCGGAGGCCATCGTCATCGTCGAAAGCCTGCTCACCCAGAACGACACCCCCGGCGCCGCCTACGTGCTGCACGCGCGTCTGCTCGCGCGCGGAGGGGACGTCGACCGCGCCGTCCGCGCCTACAAGCGGGGCCTCGAGATCGATCCCGCCGCGGCCGACCCCGAGCTCGCGAACCGGCTGGGCATCGGGGCGTCGGAAGGGGAGGTCGTCGACGGCCGCGTCCGCGCCGCGCGCGGCGAGGGCGAGGAGGGGCCGGCGGAGGTGGAAGTCGAGCGCCCCAAGATCTCCTTCAAGGACGTCGGGGGCATGGAGGCGCTCAAGGAGGAGATCCGCCTCAAGATCATCCATCCGCTGACGCATCCGGAGATCTACAAGGCCTACGGCAAGAAGATCGGCGGAGGGATCCTGATGTACGGGCCGCCGGGCTGCGGAAAGACGCACCTCGCGCGCGCGACGGCCGGCGAGATCAAGGCGGGCTTCCTCGCGGTGGGCATCCACGACGTGCTCGACATGTGGATCGGGAACTCCGAGAAGCAGCTGCACGGGATCTTCGATCAGGCGCGGCGCAGCGCGCCCTGCGTGCTGTTCTTCGACGAGGTCGACGCCCTGGGCGCCAGCCGCACGGACATGCGCACGAGCGGCGGGCGGCACCTCATCAACCAGTTCCTCTCGGAGCTGGACGGGGTCGAGGCCGCGAACGACGGCGTGCTGGTGCTCGCCGCGACGAACGCGCCGTGGCACCTGGATTCGGCGTTCCGACGTCCCGGGCGCTTCGACCGGATCGTCTTCGTGCCGCCGCCCGACGCGCCCGCGCGGGCGGGGATCCTGCGGATCCTCTGCCAGGGGAAGCCGCTGGGGGACGTCGACTTCGACCACCTCGGCAAAAAGACGGAACACTTCTCGGGCGCGGACCTGAAGGCGACGATCGACGTGGCGATCGAGGACAAGCTGAAGGACGCGCTGAAGGACGGCGTGCCGCGCCCGCTGGGGACGAAGGACCTGCTGGCGGCGGCGGGCAAGGTGAAGCCGTCGGCGCGCGAGTGGTTCGGCACGGCCCGCAACTACGCCCTCTACGCGAACCAGGGCGGGCTGTACGACGACATCCTCAAATACCTGAAGCTGTGATGGACCCGCGGCTCTCCCGGGCGGCCCTGCTGCTGGAGCAGTCGCGCTACGACCTCGCGGAGTCGGAGCTGCGGCTCGCGCTGGCGGAGGATCCCGACAACGGCCGCCTGCACTCGTTCCTCGCGGTCTGCCTGGCGGAGCGCAAGGAGCTGGAGCAGGCGCAAACCGAGGCGGACCGGGGGGTGGCGCTGGAGCCCGACTTCCCGGGCGCGCACTTCATGCGGGCCCAGATCCTCCGGCGGCGCAAGCGGCTGGACGAGGCGATGGAGGCCGCGGGGGAATGCCTGCGGCTGGATCCCGAGCAGCCCTCCCCGCGCGCGCTGCGGGCCGCGATCCACCTCGAGCGCCAGCGCTGGAAGGAGGCGCTGGAAGAGGCGGAGATCGGCCTGACGTTCGACGCGGAGGATCCGGACTGCGGGAACATGCGGGCGATCGCGCTGACGCAGCTGGGACGTCGGGCCGAGGCGGCCGCGTCGCTCGGCGCGGCGCTGGAGCGCGACCCCGAGAACGACGTCACGCACGCGAACCGCGGCTGGGGCCTGCTGCACGAGGGCGATCCCCGGAAGGCGATGGAGCATTTCCGGGAGGCGCTGCGGCTGGACCCCACGAACGCGTGGGCGCGGGCGGGGATCGTGGAGGCGCTGAAGGCGCGCAATCCGGTCTACGGCCTGATGCTCCGCTTCTTCCTCTGGATGGGCCGGCTCAGCGGCCGCGCCCAGTGGGGGATCATGATCGGCGGCTATCTGGCCTACCGGGGGCTGATCGCGGCGGCGGAGCGCTCGCCGGCGGCGAAGCCCTGGCTGATGCCGCTGATCATCGGCTACATGGTCTTCGCGGCGCTGACCTGGGTCGCGTCGCCCGTCTTCAATCTCGCGCTGCGGCTGCACCCGCTGGGGAAGCACGCGCTGACCGCGGCGCAGCGGCGGGAGTCGACCTGGATCGGCGGGCTCCTGGGGACGGCCCTCGCGGCCCTGGGCGTCTGGCTGTGGACGGATTCGGACTACGCGCTGCTGCTGACCTTCCACGCGGGCCTGATGGTGATCCCTTTGGCCTCGACGCTGAAGTGCGAAGGCCGGGCCCGGCGGCTGTTGGGCTGGGCGACGCTGGGGCTGCTGGGGTTGGCGGCGACGACCTGGGCCTTCCTGGTCCCCCCGGCGGATGTCGATCAGGCCCTGAGGTTCATGGGCTACTTCGCCTGGGGCGTGCTGGCGACGGGCATCGCCGCGCCGATCCTGGCGGCGAGCCTGCGGGGCCGCTGAGCGTGGACCCCTTCCAGGGCGCGTTCGAGATGCTCGCGGGCGGGCGGCCCGACCTCGCCGAGCCGCTGATCCGGCGGGGCTTGCAACGGCAGCCCGACAGCCCCTTCGGCCACGCGCTCCTGGCCCTCTGCTTCCATCACCGGGACGATCACGCCGCCGCCGAACGCGAAGCGCGGGAGGCCGTCGCGCAGGCCCCCGACGTCCCCTTCTGCCACTACGTCCTCGGCCGGGTCCTCCTGTCCGCGAAGCGGATCGCGGAGGCCGAGACCGCCGCGCTCACGGCGCTCGACCTCCTGCCGGAGAACGAGGGGCACCTCGCGCTCTTGGGACAGATCCGGATCGCGCAGAAGCGCGGGGCGGAGGCTCTCGAGCTCGCGGAGCGCGGGCTCGCGATCGACCCGAACGACCTCAACTGCCTCAACCTCCGCATCGTCGCCCTGCGCGAGCTGGGACGGAACGCGGAAGCCCAGCTCGCGGCGCGCGAGATCCTTCAGCGACATCCCGAAGACGAGGTCGCCCACATCCAGGCCGGCCTCGCCCGGAGCATGGTGGGGGACGACGACGCCGGGCGGGCCCACTTCGCGGAAGCCCTGCGGATCGACCCCACCAACCAGCCGCTCGCCCGCGCCTTCGAGCGCCGGTCCGGCGGTTTCCTCTGGGTCATCGGCGCCGTCTTCGCCGTCGCGGGCGCGCTCACGCCCTGGACGAAGATCGCCATGACGGGGCGTTCCCTCCGCGGCCTGACCTGGATCCTCCCGCTCGTGGTCCTGGGCGCGGCCTGGGGACGTCGGAAGCGCCTCCTCGCGAGCCTGGCGGCCGTCGCCGCGCTGCTGACGTGGGCCTGGTTCGCGTTCAAGGGGGGCCGCCTGACGGAGGCGCGGCTCGCGCTGTCGGCGGCGGCCGTCGCGTCCCTCGTTCCGGCGGGGCTGGCCTTGCGGGGGGTATAATCCCCGGACTTTCATGCTCAAAGCCCTCCACCTGAGTCCCACGTCGCCCGTGCGCGAGATCGCGGCGCGGGAGGAGATCGACCGCCTGGTCAAGTCCGGCGACGGGACGCTGTGGATCGACATGGAGGCGTCGACGGACGCCGAGCGGGAGCTGCTGGTCACGCTCTGCGGGTTCCACCGGATGGCCGTCGACCAGTGCGTGAGCGCGAGCAACCATCCGCGCCTGACGGACTACGGGGACTACGTGTATCTCGTGTTCCACGGCGTGAAGTCGAAGCGGCCGATCGCGACGGAGGAGATCGACGTCTTCCTGGGCGCGAAGCTGCTGGTGACCTATCACGCGGTTCCGGTCTCGGCGATCCAGGAGGCGTGGAAGCGCTGCCTGGAGGTGGGGACGCTGATGGAGCGCGGGCCGGACCGGGTGCTGGCGGAGATCCTCGACGACCTCGCGGACGAGTACCTCGCGATCATGGAGTCGTTCGACGAGGGGATCGACGACATCGAAGACCGGCTGTTCAAGCACGCGAGCCGGCCGGCGCTGCGGGAGATCTTCGCCATGAAGAAGGAGATCCTGCATCTCCGGCGGGTCGTGAGCCCGCAGCGCGAGGTGCTCAACCGCCTCGCCCGCGGGGAACTGCGGGTCATCTCGCAGGGCGAGGCCATCCTGTTCCGGGACGTCTTCGACCGCGTCTACCGCGTCTCGGAGATGCTGGAGTCGTTCCGCGACGTCCTGTCGAGCGCGATGGAGGTCTACCTCACCGTCGTCTCGAACCGGACGAACGAGATCGTCAAGGTGCTGACGGTGTTCTCGATCATCCTGATGTCGACGTCCCTGCTCGCCGGCATCTACGGCATGAACGTCGACCTGCCGTTCCAGAAGCATCCCTGGGCGTTCTGGATCGTGGTCGGGGTCATGGCGACGATCTCCGGCGCGCTGATGTGGATGTTCCGGCGCCGCCGCCTGCTGTAGTGTTAACGTCCGAATCAGATTGGAACGTTAACACTCGCCGAGAGTGGCCCAGCGCGTGTCGGTCGACGCGACGCCCGCGGCGGCGAGGAGGCGGCGGAGGAAGTCGCGCAGCGCCTCCGCGTCCGGGCCCTGGAAGCCGGACGAGAGCATGGGGATCAGGATCTCCCGGCGGAAGTCGGGGCCTTCGGCCCGGATCCGGACCTGGCCCGCGGTGTCGGAGGTGTCGACGACCTCGCTCACGCGGGCGTCGCCGGCCTCCTTCAAGCGGGTTTCGAGGACGTCCATCACGTCCGGCGGCACGGAGCCTTCCCGCGTCGCGAGGCGGCCGTCGTCGCCCCGCTCGAGGACGGTGAGGTTCCAGGGCGCGTCCGGGCCGTCCCAGCTCAGCCAGACGGCCAGGTGGAGCAGGGGCGCGCGTCCCACGGGCCCGCGGAAGGTCTCGACGCTGAGGTGAAGGAGCATCGCCGGGTCCCAGGATAACCGTCCGTTCGATTCACGTACAGAATCCGGCGGGGGCGGCCGATGAAGTAGATGGACAGGGAAGAGGGGGGGATACCATGGCGGCCATCCGCGGCGATCTGTCGGTCCTGAGTCTCGCGCACCTTTTGCAGGCGCTGATCCTGAACCGCAAGGCGGGCCTGCTCACCGTGCAGTCCGGCCTGGATCACCGCGTGCTGCGCGTGGCGCCGACCGGCCTCCGGCTCGTGCGCGGCTCGCGCCGCTGCCACGGCTTCGAGCGCCTGCTCCGCGACGCGCGGAGCGCGCCGAGCGAGAATACGCCCGCGCCCTTCCTGAACCCTGAGGCGTCGGCCCGCCTGATGGCCGAGTGGATGCTCGAGGACCTCAGCGAGATCCTGACCTGGACGGAAGGCACGTTCGACTTCCACCCGTTCTTCGACGCCTCCCAGGAGCTCGAGGCGGGGACGTTCGGCGGCTACGGCGCGGACTGCGACATCGCGCGCGTCGTCGCGCGGGCCGCGAACCGGGTCGAGGAGCTGCCGGCGATCAAGGCCGTCATCCCCGACCTCCGCCACGTGCCCGTGCGGACCTGCGCCCCCGTGCCGCCCGGAACGCGCGAGGTCGACGCGGAGGCGACGGAGGACCTCCTTCGCCTGATCGACGGCAAGCGGCCCGTGATCAGCCTCCTCCACCTCTGCCTCTTCCCGCGCTTCACCGTGCTGCAGGCGCTCTGCCGGCTGGCGCACGACGGCGTGATCCGCCTGGAAGTCCCGACGCGCCTCGCGCTGGTCCCGGCGGCCTAGCCGATCCGGGCTCGCCGGCCCGCGCGGGGGGATATCATTCTGGCATGCCCACCCAAGTCAGACTGATCCTCGCTCTGGCTTTGTCCGCCGTGGTTCCCGCGTGCGGAGAGGTCATCCTGGGGGCCGCTCCTTCAGGTCCTGCCGTGCTGACGCTTTCCCAGGCCGCTCTGACCTTCGCCTGCGATGAAGGCGCCAGCGATCCCGCAAGCCAGGACATCGTGCTCTCCAATACCGGAGGCGAATCCGCGACCTGGACCGTGAGCGCCGACGAGCCCTGGCTGTCGGTTTCGCCCTCCACCGGTACGCTGCCTCCGGGCCAAAGCGTCAATCTGACGGTCTCGGTGGACGCGACGTACCAGCTTCAGGGCTGGGATCCGGCCCCTCCGACCGCCGGGGCTCCGACGGCCCGCTGGGTTCATTCCATGGAGTGGACAGGTTCCGAAGTCGTCGTCTGGGGCGGATCGGTCGCCGTCGCGCCCTCGGACGTCGACTCCGGCGCTCTCTACGACCCGGTCGGCAATACCTGGCTCGGCGCGACGACCCTCGTCGGAGCGCCCGCCGCGCGCCGGTACGCGTCCACGGTTTGGGACGGCAATGATGTCATCTTCTGGGGCGGCACGAGCGCCGGCGGTCACAACACGGGATTCCGCTACCGTCCGGACTCCTGGACCGGCGCCACCACGACCACGGGGGCTCCGGGACCTCGAGAGGCGCATACGGCCGTCTGGACAGGCTCGGAGATGATCATCTGGGGAGGCTGGGACGGAACCCTGCTCAACACGGGCGCGAAATACGCCTCGACGTCCGACACCTGGGTCGGGACGACGACCACCGTCGGCGCGATTCCGAGGCAGGAACACGTGGCGGTCTGGACGGGCGACCGCATGATCGTCTGGGGAGGTCGAAACGGAGCCGATGCCAGCAGCAGCTTGAACACGGGCGCGCTCTACAACTCCTCTTCGGACAGTTGGGTGGGCACCGTGACCACGACCGGAGCGCCTTCGGCGCGGACCGCGGCCAGCGCCGTGTGGACGGGCCGCGAGATGGTCGTGTGGGGAGGCCATGACGGAGCGGCGCGCCTCGCGACCGGAGCCCGCTACAGCCCCTCCATGGACGCGTGGATCGGAACGGTGCCGACGGCCGGAGCCCCGTCCGCCCGGTGGCGGCACCGGGGCGTGTGGACAGGCTCGCGCATGGTCGTCTGGGGAGGCGAGAACAACCTCGGCATGACGAATACCGGCGGGGTCTATCGACCGCCCATTCCGGCGATCGGCGAGCACGTCGCCCTGATCGGAGTGACGGCGCCCGGGCTGACGGGGCCGACCACCTCGGTTCAGCTGACGGTGACGGATCTGGCGGGAGGGCTCGCGGCGCACTGGCGATTCGACGAAATCGCGGGTTCGCTGGCCGCCGATGCCTCAGGCCAGGGAAATACGGGAACTCTGGTGGGCGGCGGGGCGTGGACGGCCGGCCACGTCGACGGCGCCCTGAACTTCGACGGCGCGGACGACTACGTCCAGGTGCCCGACGCTCCGTCGCTCAACCCGACGGGCGAGCTGACCATCGCGACCTGGATCAACGCGGACATCTGGGAGGCCGCCAACCGGATCGTGCAGAAGGGAGTGACCGTCAACTTTCAATACGTGCTCGAGGTTTCCGCGACCAACCAGCTCCGGTTCGGGATGGGCAGCGTGGGGGACGTGTTCGTGGCCGCCCCTACTCTGGGGCAATGGCATCACATCGCGGGAACCTACGACGGGTCCGTCCTCAAGTTCTACATCGACGGCGTGCTGGCGGGCCAGCAGGCCGCGACGGGATCCCTCTTCGTGTCGAACGAGCCCCTGTTCATCGGGACGAAGTGGGCGGCCTCGCCCGCCGTGGATTTCCTGGACGCTCGTCTGGATGACCTGCGCATCTACAACCGAGCCCTGCCGCTTGCCACGATCCAGGACCTCGCCACCCCTTAATTAGCGCTGACGCGGCTCGGCGATCTCCCAGGTAATCGCCGGAGCTGCCATCGGTGTATAATTCCGCCGGGCCATATGGGATTCGAGACACCTAGAACCCGATTCTGCGAAGCCTGCCTGGCGTCTTCCAAGGAACTAGAGGAAAGGCTGGACGCGGCATCCGCGAGGGGATTCGGCACCACGTTCTTTGGGAACTCAAAGACGTGTTCGACCTGCAAATCGTCAATCCAAACGCTCTGGTATGTTTTTTCGTTCATCCCCGTAGCTCCTCTCGGCAGCTATAGGGTCATTGAAACCGGACGCAGTTCGTCGGACGAAAAGACCACAACTGACTTTCGGGCCAGATCCGTGCCCTTGCATAAAGGACAGGTCGTTTTCACCTATCTGTTGGGCTGGTCCATGGCCGCCGCGATCATCGCGGCCATTGTGGCCGCGAATACGAAGAGCTAATTCAGAACGCCGGAAACGGGGCGGTCAGGGAGAGCTTCGGGGCGGGGGCTCGGCGATCTCCCAGCCGCCGCCCAGGGCCTTGTAGACGGCGATGAGGGAGGTCATGACGCGGGTCTGGGAGTCCGCGAGCTGGAGCTGCAGGACGATCAGGGTGCGCCGCGCGTCGAGCGTGGCCAGGAAGTCCGCCGCGCCGGCCTGGTAGCGGGTCTCCGCCAGCTCCGCCGCCCGCGCGGCCGAGGTCGCCGCGCCGGACAGCGCGTCCCGCCGCGCCCGCTCCCGGCCGAAGCTCGTCAGCGCGTTCTCCGTCTCCTCCAGCGCGCGCAGCACCGTCTCCTGGTACGCGTAGAGGTCGGCTTCCGCCCGCGCGTCCGCCGCCCGGATCCGCGCGGCCACCCGTCCCAGATCGAAGGCCGCCCAGCTGATCGTCGGGCCGAAGCTGTATGCCGCCGCCCCCGCGTGGGTGAGGTCCGACAGCTTCTGCGCCTGCGGCCCGTACGTCCCCGCGATCGTCACCCGCGGAAACAGGTCCGCCGTCGCCACCCCGATCCGTGCCGTCGCGGCCGCCAGCCGCCGCTCCGCCCGGCGGATGTCCGGCCGCCGCCGCAGCAGGTCCTCCGGCTTCCCGATCGCGATCAGCTTCGGCAGCGCGTCCGGCGGCGCCGGCGGGCCCGTGTCGACGTCGAAGGCGTGGGGCGACGTCCCCAGCAGCACCGCCAGCCGGTGGCGGGCCCGCGCGACGTCCTCCTCGATCGGCGGCAGCGCCGCCTGCGTCGACCGCAGCTGCGTGCGGGCGCGCTCGACGTCCAGCTCCGCGCCCCGGCCGGCCTCGAAGCGGGCGATCGTCAGCCGCAGCGCCTCCTCTTCGTTGGCGATGTTGCGGCTCGCGACAGCCTGCCGGTTCCGCGCTCCCTTGAGCTCGAACCAGCTCCGGGCGATCTCCGCGAGGACCGAGAGGAGGACGTCGCGCCGCGTCGCGTCGGCGAGCCCGACCTCCGCGGAGGCGGCCTCCATCGAGCGGCGCACGCGGCCGAAAAAGTCGAGCTCCCAATAGGCGTCGAAGCCGGCGCTGTAGTAGCCGAAGACGCGGTCGTCGCGGGGGACGTCGCTCAGGAACGTCGCCTTCGACAGCATCTGCCGGGTGTAGTCGGCGCGGGTGGTGACGGTGGGGAAGAGATCGTAGGTCTCCAGCCCGTAGAGCGCGCGCGCTTCCCGCAGCAGCGCGGCCGCCGCCTTGACGCCGAGGTTGCCGGAGGCCGCGCGCGCGATGAGGTCGTCGAGCTTCGGATCCGCGAAGCCCTTCCACCAGGCGATCTCGGCGGGGTCGGTCGACATCCCCTCGGCGTTCCGGAACGCGCCGGCCGACTCGGTCTTGGGCTCTTCGTAGTCCGGGCCGACGGCGCACCCCGCGAGGAGGAGTAATCCCAGATGTACCCAACCTTGGGGTGTGGGATTTGGGATTTGGGATTTCCGTTCAGGCTTCATGTCGGTGCCCCGAATGGAAGAAGCTGGTGCGGTTGAGGACCTTCTCCTGGAAGCTCTCCATGAGGAGATAGATGGGCGGGGTGATGTAGAGGGTGATGAACTGGGAGACGATGAGGCCGCCGACGATGACGAGGCCGAGGGGACGTCGGGAGGCGCCGTCGGCGCCGAAGCCGAGGGCGATGGGGAGGGCGCCGAAGACGGCGGCGAGGGTCGTCATGAGGATGGGGCGGAAGCGGTCGAGGCTCGCGTCGTGGATGGCCTGGTCGGCGGCCTCGCCCTTCTCGCGGCGCTGGATGGCGAAGTCGACGATCATGATGCCGTTCTTCTTCACGATGCCCATCAGCATGAACATGCCCACGAACGCGTAGAGCGAAGCCTGCTCGCCGAAGACCACGAGCGCGAGCAGGCCGCCGACCAGGGCCGTGGGCAGCGTCGACAGCACCGTCAGCGGATGCAGGTAGCTCTCGTAGAGGATCGCGAGGATCACGTACATGACGAAGACGGCCAGGGCGCCGAGGATCAGGAGGTCGCGGACCGTGTCCTGGAAGGTGAGGGCCTCGCCCTGCAGGCCGGCGCGCAGGGTGGACGGGACGACCTCCGCGGCGGCCTTCTGGACGAAGTCGGTGGCGGCGCCGAGGGCCGTTCCCGGCTTCAGGTTGAAGGAGATCGTGACGCTGGTGAACTGGTTGAGGTGGTTCACGGCCTGCGGCCCGACGCTGCGCTCCCAGCTGATGAGCTCGTCGAGGGGGACCAGATGGCGGCCGTCGTCGGAACGGATGCGCAGGAGCGCGAGGTCCTCGGGTTCGCCGCGCGCGGGGTCGTCGACCTCCAGGATGACCTGGTACTGGTCGGCGGGCTTTTTGATGAGGTAGACGTAGTTCTGGGAGTAGGCGTTGCGGAGGAGGTTGAGGATCCGGGCCTCGGAGACGCCGCGGATCCGGGCCTTCTCGCGGTGCAGGCGGATGTCGAGGTTCGGCGTGTTGTGGAAGTAGTCGGACTGGACGGTAAGGAAGGGAAAGGCCGGGTCGGGCATGGCCGCGTAGAGCTTGCCCATGAGCTTTTCGGCGGCCTCGTAGACCTGGGCGGGATCGACGCCCGAGATGGAGTAGGCGTACTGGCCGAGGTTCTGGCTGGTGGCGCCGGTGGAGATCTCGAGGACGGGGAAGGGGCGGACGAAGGCGAAGACGCCGGGGATCTGGCTCATGACGCCCATCATCTGGGCGGCGACGAGGGGGATGGGGGCGCGCTCGCCGGGGCCCTTGAGCATGACGAACATGAGGCCCTGGTTGGCGGCGATGAACTGGCCGTTGCCGGTCATCGTGAAGGCGGCGAGGACGTTCGGATCGGCGTGGACTTTCTCCTCGACACTGTCCTGGATCTCGCGCATCTGCCGGGGCGAGGCGCCTTCGCGGCCCAGGAAGATGCCGAACATGACGCTGGAGTCGCCGGGGGGGAGGAAGGCCTTCTCGACCTTGAGGAAGAGGTAGCCGGTGCCGGCCAGGGTGAGGAGCCAGATCAGCGCGGAGAGCCAGCGGTGGCGGAGGAAGAACCAGAGCGACCCTGAATAGACGCTCAGGACGCGCTTCTCGGCGGCGCCCATCACGCGCTCCATCCAGGTCTGCTTCGCGCCGTGGCCGCGCGGCTTGAGCAGGCGCGCGCACATGAGCGGGGTGAGCGTGAGCGAGACCACGCCCGAGGCGATGATCGAGACCACGATCGTGACCGCGAACTCGCGGAAGATGCGGCCCACCAGGCCCGACATGAAGACGAGCGGCAGGAAGACCGCCGCCAGCGAGATCGTCATCGAGACGATCGTGAAGCTGATCTCCTTCGCGGAGTTGAGCGTGGCCTCCAACGCCTTCTCGCCCTTCTCCATCCGCCGCACCGTGTTCTCCAGGAACACGATCGCGTCGTCCACCAGGAAGCCGATCGCGAGCGTCAGCGCCATCAGCGAGAGGTTGTCCAGGCTGTAGTTCAGCAGCCGCATCGCGATGAAGGTCAGCAGCAGCGAGAGCGGCAGCGCCACCGTCGGGATCAGCGTGTCCGACGCCCGGCCCAGGAACACGAAGATCACGACGACCACCAGGACGAACGCGATCAGCAGCGTCTCCTGGACGTCGAGCACCGACCGCACGATCGTCCGCGATCGGTCGTAGACCGGGGTGATGCGCACCGAGCCGGGCAGCTCCGCGCCGACGGCCGGCAGGACGTCGCGGACGCCGCGCGCGACGTCCACCGCGTTCGCCCCCGCCTGCCGGAAGACCGCGAGGATCACCGTGGCGGCCGGGACCGGGTAGCCGCGCGCCCAGAAGCGCATGTTCAGGCGCTCGTCCTGCACCGTCTCCTCGACGCGGGCGACGTCCCGGGCGTAGACCGACGCGCCCTGGCGCGAGGCGACGATGAGGTTCGCGTAGCCTTCCGCCTCTTCGAGCTGCCCGAGGGGGCGCAGAATCGCCGAGCCCGAGCGGCCGTCGAGCTGCCCCGCGCCGGTCGTGCTGCTGCCGCCGCGCACGGCGGCGGCGAGGTCGTCGACGGTCAGCCCGCGGGCGGCGAGGGCCGACGGATCGGCCTTGAGGCGGACGGCGCCCTTGGTGCCGAAGACGAGGACGCGGCTGACGCCCGGGAGGATGCTGAGGCGCTGGCCGACCTGGGTGTTGGCGTAGTCGTAGACCTGGCCGAGCGTGACGGAGTCGCTGGTCATGGCGATGTACATGATCGGCTGGTCGTTGGGGTTGGTCTTGGAGAACGTGGGCGGCGAGGGGAGGTCGGTGGGCAGGGCGCCGATCGCCTGGGAGATGGCGGTCTGGACGTCCGTCGCGGCGGCGTCGATGTTCTTGTCGAGGTGGAACTGGAGGGTGAGGGTGGCGATGCCCTGCTTGCTGGAGGACGTCACGATCTCCAGGCCGTTGATCTGCATGAACTGGCGCTCGAGGGGAGCGGCGATCGTGTTGGCGACGGTCTCGGGGCTCGCGCCGGGGTAGCCGGCGGTGACCTGGATGACGGGGTAGTCGACGGCCGGCAGGTCGTTGACGGGCAGGCGCAGGAAGGCGAGCGTGCCGCCGAGGATCACCGAGACGGTGAGCACGACCGTCATCACGGGGCGCCGGATGAAGCGTTCGGGCAGCGTCATCGCGGAGCCCCCGCGGAGACGGGGGCGGGCTCCTGGATTTTCACCTTGCCGCCCGGCATGATGCCGATGTGGCCGGCGACCACCACCTTCTCGCCGGCGGCCACGCCTTTCTCGACGCGCACGCGGTCGCCGTGCTTCTGCCCCAGCGTCACCGGGCGGAACTCGGCCGTGAGGTCGTCCTTCACGACGTAGACGAACGTTCCCTTCGCCGACATCTGCGGGGCGTCGGCGGAGATCAGGACCGCGGCGGGGATCGTCTCGAGCACGAGGCGGACCCGCGTGAAGAGGCCCGGCCAGAGGCGGCGCTCGGCGTTGGGCACCGCGGCCCGCAGCAGGACGGTGCCGGTCTCGGCGCGCACGGCGCTGTCGATGAACGTCAGCTCGCCGGGGAGGAACTCTCCGGCGTCGCCCGGCACGCGGACTTCGACCTTGAGCGGCGGCGCGCGGCGGCGGACGTCCGCCACCTCCGCCTCGTTGACGTGGACTTCGACGTAGAGGGGGTCGATCCGCTGGATGACGAGGAGCTCGGTGTCGTTCGCGAGGACGGTGTTGCCGGCGTCGACGAGGCGACGTCCGGCGCGGCCGGGGAAGGGAGCCTTGATGGAGGCGTACTCGAGGTTCAGGCGGGCGGTGGCGAGGTCGGCGGCGGCGCGGAGCTCGCGGGCGGCGGAGACCTCGACGGTGTTCTTCGCGGCGTCGAGCTCCTGCCGGGCGGCGGCGGCCTTTTCGACCAGGGTCTCGACGCGCTTGAGCTCGACGCGGGCGAGGGCGGCGGCCGCCTTGGCTTCCGCCTGGCCGGCCTGGGCGGCGTCGACGAAGGCCTGGAAGGGGCGCGGGTCGATCGAGAAGAGCGGGTCGCCGGCCTTGACGTCGGCCCCGTCGCTGAAGTGGACCTCGGTGAGGCGGCCCGTGACCTGCGGGCGGATGACGACGGATTCGCGGGCCGCGCAGGTGCCGATCTCGTCGAGGTAGAGGGGGACGTCGACGGCCGCGGCGGCGGCGACGCGGACGGGCGCGGGCGGCCGCTCCATCGAGGCGGGCGGTTCCGCCTTCTTGCAGCCCGCGGCGAGCGCGAGGACGAAGATCCAGGTGACTCTCATGGCTGCCGGCCTCCCCGAGTTTTATGAACGCGCCCGCGGGGCGCGAGAATCCCGCGGAAGAGGACGTCGAGGATCTCCCGCGCCTGCCGGGCGGGGGGGCGTCGACGTCCCTCGAAGTAGTTCGTGAAGATGGCGCCGTAGAGCGCGGCGTTGAAGACGTCGGTGATCCGCTCGGCGGGCATGCGGCGGATGAGGCCGTCGCGCATGAGCGAGCGGAGGAGGTCGTGCCAGGGGGCGATGTTCGCGTCGCGGTGGAGGAAGTAGGTGGGGCGGGGGCGGTCGCGGAACTCGGCGCGCTCCTGGACGAGGAGCTCCACGAACTCGGGGCGGTCGTGGTAGAAGCGCAGGTAGGCCCCGGTGGCGCGGACGATGCGGTCGAGGGGGGAGCGGGCGGCGGCGGCGTCGCGGTTGGTGGCCTCGACCAGGAGGCGCATGCCGCGGTCGGCCGCCGCGAAGAAGAGGGCCTCCTTGGTGGGGAAGTAGCGGTAGACGGTGCCCTTGCCGGCGCGCATGCGGTCGGCGACGACCTGCAGGTCGGTCCCGTCGTAGCCGCGCCGGGCGAACTGCGACGTGGCCGCGGCGAGGATCTGCTCCCGCCGCCGCTCCGGAAGCCCCAGGACCTTCGGACGTCCCCGTTTCGCCATCGAATTACCGGACGCGCGCGTCGGGTAAATATAGCCAACGGGAGGGGGCGTTGGCTAGCGTCGAATGACGACGGTTTTGGCGACGAGGTCGCCGAGGCGCTGACGCTTCTCGCTGAAGGCGGCGATGAGGAGGCCGACCATGCCGTTCATGAACCCGTCGGCAACCAGGAGGAGCTTGCGGAGGAAGGCTCGCCCCACGCCGCAAGGGCGGAGGTCGTCGGCGCCGACGACGCGAATCCGGGCGATCCACTTGCCCGGCGTGGCGCCCGTAAGGCCCTCCAGGACGCTGAAGCCCAGCAGGAGGAGCAGGCCGCCGATCATGCCCGCGGCGACGTACGTGAACATCCCGGCGATGGCCGCGGGATCGGGCCCGTCCTCGAGGAACATGGGGAGGGCGTTGAGGATGGCCGGGATGGCCGGCAGGCAGAGGAACAGGTAGTCGAGGGTTCCGGCGAGCGCGCGGGCCGTCATCGACGCGAGCTCCTCGTTCCGGTAATCGGACGTCCGGTGCCGGTTCGCCATGACGCTCAGGACCATCGCGAAGACCAGCGGCACCAGCAGCATCACGGCCTGCGGGATCAGCATCACGAGAAGGAACTGGCGGCCGAAGGGAAAGCCGCCGGAGCCGTTCCGCCGGGTGGAGAGGAGGGTTCCCTCGGGGGACAGCTCGAGCCGCTTCACCCCGCCCGTCATCCCCGCGACGGCGATCTCGATCCGGTCGCTCCCTTCCACCGCGCCGATCGTCCACTCGC
>DASVNH010000295.1:0-16095 GCA_036383955.1 Planctomycetota bacterium | reverse complement strand
CGCTTCATTTTTCCCGACGACTTTATCGGCCTTTTCGCCACGGGGGGTTAGAGAAAGGAGACCCGGAATGCTCGACCTCCTCCTGTCCGAGATCCTCAAGCTGGCGACGGATCCCGATCCCGACGTCCGCTGCCGCGCGATCGAACGCGCCCGCGCGGAGCCCGACCGCCCCTGGCCGGCCCTTGTCCCCCTGCTCGGCGACCCCCACCCCCGCGTCAAACGCCGCGCGGTCGCCCTGTTCCGGGACTTGAAGCCCGACGACGTCCTCCGCGCCGCCCTGAAGAGCCCCTCGCCCGCGGTGCGGGAAGGCGCGTGCCGGGCGCTCCGGAACCAGAGCGCGCTCCTGAACGACCCCCATCCCGACGTGCGGGCCGCCGCCGCCGAGACCCTCGACGACCGTTCGGCCGCCGAACAGCTGGAAGCCTTCCTGAAGAAGGAAAGCGCCGCGCTGCCGCGCGCCTACGGGCTGGACGCGCTCCACCGTTCGGCTCCCGAACGGTCGGCGCCCTACCTGGAAGCGAAGGAGCCGCATCCCGAGGTGAGAATCGTCCAGGCGGAGATCCGGCCGAGCGCCGAGCTGATCGCCGACCGCGACTGGCGGGTGCGGGCCGCCGCGATCGAGGCCTGCCGCAAAGTCCGGACCCGGGAGGCGATCGGCTGGCTCGTCGCCCAGCTTCCCCGCGAGAAGGGCCGCCTCCGCTGGGACGCCGTCCAGGCCCTCGCCGACCTGACCGGCCGCGACCTCGGCCTGGCCCCCGATTCCTGGGCCGCCTGGTGGAGCGCCAACAAGGACGCCTTCACGCCGCCCGCGAAGGGCGTCGCCGCCTCCTCCGGCACCCAGGCCTCCTTCTTCTCCGTCCCCATCCTCTCCACCCGGCTCGTCATCCTCCTCGACCTCTCCGGCTCCATGCGCGAGCCCTCCCCGTCCGGCGGCACGAAGCTCGACGAGGCGCGGCGCGGGACCCTCGAGACGCTCAAGGCGCTGACGCCCGACGTCCGCTTCGGCCTCTGCGGGCTCGGCTGCGACGCCGACGGCGCCTTCACGAAGGTCGCGGAGAAGACCTGGGGACGTCGCCTCCAGCTCTTCCCCGCCGTGCCCGCAGCCAAGGCGGACGCCGAGCGCTTCCTCCGCGGCCTCGAGGCCCGCGGCTGGACGAATCTCTACGACGGCCTCCTGCACGCCCTCTCGGATCCGGAGGTCGACACGGTCTTCCTCTATTCGGACGGCGGGGCGTCGAAGGGCCTCTTCGTGGCGGCGGCGGAGATCCTCGACGAGCTCGCGCGCGCGAACCGGTTCCGGCGCGCGGTCATCCACGCGGTGGAAGTGCCGGGCGACCGCAATCCCGCGGACAACAAGAAGCTGCTCGCGGAGATCGCGCGGCGGACCGGCGGGACGTCGAAACTCCATGCGTCCGGCGGAGCCGCGAGGTAGAATGATCGCGCATGGCGACCCGAAGCATTCCGATCCTCACGGACGAGCAGGTGGTGCAGCTGCTCAAGAAGGGGGACCGGAAGGCCGGCGACACCATCGTCATGCGCCACAACCGCCTCGTCGCTCGAGCGGTGTACGAGGTCGTGAAGGATCTGGCGGCCGTCGAGGATCTCATCCAGGAGATCTTCATGAAGGCCTTCCGGAAGATCCACCTCTACGACCCGGAGCAGGGCAAGTTCACCGTGTGGCTGACGACCGTGGCGCGGCACGAGGCGATCAACCACCTGCGGCGGCTGAAGCGGTCGCGGCACGTCTCCCTCGACGACACGGCCCCCGAGGGCGGCTTCTCGCCGATCGAGCGGCCCAGCCAGATGGTCTCGAAGAAGGAGACCTGGCAGAAGGTCATCGACGCGATCCACAAGCTGCCCGAGCCGGCCCGCACGATCCTCGTGAAGCGGATCCTGGAGTCGAAGCCCTTCGACCAGATCGCCAAGCTGCTCAAGCAGCCGGTCGACACCGTCAAGACGATCTACTACCGCAACACCGAAGGCCTCCGCAAGCGCCTCGGCATCCCCGGCCTGTAACGGGAATCCAGAATCCAGAATCCGGAATCCCGAAGCCTTGTCATCGCCGAGTCTTTCTGGTGAAGTCTTGCCGTGGAACGGGTGGTCAGCTTTCTCGGCCTGGGCGTCTTCCTGGCGATCGCCTGGGCCGCCTCGACCGACCGCAAGGCGATCCGCTGGAAGCTCGTCGCCTGGGGCATGGGCCTGCAGGTCCTCTTCGGCCTGCTCATCCTCAAGACGCCGCTCGGGGAGAGCGTCTTCGACGCCCTGAGCCGCGGCATCACGCGCCTGATCGGCTTCACGGACGCCGGCGCCGGCTTCGTCTGGGGCTGGCTCTACCACAAGGACATGAGCAACCCGGTGTTCCTCATCGACATCCTCATGGTCATCGTCTTCTTCTCCGCGCTCATGTCGCTGCTCTATCACCTGGGCCTCATGCAGAAGGTGATCGAGGGCGTCGCCTGGGTGATGCGCCGGACGATGGGGACCAGCGGCTCGGAGACCCTGTCGGCGGCCGCGAACATCTTCGTGGGCCAGACCGAGGCGCCGCTGGTGGTGAAGCCGTTCCTCGAGACCATGACGAAGTCCGAGCTGCACGCCGTCATGGTCGGCGGCTTCGCGACGATCGCCGGCAGCGTGCTCGGCGCCTATATCTCCTTCGGCATCGACGCGGGCCACCTCGTCGCCGCGAGCTTCATGTCCGCGCCCGCCGCCCTCGTCGCGGCCAAGATGTTCATGCCCGAGACCGAGGCCTCCGTCACGGCGGGCCACGTCGCCCTCAAGCTCGAGAAGACGACGGCCAACGTCTTCGACGCCGTCTGCGTCGGCGCCTCCGACGGCCTCAAGCTCGTCTTCAACGTCTTCGCGATGCTCCTCGCCTTCGTGGCGATCATCGCGATGCTCAACGGCGGGATCGAATACGTCGTCCCGGGCCTCACGCTGCAGAAGATGGCCGGCTGGCTCCTCGCGCCGGTCGCCTGGATCATGGGCGTGCCCTGGAGCGACTGCCCCGAGATCGGGCGGCTGCTCGGCACCCGCATGGTCCTCACCGAGTTCAAGGCCTACCTCGACCTGATGGAGATGAAAGACATCTCCGCCCGCTCCTACGTCATCGCCGTCTACGCCTTCTGCGGCTTCGCGAACTTCCCGTCCATCGCGGTGCAGATCGGCGGGATCTCGGCCCTGGCCCCGGGACGTCGAAGCGACCTCGCGCGCCTCGGCCTGCGGGCCATGCTGGCGGGCACGCTCGCGTCGTTCTTCACGGCGGGGATCGCGGGCGCGCTGCTGTCGGACGAGCAGGTCGAGCGCGACTTCCGCCGCAACCGGGCGCGGGTGGCGAAGACCGCGGAGGAGCGGCGGGCGGAGTGCGACGCCTTCCTGAGCAAGTTCCCGGCGTCTCCCTACGCGCCCGCGTTCCGGACGCTGCGGGAGTCGAAGTAGCCTACTTCCGGCCGGCCTGTTCGCGGGCGGCCCGGCGCTCTTCCTTCTTGGCGGGATCGTCGGGCAGGCCCTCGTCCTTGGAGCCGCCCTTGCGCAGGAAGAAGCGGAAGCCCTCGGCGCCGGAGACGCGGGCGAAGTCGTCGGCCACGGCGACGCCGAACGGATCGACCACGATCCCGGTCCAGCGCTCCTGCTGCCCGCCCACGCCCTTGTAGCCGAGGATCTGCCCGCCCTGGCGGGTGTAGAAGCGGATGAGGTACTCGCCCTTGACCACGTTCTTGGTCGAGTTCTTCAGGCGGACCCGCACGCCGTACTGGTTGTCGGCGTCGTCGCGGAAGATGTGGTCGACCGTCAGGGCGTCCTCGTGGTAGGTGGCGCCCACCTCCGTGCTGATGCCCGTCCACTCGATGGTCTTGGCGATCCCGCGGGTGCGGTCGGTGCCGAGCTCCGCCGTCTGGGGATTGTCGTAGACCTCGGGATTGATGACGACCTCGGTGCCCTCGTCGCCCGCCTCCTCGCGGGGATAGTCGGGCGGACGCGTGGACTCGCCGTAGCAGCCGATGAGCGCGACGGACGACAGCGCGATGAGAGCTACCCGCATGATGAATCCTCCCCAGGCCCGCCTAATTCGCCTTCAACCCGGCCGTCATCGCCTTGAACCGTTCGGTCCGGGCGGGATCGACCGGGATCTTCAGTCCCGACTTCTGGATTTCCGTCTCGATGGCCTGCACGCGGCCGGCGAGGTCCGGATGCGTGCCGTACGCGCCGCCCTTCTGGGGCAGGCGCGCGATGAACGCCTTGAACGCCTCGGGCGAGTAGCGCACGCCCGCGCGGGACATGAACTCGACGGCCTTCGCGTCGGCCGCGAACTCCTCGTCCCGGCTGAACCCGTTGCTGACGCTCTCGTGGATCCCGGCCGCCGCCTTGCCCATGAGAGGCGCGGCCTCCGTCGCCATCTGGGCCATGTTGGAGACGCCCTGCTTGCCCGCGTAGGCGGCGATGCCGCCGATGATGCTCATGCCGGTCTGGAAGGCGCCCGCGTACTCGGAGAGCCCCTCCTTGTCGGAGGCGGCCTGGGCGGCGATCTCGGGGTGCCGGAGCCCGATGTGCGCGACCTCGTGGGCGAGCACGCCGGCGAGCTCGTCCTCGTTCGTCATCGCCTTCAGCAGCCCCTTGGTCAGGAAGATGAAGCCGCTGGGCGCGCAGAAGGCGTTGGGGACGTCGGAGTTCAGGATGCCGAACGTGTAGCCCTTGTACGTCTCGGGGCGGTCCGACTCGAAGGCGACGCTGAAGCCGATCATCGAGACGTAGCGCTCGAGGGCCCCGTCGTCGGTGTACAGCTGGTCCTTTTCGATGGCCAGCGCGGCGACGGCGCGCCCCATGAAGTACTCCTGGCTCTCGTTGAGCTTGGGGGCCGAGCGGCAGGCCGAGGCGGCCGCCGCGACCGCGAGAAGAGGGACGAGAAGAGGTCTCATGGGCGTCCCTTACTTGACGGGCGAAAACTCGCCCAGCTTGCCGGCCTGACGGAATTCCCGCAGCGCCTTTTCGAGGGCCGGGCGGTCGCCCTTCACCGAAGGACGGGCCATCAGGGCGTCGAGGTCGTTGTACGACTTGTCCCGGGCCGCCCCGCCCTGCGAACGGTACTCCTTCTCGGTCTCGGGGTTGAGCCCGCGCTGGCCCTCCAGGCCCTGGGCGGCGAGCTTCTCGCCTTCCTTCTGGTCGGCCGCGCTCACGCTGAACTTCTCCTTGGGCGTGAGCGACACGGAGGTGATGAAGGCGTTGATCTTGCCTTTCCGGGCGACGACCTTCGAAAAGCGGCCTTCGACGGCCGTCACGTTCACGTCCTCGCCGTGCTCCGCCTTTTCCAGGGGGTCGGACGTCCGCGTCGGCCCCTTGTAGTACCAGCCTTCCTTGACCTGCACTTTTTTCTCGCCCAGGAGGGACTCCGGGTCCTGGACAAGCGGCAGGAGGCCGAGCAGGATCGACGGCAGAATCATAGCGGGGGCTCCCTCGGAAGACAGGGCGATTCTAGGGACAGATCCGGGTGCGGGTCCAGGAAATTGAGGGCACCATAAATCGTACTGTCCAATTTATGGTGCCCCCTGCGGGCACCATAAATTGGACAGTACGATTTATGGTTTTTACTTGCCCTTCATCTGGTACGCGCCGTCCCAGTCGGCGGGAGGCGGGTCCCGGCGGTACTCCTCGCAGACTTCCGCGTAGACGTCCGCCGCGTGATCGCCCTTCTGGGCGAGGCTGGTGAAGGTCTCCCAGGCCTCGGCGAAGCGCCGGGCCTGGAGGGCCCGCAGGGCGCCCTCGAAGACGCGGGCGGCTTCGATCCGCCCGGCCGGCACCTCCCCTTTCAGGCCCAGGAGCTCGAAGATCCGGACGGGATGCTTCCGGCCCTTCACCTTGATCAGGGCCAGCTCGCGGACTTCGAGGCGCTCCTTGCAGGGGATCCACGTCGCCTCGCTGATGATGATGTCCGTCCCGAACTCCTTGTTCACGCCCTCGAGGCGCGACGCCAAGTTCACCTCGTCGCCGATGACCGTGTAGTTCACCTGGTTCTTCGCGCCCATGTTCCCCACCGTCGCGAAGCCCGTGTTGAGGCCGATCCGGGCGCTCATCTCCGGCAGGCCGCGCTCCTTCATCATCGCCGCCATCCGGACCAGGCGCTTCTGCGCGCCGATGGCCGAGAGGCAGGCCCGCAGGGCGTGGTCCTCCTGGTCGATGGGATCGTTCCAGAACGCCATGATGAGGTCGCCCACGTACTTGTCGACGGTCCCCTCGTTCGCGAAGATCTCCTCCGCCGCCTCGTTGTGGTAGTCGCTGATCAGCTTGACCAGCTCCGACGGCTCCAGCTTCTCCGACATCGAGGTGAAGCCCGCGAAGTCCATGAAGAAAAACGTCAGCAGCTTGCGCTCGCCCTTCAGGCTCAGGGCGTCGGGGTTCTTCAGGATCTTCTCGACGACCTTCGGCGACATGTAGCGCTGGAAGTCGCGCTTGACGCGCTGCCGCTGCCGCCCCTCGTAGAGGAAGTTGACGGCGCTCGCCGCCGCGTAGGACAGCCCGACCGCCAGCATCCCCGGGACCATCTCCAGGACGCGGCCGGCCTTGAACGTCCCCACGCCGAGCAGGAGCAGCGCGCCGAGGGCCCCCGCGGCGGCGCCGGCTCCCACGCCTGCCGACGCGAAGCGGGTCGAGAAGGCCACGCCGAACGCGGTCGCGAGCACGAGGAGGATCTGGACCGTCGTCGGCACGGAGCGGAGGGCGTCGCCGTTCAGCACGTTGGCCAGCGCCACCGCGTGAATCTCCGGCCCGGCCATGACCTTGGACACGGGAGTGACGCGGAGGTCGGTCAGGCCCAAGGCGTTGGTGCCGAGGATGACCGTCTTTCCCGCCAGCTCCGCGGGATCGAACGCTTCCGGCTCCTTGCCGGTCATGCGCGCCAGCACGCGGATGGAATCCCTCCAGGGAAAGGCCTTTCCCTGCGGGTAGTAGCGGAGCCGAATCGCGCCGTTCTCGTCCACGGGGACGGACACGCCGCCAACGGACAGGATCCCTTTCCGGATCTTCACGCTCTTCGCTTTTTCCCTCGCCAGCAGCGCGGCGAGGGCAAAGGTCGGATACGTCCGGCCCTTGTAGCCGGCCAGCAGGCCGTAGCGGCGGATCAGGCCGTCCTCGTCCCGGGGAGTGGAGATGCTGCAGAATCCCGACGCTCCCGAAGCGATCGAGGAGGCGGGCAGCAGGACGTCCTTGAACGGCTCGGGGACCTTGACGCTGCCGTCGTTGTCCAGCTCCACGGCGAAGCGCCGCAGCAGCTCCTCCTCCTCGACGCCGGCTTTCCGGGGAGCTCGCTCCTCCCAGAATCCGGCGGCCAGATAGGCCGGCGGTCCCTTCTTCAACGCCGCGGCGAGCTCGCCGGAGCCTTCCCGGTCCTCCAGCAGCAGGAGGTCGACCAGCACCGACGATGCCTTCCCCAGGGCGCAGGCGTCCACGAACAGGGCGTAGACGTCCCAGTCCCAGGGAAACGACATCTTGTTCTGCTCTTTGACGAGCCGGATGCTGTCGTCCGTGATCGTCAACAGGAGGATGTCGGGACCCGCGGGGGACGCCGACGCGGGCAGCGTCCAGACGGTCCGGTAGTCCTGGGTCTTCAGCTCCCAGAGCTCGAGAAGGCCGGCGCCGCTCAGGGTCAGGACGAGGAGGGTGACGCCGGCCCCGATCAGCAGCGAGGAGACGAGGCGGACGCGGCGCTCGCGCGAGGGAGCGCCCGACTGGCCGAGGATGCGGGTGCGGAGTCCGGTCTCGATCACTTGAACTTAACACAGACCGCGGTGAGATCGTCCTCCTGCTTGACGCCGCCGGCGAAGCGCTCGAACTCGTAGAAGAGCGCCCCCAGGATGTACGCCCCCGGCTTCGCCCACTCCGCCTGCAGGACGGGCACGATCCGCCCCAGGCCGAACTCCTCGCGGTTGGGGTTCTTCCCCTCCTCGATGCCGTCCGTGTAGAGCAGCAGGACGTCGCCGGGCCGCACGTCCATCGTCTGCGACTCCAGCTGCGCGTCGAAGACCGAGGCCTGCGCCATCCCGAGCATCAGGCCGCCCGTCTCGAACTTCAGCGCCTCGGGGCCGCGCGCCGGATTGAACAGGATCGGCGGATTGTGGCCCGCCCGCGCGCAGGTCAGCGTCCGCTTGACGGGATCGAACACGACCACCGCCACCGTCACGAAGCTCGACCGGTCCATGTCCTTCACGATGTCGGCGTTCGTCTTCTTCACCGCCGCCACCGGGTCGCCCATCTCCGACAGCCGGATGCTCAGCACCTTCTTCGTCATCCCCATCAGCATCCCCGCCTCGATGCCGTGGCCCGAGACGTCGCCGATCACGAAGGCGACCTTGCCGCCGTCCGTCTCGACGAAGTCGTAGAAGTCGCCCGAGACGTCCTCCGCCGGCCGGTAGGACGTCGCGATCTCGCAGCCCGGCACCGTGGGCGCGCGCGTGGGCAGGAGCTTGCGCTGGCGCGAGGCCGCGATCTTGACGCCCTTCTCGAGGTTCACCGCCCACTGGTGCTTTTCTTCCAGGCGGGAGACCTTGGTCTGGAGGGCGTCGACGTGGCCCTTCGACGCCCGCAGCTTCGTCTCGTTCGACGTCCGGACCTTGTTCTCGAGGTCCTGGCTCGGGCGGAAGCGGGGCGAGCCCGGCACGTAGGCGCGGCACTCGAGGTGCAGGTGCTTCCAGACTTTCTCGGCGGCGGCGGTGCCGGTGTTCACGCGGGAGGTGACGCGGACGTCGTCCCGCAGCTCCCCGCAGAAGGGGCAGACCCAGCACGACTCGCGGTCGACGTGCTGCCAGAGCGCGTTCTGCTCCAGCTCCTTCTTCACCGCCACGACTTCCTTCTCCAGGCGGTCGGAGGCGGCCTCGGCGTCGGTCGGGCGCGCCGGCAGCTGGGTCTCCGAGAGCAGGATCGGGATCTTCCGCTCCGCGCCCAGCAGCTTGAGGAAGCCCTTGAAGGAATCGGGCGGGCTCACCAGCACCAGCACGCAGCCCTGCCCGCGCAGGGCCTGCGAGGCGTAGTAGAGGCTCCGCGCCAGCGTCATCGTGATGCCGGAGAGCGACGAGAGGTCCACCGCCATGTTGCGGACCTGCATGAACACCTGGCGCTGCAGCAGCCCCAGCAGCTCCTCGGTGAAGCGCCCCCGCAGCGAGACCACCGTGAACGCCCCGCGCGCGGTCGAGACCACCTCGTAGTCCCCGGTGCGCCCCAGGGTCTCGTGCTCCATCGGACGCTTGGCGTCGTTCGGCATCTCAGAGCGCCTTGACGCAGACGGCGGTGACGTCCTCCGCCCGCTTCGACGTCCCCGCGAACTGCTCGGCGTCCAGCACCAGCGCGCCGAGGATCATCTTCACGTCCATCGCCGCGTGCGCCCGCGTGATCTCCGCCACCCGTTCCGCGCCGAAGCGCTCGCCCTCGACGCCCCGCAGCTCCTCCAGGCCGTCCGTGTGCAGGAGGAGGACGTCGCCCCGCTTCATCTCGTAGCGGCGCGCTTCGATGCCCTGCTCGAAGGAGGCGGTGGGGACGAAGCCGAGGACCGGGCCGGGGGATTCGAGGCGGGCGACGTCCGACCCGCGCGCGAGGAAAGGCGCGGGATGGCCGGCGCGCGCGATCCAGAGCTCGCCTTTCTTCGGGTCGGGGATGGCGACGGCGACCGAGACGTAGCTTTCCTGGTCGAGCTCGTCGCAGAGGTCGTCGTTCGCCCGCGCGAGCGCCTCGGACAGGTCCGGGATTTCGCGGAGCCGGAGCGAGAGGAGCTTGCGCGCGGCGCCCATGAGGACGCCGGGCTCGATGCCGCCGCCGGAGACGTCGCCGACCAGGACGGCGCGGCGGCCGTCGGGCAGCTTGAGGACGTCGAAGAAATCCCCCGTGAGCGGGGTGGCGGCGCGGGAGTAGATCTCGACGGCGCAGCCCTCGATCGGGGCGAGGACGCGGGGGAGGAGGCGGCGGCGGCGGTCGTCGGGGGGCGCGGGCGCGGGCGCGGCGGCGGGGGCCGGGGCGGGCGTCGCGTGCTCGTGGCCGTACTTGATGACGCGCTCGAGGACCTCGAAGGGCCAGCCGTCGGTGGCGCCCTCCACGTAGGTGCTGCATTCCTCGCCGAGATGGCGGAGGACGCGGGTGACGACGGCTTGCGAGGGGGTGCCGCGGAGGACGAAGCGGATGTCGGGGCGGAGGGTGACGCAGAAGGGGCAGAGCCAGCGGCTCTCGGGGTCGGTCAGCTGCCAGCAAGGGTGCGAGGAGAGCATGGTGCGGACGAGGTGCAGGCGGTCCTCGGCGCGGCTGACGCGGCCCTCGACCTGGGCGAGATCGCCGTCGAGGTCGCGCTCCGAGTAGGTGACGGGGAGGCGGCCCTTGGGGTCGACGAGCTTGAGGAGGGCGAGGATGCGGTCGGGCGGATTGACGAAGACGACGCGGCCGCGGGCGGGATCGACGTTTTCGGCGTAGTCGCGGACGCAGCGGATGAGGGGCAGGGTGACGGCGTCGAGGGCGGTGAGGTCGAGCGCGTAGTAGCCCGGCTTGCCGAGATAGTCCTGGGCGAGGGTGAGGAGGAGCGCCTCGGTGTAGCGGCCGGAAGGGGCGAGGAGGGTGAAGACCCCCCGGCGGCGGACGAAGAGCGTGAAATCCTTGTCCCGGGCGTGGATGCGCATCTTGTGGGTCGAGCCGCTTTTTTCCGACATGGTATTCCGCCTGCCTATTGTACCCCCGTGGCCCGGCGACCGGAACGGGAAACCCGGCCTCCGCCCCCCGTTCCGGTTCCGGTTCCGGGTCCGGGTTTGCTGTCCCTGTTCGGGATCCTGTGGTAGAACTTGAGGAGCTTGGACTACCGCTGGGACGACACCGTGGCCGCTGGCATGGCGGACGACCTGGATCGGCTGGTCTACCTGTCGTCCCTCGCGGGCGCCGACCCCTCCCTGGCGGGCGCCGGCGGCGGCAACACCTCCCTCAAGCGCCTGGAGCGCGACTTCGCGGGCCGCCTCGTCGAGGCCCTGTGGGTGAAGGCGCGGGGCGTGGACCTCCGCGACATCACCCGCACCGGCTTCACCGCGCTGCGGCTGGAAGACCTGCGGATGCTGCGCGCGAAGGAGTCGATGACCGATGAGGACATGCTGGAGTTCATGTCGTCGTGCCGGCTCGACGCCCGCCAGATCGCGCCGACCATCGAGACGCCGATCCACGGCTTCCTCCCCTACCCCGTGATCCTCCACGTCCACGACCTGGCCACCCAGTCGCTGACCGACACGAGCCGCCGCGACGCCCTGGTGCGCGAGGCGCTCGGGGACGAGGTGGCCTACATCGGCTACGTCCGCTCCGGCTTCCCGATGGCGCGGGCCCTCGCGAGCCTGCCCGACCTGGGCACGACGCGCGGCCTGGTGCTGGGCAAGCGCGGGCTCGTCACCTGGGGCGAGACGCCGAAGGCGTGCTACGACAACCTTCACCGGATCGTCACGCGCATGGAGGAGCGGATCGGCCGGGCCCGCGCGCAGCGGGACCCCTTCGCGCGCGTCCGCCACGCCTCCCCCGCGCTCCCGCGGACGGCCCGCGAGATCCTGCCGGAGCTCCGCGGCCGCGTCTCGGCGCACCGCCTGGCGGTCCTCCACCTCGACAGCTCCCCCGAGGCGCTCCGCTTCGTGAACTCCGAGGCCTGCAAGCAGGTCCACCGCCGCGGCATGGCGAGCCCCGAGAACATCATCAAGTGCGGCCGGCTGCCCTGCTACGTCGACGCCGACCTCGGCGCGCTCGGCCCCGCCGAGCGGACCGACGCGATCAAGAAGGCCGTCGACCTCTTCGAATCCGACTACCGCGCCTCCTTCGCCAAGCACGGCCACGGCGGGGAGATGCTGGGGCCGTCGCCCCGCGTCGTCCTGCTCCCCGGCCTGGGGGTCGTCGGGGCGGGCCCCGACAAGAAGGCCGCGCGCGTGGCGGCCGTCAACTACCTCGAGGTCATCCGGGTCATCGAGGCGTCCGAGGCGCTCGACCAGTTCCGCTTCCTCGACGAGGCCAGCGCGTTCGAGTTCGAATACTGGCCGCTCGCCGTCGCCGCCCTCCGGAAAGTCGAGCGCGAGCTCGCCCGCCGGGTCGCCCTCGTGACGGGCGCGGCCGCCGGCATCGGCCGGGCGATCGCCGGACGCCTCGCCCGGGAGGGCGCGCACGTGGTGCTGGCGGACCTCGACATCCGCGGCGTCTGCCGCGCCGCCGAGGAGATCGTCGCCGAGACCGGCGACCCCCACCGCGCGATCGCCGTCCCCGGCGACGCGACGCGCGAGGAGGACGTCGCCCACGCCTTCGACCGCGCGGTGCTGGAGTACGGGGGCGTCGACGTCCTGGTCTGCAACGCCGGCTTCGTGAAGAGCGAGCCGTTCGAGGAGACCACGCTGGAGTCGTGGCAGAAGACGATGTCGACGAACGTGACGGCTCCGTTCCTGGCGGTGCGCGAGGCGGCGCGGATCATGAAGGCGCAGGGCTACGGCTCGATCGTGGTGAACGCCTCGAAGGCGGCCTTCTCGGCGCCGCTGAACAACGCGGCGTACGCGGCGAGCAAGGCGGCGGCGGCGCACTTCGCGCGCTGCCTGGCGACGGAGCTGGCGCCCTGGAACATCCGCGCGAACTACGTGAACGCGGACTTCATCGACACCCCGATGATGCGCCGGATGGTGGAGGACCGGGCGGCGCAGAAGGGGATCACGCCGGAGGCGCAGCTGGAGGAGTACCGGAAGCGGAACCTCCTCAAGGTCGGGCCGATCCCCGCGTCGGCGGTGGCCGAGGCGGTGCTCTATTTCGCCTCGGACCGCTCGCGCTACACGACGGGAAGCGTCCTCACCGTGGACGGCGGCCTGACGGACGCGATGCCGCGATGAAGTTCACCCCGTTTCTCGCGGTGACGGGGGTCCTGCTCCTCTTCGCGCTCTCGTTCCTGATTCAGCTGGCGATCGCGAAGTGGCGCTACGAGAAGAAACAGGCGGCGAAGCGGCTCGCCGAGGCCGAGCGGAAGCGTTCCGTATAGCATGTGGGAGCAGGTCTACCAGCCCTACGGCTGGCCCTGGTGGGCGGGCGCGCTCGTGGCGGCCGTGCCGGTCGTCGCGCTCCTGCTGGCGCTGACGGTCTTCCACCAGTCGGCTCCGCGGTCCGCGCTGATCGGCGCGGTGACCGCGATCCTCGTCGCCACGCTCTTCGTCGGCATGCCCTGGGGGATGGCGCTGTCGAGCTTCCTCCTCGGGGCGCTGAACGGGCTCCTGCCGATCGGCTGGATCGTCTTCAGCGCGATGTTCCTGTACCAGATCGCCGTCGACACCGGCAAGTTCGAGGTCATGAAGGCGTCGATCGCGCGGCTCACGCCCGACCGCCGCCTCCAGGTCCTCATGATCGCCTTCGCCTTCGGCGCGATCATGGAAGGCGCGGCCGGCTTCGGCGCCCCGGTCGCGATCTCCGCCGCCCTCCTCGTCGGCCTCGGCTTCCGCCCCTTTCCCGCCGCCGTGCTCTGCCTCATCGCCAACACCGCGCCCGTCGCCTGGGGCTCGCTCGGCACGCCCCTCGTCGTGCTGGCCGACGTCTCCAAGCTGCCCATCAACGACCTCAGCGCCATGAACGCGCGGATCCTCCCGTTCATGTCGCTGATCGTCCCCTTCTGGCTCGTCCGCTCGATGGTCGGCTGGAAGGAGACCTTCGAAGTCCTGCCCGCCATCCTCGTCTGCGGAGTCTCGTTCGCGGCCACCCAGTTCCTCTGGGGCAACTTCGTGGACGTCGGTCTCGTCGACATCATCGCGGGCGCCGTCTGCCTGGGCTGCTGCGCCTTCTTCTTCGCCGTCTGGAAGCCGAAGACGATCTGGCGCTTCCCGGAGGAGAAGGAGGCCGTCGAGCCCGAGCGCCATGCCCCCCGCGCGGTCTTCGCGGGCTGGCTGCCCTTCCTCGTCCTCTTCGTCTTCGTCGTCGGCTGGGGCGTGCTGCGCTCGCGGCTGCCGATCGACGCCCAGCCCTGGGCGAACGTGAAGGTCGCCGCGCCCGGTCTCCACGAGAAGGTCGTGCGCGTGCCGCCCGTCGAGGAGAAGGCCAAGCCCGAAAAGGCCGTCTACGAGTTCAAGTGGCTCAGCGCCACGGGGACCGGCGTGCTCGTCGCCTGCGGCGTCACCGCCCTGCTCCTGCGCCAGCGGCCGCGCGCGTTCGCCGCCAGCTTCGGGCGCACCGCCCGCCGCATGGTCATCCCCCTCTGCGCCATCGTGCCCATGCTCGGGCTCGCCTACGTCACGCGCTACAGCGGGACGGACGCGATCCTGGGGCTTGCCTTCACCCGCACGGGGATCCTCTATCCTTTCTTCGGCACCTTCCTGGGCTGGCTCGGCGTGGCCCTCACCGGCAGCGACACGGCGTCGAACGCCCTGTTCGGCAGCCTGCAGCGGATCACCGCCGAGCAGCTGAAGCTCGACCCGGTCCTGATGTGCGCGGCCAACTCCGCGGGCGGCGTGATGGGCAAGATGGTCGACGCCCAGTCGATCGTCGTCGCCGCCACCGCCGCCAACCTCACCGGGCAGGAAGGCCGCATCCTGATGAAAGTCATGGCCCACTCGGTCGCGCTGGCGGCCGTCGTGGGGCTCATCGTCCTCGTCTATGCCTACGTCTTCCCCGGGGTCGTGCCGCACGGGGTACAATTGCTCTTCAACAAATAACAGGAGGTCGAGCATGCCGCGCCGCGTCGGCTTCATCGGTCTGGGCATCATGGGATTTGCCATGGCCAAGCGCCTCATCGAGGCGGGCCATCAGCTGACCGTCTACAACCGCACGGCGTCGAAAGCCGAGCCCCTTGTCCAGCTGGGCGCGAAGGCGGCGGCGACGCCCGCCGAGTGCGCCAAGGGCGCCGAGTTCGTGATCTCCATCGTCACGGACGGGCCGGACGTCGAGGCCGTCCTCCTCGGCAAGGACGGCGCGCTCGCGGGCGCCAAGGCGCCCACGCTCTTCATCGACATGAGCACGATCGCGCCGGACGCGGCGCGGCGGATCGGCCTGGCCCTGGGAGAGCGGGGGATTTCGCTGCTCGACGCCCCGGTGACCGGCGGCGACGTCGGCGCGCGGGAAGGCACGCTGTCGATCCTGGTCGGCGGCGAGAAGGATGACCTGGAGAAGGCGCGGGAGCTCTTCAACGCGCTGGGCAAGAAGATCACCCACTGCGGGGCGCAGGGGGCCGGCCAGACCGTGAAGGCCTGCAACCAGATCCTCTGCGCGCTCAACATGCTGGGCATCTCCGAGGCGCTGCACCTGGCCAACCGCTCGGGCATCGAGCCGAAGCTGGTCGTCGAGGCCCTCTCGACCGGCGCGGGCGGGTCCTGGGCTCTCGAGAAGCTCGGGCCCCGCATCGCCCAGGGCGACTTCGACCCGGGCTTCATGGTCGACCTCATCCAGAAGGACCTGCGGATCGTCCAGGCCGCCGCCGAGCGGATCGGCCTGCCGATCAAGGGCGTGAACGTGGCCCAGGCCTACTTCGCCGACAACCAGAAAAACGACGAAGGCCGCCTCGGCACCCAGGCGCTCTTCAAGGCCCTCGGCCGGCTCCTGCCCCCCGAAGACTAGGTCCAGGAGACGGGTCCAGGTCCGGGACGCGACGAGGGCGGCGCTCCCGCGCTCTCAGGGCGAATGAGCGACCTGTCCCGGTGAGAGGACGCGGAAGAGAGTTTCGTATTTTCCGCTCGTCCTGGACCGGGACCTGTCTCCTGGACCTACGTCTTACGGGACTTGCGCCCGTACGCCAGCTCGGCGCCGCCGCTCAGGATGTGATCCACGCCCGTCGTGAACGTGGCTTCGGCCGCCAGGAAGAGGCAGAGCTTGCCGGCCTCCTCGATCGAGCCCATCCGGCCCATCAGCTGCGCCGCGTTGCCGTCCGCCTTACAGGACTTCGGATTCGTCGACTGCTTCACCGCCTGCTCCCACAGCGGCGTCCAGATGTTCCCCGGCGAGACGCTGTTCACCCGGACGTCGTAGTACGCCTCGTCCACGGCCAGCGCCTTCGTGAAGGCCGTGATCGCGCCCTTCGTGGCCGCGTAGGTCGTCGCGTGCAGCTGCCCCATCGCCGCGACCAGGCTCGACAGGTTGATGATGCTGCCCCTCGACCTCCGCAGATAC
>DASVNH010000294.1:0-38209 GCA_036383955.1 Planctomycetota bacterium | reverse complement strand
CTCGGCCGTCATGATGCCCGAGGTCTTCCTCAAGGCCGTCTCGGTGGCGCGCAACCTGGGATGTCGCCTCAAGACCTTCACCACCGTCAATCTCGACATGATCCAGCACTACAGACCCCGCGCGAACGTCCTGGCCCGGCCCCAGGGGAAGGCTCTGGCGATCACGGGCCACCACGAGATCCTGCTTCCGCTGATCCGGGCGGGCGTGGTCGCCGCGCTGGAGGGGCGCGCGATCCGCCCATGAAAGACCGGCTCGCCGCCCTCCTCGACCGCCTGGCCGCGCCGCGCGTGCTGGTCCTCGGCGACCTCATCCTCGACCGCTATCTCTGGGGCGCCGTGAGCCGCGTGTCGCCCGAGGCGCCCGTGCCCGTGCTCAACGTCAAGCGCGAGGAGTTCCGTCCGGGCGGCGCCTCGAACGTCGTCAGCAACCTCGCCGCGCTCGGCGCGAAGGTGGCCGTCGGCGGCGTCGTCGGCCGCGACAAGGGCGGCGACGCCCTCCTGCGCCTCCTCCGCGGCTTCAAGGCGGACGTGTCGGCCGTCGCGCGCGACGCCGCGCGCCCCACGCCGGTCAAGACGCGGATGGTCGCGCACCACCAGCAGATGCTGCGGGTGGACGAAGAGCGGACCGAGCCGATCCCGCCCCCGCTGCGCGCGCGGGTCCTCGCCGCGGCGCTGCGGCAGGCGGCGAAAAGCGACCTGGCGATCGTCTCCGACTACCACAAGGGCACCCTGCCCGCGGACCTCTGCGAGGCCTTCACGCGCCGGGCGAAGTGCCCCGTCCTCGTGGGCCTGAAAGGCCGCGACCACCGCAAGTACGCGGGCGCGGCCGGCGCGTCGCTCAACCGCGGCGAGCTCCTGACGATCAGCGGCAAGGAGGACGTCGACGCCGGCGCCCGCGCGATCCTGCGCGAGCTGCGCCTGTCCTTCCTGGTGGTGACGCTGGGCGAGAAGGGGATGCGGGTCTTCGCGCGCGACGCGGCGCCGTTCACGCTGCCGGCGCTGGCGCGGCAGGTCTTCGACGTCACCGGGGCCGGGGACACGGCGCTGGCCGCCTTCGGCGTGGCCTACGCGTCGAAGCTGCCGCTCGAGGAGTGCGCGCTGCTGGCGAACGCGGCCTCGGGCATCGTGGTCGGCAAGGTCGGCACCGCCACCGTCACGCGCGACGAGCTGCGGGCGACGACCGACGGCCACCGCAAGATCCTCCGGCTCCCCGCGCTGCTCAAGGCGCTCGCCGCCGAGCGCGCGAAGGGCCGCAAGGTGGTCTTCACCAACGGCTGCTACGACCTCGTCCACGCCGGGCACGCGTCGACGCTCGAGTTCGCGCGCTCGCACGGCGACCTCCTGGTGCTGGGCCTCAATTCCGACGCGTCCGTCCGCCGGCTGAAGGGCGAAGGACGTCCGATCGTGCCGCAGGGCGAGCGCGCCCGGCTGCTCGCCGCCTTCGAGGCGGTGGACTACGTCGTGCTCTTCGACGAGGACACGCCCGCGAAGCTCGTGAAGGCGGTGCGGCCCGACGTCCTGGTGAAGGGCGAGGACTACGCGGGCAAGGCGGTGGTGGGGCGCGACGACGCGGGCAAGGTGGTCCTCGCGCCGCTGGTGAAGGGGATCTCGACGTCCGACATCATTCGCAGGATCCGGAATGGACGCTAAGAAGCTCATCGAAGACCAGCTGGCGGAGAGCGCCTACGTGAAGCTGCTCCTGCTGCAGCGGCAGGCGGCGGTGATCGAGGCGATCGGACGTCGGCTGGCCAGGACGCTCAAGTCCGGCAAGCGGATCTACCTCTTCGGCAACGGCGGCAGCGCCGCCGACGCCCAGCACATCGCGGCGGAGCTCGAGGCGCGCTTCCTGCGGGAGCGGAAGGCGCTGCCGGCGCTCGCGCTGACGACGAACACGTCGACGCTGACGGCCGTGGGCAACGACTACGGCTACGAGCGCGTCTTCGCGCGGCAGGTGGAGGCCTACGCCCGCAAGGGCGACGCGGTGATCGCGATCTCCACGTCCGGCAATTCGCCGAACGTCCTGGCGGGCGTGAAGGCGGCGAAGAAGGCGGGCGCGTTCACGATCGGCTTCACCAACGACAAGGGCGGGAAGCTGAAGAACGCCGTCGACCTCTGCCTGCGCGTCCCCTCGACGGACACCCAGCGCGTGCAGGAATGCCATCTCGCGACCGGGCACGTGGTCTGCGGGATCGTCGAAGCCCTGCTCTTCGGCTGATTCGGGGATTCCCTTCCCCGGCGCCCCTCCCAGAGGTACAGTTCCTTCGGAAGTTGAGGCAGGAGGACGTCGTGAAATCCACCCTGATCGCGCTGGCGTTCGCCGCGGTTCCGGCCGTCGCGACCGCCCAGGCCTGGGACAAGGACAACGGCAAGGCGGCGCCGCGGCTCACCGCCGCCGGCTGGGTCGGCACGCCGGTGTCGCTCGACGCCCTCCGCAAGGCGGACGGGCCCGACGCGGGCGCCGCCGAGGGCGCCACGGTCGTCGCGGCCGCGGGGAACGCGCGCGGCAACACGGTCGTGCTGGCGTTCTGGAACGCCGACATCGCCTGCTGAGGGGGCCCCGGAGCGTTCCTGGCCAGTCTGGCCAAGGACTACGACCTCTTCAAAAAGTCGAGAAACCTGACGTTCATCGCGATCTGCACGTCGACGACCGCCACGGTCAAGAGCATGGAGCGCCAGGTGGAGCAGTACAAGCTGCGGCCCTTCGCGAACATGCTGGACGCCGGCGGCTCGACGACGGCCGCGTACAACGTCCCGCGCAACTCGCCCTCGTGGCTGACCGTGATCGACGGGAGCGGGAAGATCATCTACAACGCCAGCAAGGGCTGGTACTGGTCGGGCGGCCCGAACGACAAGCGGCTCATCCATCACACCCAGATCGAGAAGAGCCTGCGCGAGTTTCCGGACGGGATCCTGGGCCTGAAGGAGATCCCCGCCGACATGGAGACCGCCGCGCACTACTACGACCTGCAGCAGTTCGGCCTGCTGGAAGTCGAGCTGCGCAAGGCGGAGGCGAAGAGCGCGCCTCCCGCGTCCAAGGCCTTCGCCGAGACCGTCCGGGCGCGGATGGCGGAGAGCCGGATGTCGCGCCGCGACCAGATCGCCGCGTTCTCGGCGACCGATCCGGTGCAGGCCTACCGGGAGGCGATCGCCTTCACGGCGGCGTTCCCGAACGCGCCCGAGAGGGCGGCGGTGAACGAGATGGGCCAGTCGCTGGTCAAGCAGCCCGCGGTGAAGCGGGAGATGGAGGCGGAGGCCGTCTACCAGCAGATGCTCGTGCCCGAGCTGAAGAAGACCACCACGCTGGACCGCTACGTGAAGAACGTCCAGCCACTCCTGGAGGCCTACCTCCGGAAGTTCGGGACGACGCAGTACGGGGCGGGCGTGAAGAACGCCTGCGACGCCCACCGCGCGGCCGTCAGCGCCGGCGAGAAGTGATCAGCGGCGGTAGGCTTCGAGCCGGCGCAGGACCCAGAGGGCGGGGGCGCTGAAGAAAGGCTCGGCCTCGGGCGCCCAGCGCAGCAGCAAGTGGCGCGTGTAGGCCAGGTCGAACTCGAACCACGCGCGGACGTGGGCCAGGAACCGCCGCATCCGAACACCTCCAAAGCGGACGCGAAATTGTGCCGGGTCCCGCCGGGGACTTCAAGGGCCATTTCGCGCGCGACGGCGTAACGCTTTTCCCGCGGCGCGGATCCTCCGAAGACGCGAGTGTTTTCTCGCGGGCGAGAGGAGAAAAATTATGACGGACACCCGGATTCGCGCCCCTCAGGCCACCGACCTGCTCAAGGAAGACCATCGGAAGGTCCGCCGCCTCTTCCAGGAGTACGGGAAGCTCGGCGACGACGCCGGCGCCAAGGCGGGGATCTTCGAGAGCCTCCACCAGGAGCTGACCCTCCACGCCCGGATCGAGGAGGAGATCTTCTATCCCGCGGTCGCCGAGGCCGTCGAGGACGAAGAGACGGCCGACCTCATCGAGGAGGCCCGGGAATCCCACGAGGAGGTCAAGATGCTCCTCGAGGAGATGACGGACCTCAACCCGGGCGACGAGGCGTTCGAGGCCAAGATGAACGCCCTCCGGGAGAACGTGGAGCGCCACGCCGAGGAGGAGGAGAAGGAGCTCTTTCCCTGCTTCAAGGAGCTCGACGACGAGATCCAGGAAGACGTGGCCGAGCGGCTCCGCGACCGCCGGAACGAGCTTTCGGCCGAATGAAGCTCTGTTCAGTTGGGGCGCGGCCGGCGTACGGTGAAAGCCGAGGATGAACGTCACCCTTCTCAACGCGCGGGACCTGACGCCCGCGCACTGGGCGAGGTGGGAGGAGATCCGGAACGGCGCCGCGGAGCTGGACAGCCCCTACTTCAGCGCCGAGTTCGCGCGGGCGCTCGCCGGCGTCCGAGGGGACGTCGCGGTCGCCGTGCTCGAAGAGGGAGGCGAGATCCGGGGCTTCTTCCCCCATCAGCGCCGCTCCTTCGGGTTCGGCGCCCCGGCGGGCGGCCGCCTCTCGGATTTCCACGGCCTGCTCGCGCCGCGGGATCTGGAGGTCGACGTCCCCGCGCTGATGCGGGCGTGCCGGCTGTCGTCGTGGGACTTCCACGCCCTCGTGGCGTCCCAGGCCGCGCTGGCTCCGTATCACGCGCGCGTGATCGAGTCGCACTACCTGGACGCCTCCCGGGGCCTCGAGGGCTACGAGGCGGGGCTCAAGAACGCGGGATCGTGCCAGCCCCGGCGTCTCATCGCCGCCCGGCGCAAGGCGGAGAAATCGTTCCGCTCGGTGGAGTTCACCGCGCACGTGGCGGATCCTCGCGCGCTGGACACGCTGCTCGAATGGAAGTCGCGCCAGTACCGGTCGGCGGGGACCGTCGACAACTTCTCGTACGGCTGGATCCGCGACCTCGTCCGCCGCGTCCAGGGAACGCAGGTCGAGGGCTGCGCCGGCATGCTGTCGGCGCTGACCTTCGACGGCGCCCCCGCGGCGCTGCACCTGGGCCTGCGCTCGCGCGACGCCTGGCACTGGTGGTTCCCGCGGCACGACGAGAAGTTCGCGGGCTTCAGCCCCGGCGCCCTGCTGCTGCACTACGCCATCGAGCACGCCCCGCGCCTCGGCGTGAAGCGGATCGACCTGGGCTACGGCGACGAGGAGTTCAAGCTGCGCATGCGCAGCGGCGCGATCCCGGTCGCCCAGGGGCGCGTCGAGGTGCCCTCCCTCGCCGGGGCCGTGCGCCGCTGGCGGGCCGGGCTGGAGGCCTGGGTCCGGCGCACGCCGCTGCTCCCGCTCGTCCGCTACCCCGGCCGCGTCCTCAAGCGCCTCGAGCTCTGGGGCCGGACCCGCTGAGCCATGCTGCGAAAAGCCTGGCGGGCGTCGGTCGCCGCGTTCAACCGGGTGTTCCGCGGACGCCACCACGTCTATCGCCTCGAACCCGGCCCGCGGCCGGCCTGCCCCGGCCTGGCCGTGGAGCGCTACGATCGCCCGGAGGATGTTCCCGACGACATCCGGCAGGCCGTCCGCCGGTGGGGCGGGGAGAAAGCGTGGACCTGGGACGTCCGCGAGATGGACGACGGCGCCGCGCTCTGGATCGGGCGCCTGGTCGGCGCCGTCGCCGCCGCCTGGATGTCGCGTCCCGGCTCGCTCTTCCGCGCGTGGTTCGTCCCGCTCCGCGCGGAGGATGTCGTCCTCTTCCGGGGGACGACCGCGCCTGAGCTCCGCGGCCGGGGGATCGGTCCCGCCATGATGCGGGAGATCGCGGGACGCTCGCTCGCCTCCGAGGCGCGCGTGTATGTGGATGTCGCCGTCCACAACGCCCCCTCCATCCGCGCGATCGAGAAGGCCGGGTTCCGGAGGATCGCCACGTGCCGGCCCGTCTCGCGGAAAGACGCCTACGCCTGAGCGCCCCGGGTTACACTTCTCCCCATGTCCTTCTGGGACTGGTTCCGCTTCGTTCTCCTCTACAACTGGTTCTTCTGGTGGATCGCGGTCATCGTGATCGTGCTGGCCGCGACCCCCTTCGTCCACCGCGTCCGCCTCTGGCAGGCCCGGCGGCGCTTCATCGACAGCCAGGGCGCCAAGCTTCTCAACCCGCAGAACGCCGACGCCCGCTTCCAGCTCGCCAACCTCTACGCCGACGGACGCTCCTGGCGCCGCGCGTTGGAGCACGCCACCGACGCCGTCCGCGTCGCCGAGGCCAATCCTTTGTATGAAGGCAAGGTGCCGTATCACTTCCTCCGCCTGCTGGGCGACGCCTACTACCACCGCGGCCGGCACGACGAGGCCGCCGCCGCCTACGGCCGCGCTCTCGAGGTGAAGGCCGACCTCGGGCACGGCGACGCCCTCTTCGGCCTCGGCCGCGCCTGGCTGCGGAAAGGCGAGCTCGAGAAGGCGGTCGACGCCCTCCGCCGCGCCCTGCGCGAGAACGGCTCGAACCTCGAGGCCTATTTCCGGCTCGCCCAGGCGAGCGCCCTGCTCGGGCGGGAGGAGGATGTCGCCTCCGCCCGCCGGGAGTTCCGCGCCGTGGCGGCGTCGCTGCCGCGCTTCGCCCGCCAGCGGCGGCTGCGCTGGCGCCTGGCCTTCCTGCTCTTCCCGATCGTGAGGCACGTCGCATGAAAGCGCTCTTTCTGGACCGGGACGGCACCGTGCTCGTCGAGAAAGGCTACGTCACGACGGTGGAGGATGTCGAACTGCTCCCCGGCGTCGCGGAGGCGATCGCGGCGGCGTCGGCGGCCGGCTGGAAGGTCATCGTCGTGACCAACCAGGCCTGCGTGGCGAAGGGGCTCATCACCGAGGACGAGCTCGGGGAGATCCACCAGCGCATGGTGGCGATGCTGGGCGCGGAGGGCGCGTTCCTCGACGGCGTCTACTGGTGCCCGCATCATCCCGAAGGCACCGTGCCGGACTTCGCGATCGCGTGCTCCTGCCGCAAGCCGCTGCCGGGGCTGCTCGAACAGGCGGCGAGCGAGCACGGCCTCGCGCTCTCCGACTGCGTGATGGTGGGCGACACCCTGCGCGACCTCGAGGCGGGGCGGTCGGTCGGCGCGAAGGCGGTCCTCGTGCTGACGGGCAAGGGCGAGGCGACGTCGAAGGAAGAGCATGGCGCCGACCTGGTCGTCCGCACGCTGGCCGAGGCCGTCCAAGTGTTAACGTCCGAATCAGATTGAAACGTTAACACTTCAGCGGCCGACGACCTTGGGGAGGACGAGGGCGACGGTGCAGGCGAGGCTCTCGAGGAGCGACTCGATGTTCTGGCCGAGATAGACGCGCTCGACGATGCTCTTGTTCTCGGCGCCGAGGACGACGAGGTCCGCGCCCTGGGCCGCTTCCTCGGCGACGGCCGCGCCCACCGAGGCGGCGACCCGGACCTTCACCTCCAGCTGCCCCGGCGGGACCTTGCCGCGGAACTGCTCGCGCAGGCTCTCGTGCATCGCCGCGCGCGCCTCCTCGCTCGTCGGATCCAGGCCCGCCGCCGGGAGCAGCGGGTTGCGCTGCTGCGTCTCGACGACGTACAGGACGTGGACCGTCGCCATCGTCCGCGCCGCGTAGTCGCCGACCAGCTGGACCGCCGCGTCCGAGGGGTAGCTGCCGTTGACGGGGACGAGAATCCTGCGGAAGGGCACGGCGGGGGCGCCCTCGCGGGGCCGCCGCACGATCACCAGGTGGCAGGGGTTGGCCCGGATCAGCGAGGAGACGAAGGGGTCGTAGACCGGATGCGACTTCTCGGAGGCGCCGAGGAAGAGGACGTCGTAGCCCTTCCGCGTCTCCTCGAGGATGGTCTCGAGCACGCCGCCGGCGGCGGGCACCTTGCGGAGGTTGAGCGAGCCCTGCGAGGCGGCGCGGACTTCGCCGATGAGGGCCTCGACGTCGAGGCGCGGGGCGCGCCGCCAGAACTTCCACCAGGACCGGCGCCCGGTCTCCACGAAGAGGGCGGTGACGGTGTCGCCCTCGTCGCCCCCGAGGACGGCGGCGAGGTGGCAGCCGAGGAGGGCGTTGTCGCCGCCGCCGGTGGGGACGAGGGCGCGCAGGCGGCCCTTGGGGAGGAAGCTTTCGCGGGGCGAGCTGACGCGCTCGCGCTCCTCGTCCGTGAAGGCGAGGAGGGGCAGGAGGGGCCGGATCGTGAGCGGGGCCATGAAGCTGGTCACGACCGCCATGAGGACGATCGTCGAGAAGAGCTCCTGCCCGATGACGCCGAGGTTCATGCCGATGAGGGCGACCACGAGCTCCATGGCGCCGCGCGCGTTCATGCCCAGGCCGATGACGAGCGACTCGACGAAGCGCAGCCGTCCGAGCAGGCCGCCCAGCGTGCAGCCGATCACCTTGCCGCCCACGGCGAAGCCCAGCAGGATGAGCGGCCAGGCCACGCCCTCCACCCGGGTGAAGTCGACCTTGAGGCCGACCAGCCCGAAGAAGATCGGCGCGAAGATCGACATCACGAAGGTCTCGAGGCGATGGAGGGTGTCGGGCAGCAGCGACGGGCACTGCCGCAGGATCGTCCCCGCGACGAAGGCGCCGAAGACCGCGTGCACCCCGATCGCCTCGGTCGCGGCGGCGCAGAGGAAGGCGAAGACGATCAGGATCACGGGCTGGCGCCCGGGCGCGGCGCCCGCCCCGCTGACGCGGCGAAGCAGCCAGCGGACGGCGGGGAACAGGATCCAGCGCGCGACCGCGAGGAAGCCGGCGAGCAGCGCGAGCGTCTTCAGGAGAAGCGGGAACTGGAAGGTGCCCCCTTTCACCAGGCCCGCGATGAGCGCGAGGACGATCCAGCCCACCGTGTCGTCCACCACCGCCGCCGTCATCGTCACGACGCCCACGTCGCGCCGCAGCAGCTTGAGGTCCATGAGGATCTTCGCGATGACCGGCATCGCCGAGACCGAGAGGGCGGTCGCCAGGAACATCGACGTGAGGCCCCGTGTGCTCGTCGCGGGGACGAAGCGGTCGGGGATCAGCCAGCCCAGGGCCAGGCCCGCGCCGAAGGGGATCACCAGGCCGAAGGCGCTCGCCATGAACGCCGGCCGCCCCAGGCTCCGGAGGAGACGGACGTCCGTCTCCAAGCCGGTGAAGAGCATCAGCAGGCTCAGGCCGAACCAGGACACCACTTCCAGCGAGGAGAGCCAGGGGACTTCGGGAGGGAAGAGCGCCCGGTAGGCGCCCGGCGCCGCCCAGCCGAGCAGCGACGGCCCGAGCAGGATTCCCGCCAGCAGCTCGCCGATGACCGCGGGCTGGCCGGCCTTCTTGAACAGCTCGCCCAGCAGCCGCGCGAGCGCGACCAGGAGCGCCATCTGCAGGAACAGGAGCGTGATCTGCTGGTGCGTCATCAGGCCTTCGGCGAAGGCAGCAGAACCAAAATGTCCTCCTTTTTCAAGGGCCGCGACGGATCCGGCGGGGACAGGACGCCCTCCGACAGCGTCTCGATCGCGATCACCTGCGCGCCATGACGGCGCCGGAAGTCGAGCTCCCGGAGCGATTTCCCGACGGCCTCGGCCGGCACGGGAAGTCGGCGGACCGCGTCCTGGGCGGGGGCGGCGAGCTCGTCGAAGAGGTCCTGCAGCCGGCCTTCCTGGGCGAGGGCGTTGAGGCCGCTGTGCTCGCGGAGCAGCTGGACGCGCTCGCGCGTGAGGCCCTGGCGCACGGTGTCGAGGATCGCCGCGCGGGTGAGCACGCCGGCGTAGAGGTGCTCGTTCTCGACGACCGGCAGCGCCTCGGCGTTGAGGCGGCGAAAGAGGTCGAGCGTGCCGTAGAGGTCGTCGTCGGCGCGGAGGGCGTCGCGGACCGGCGCCATGAGGTCGGCGGCGACGAGGAGGGCGGCGGCGTCGGCGACGGAGGCGCCGGCGACGAGCTCGACGGGGGTGATGACGCCGGCGAGGCGGTGGCCGTCGAGCACGACGACGAGCGGCTTCGATCCGGCGGGGAAGCGGCTGATGATCTCGGCGAGGGGGGTCGAGGGCGCGACCGCGTGGGGCCAGTGGAGGTCGGCGAGGTCCTTGACCTTGGCGTGCTCGAGGAGGCCGACGATGGATTCGCCGGCGTGGGCGGGGGATTCCTCGGGGCCGGCGAGCTGGTCGGGATCGATGCCCCAGCGGCGGCCGAGGGCGTAGGACACGACGCTGACGAGCATGAGGGGCACGATGAGGCCGTAGGAGCCGGTCATCTCGGTGACCATGACGATGGAGGCGAGGGGGACGCGGAGGGACGAGGACAGCAGGCCGGCCATGCCGACGGGGATGAGCGCGGCGCGGAGGTCGTCGGGGACGAGATTCGGGAGGAAGAGGCGCAGGAGCTCGCCGGTGAAGGCGCCGACGGCGCCGCCGACGAAGACGAGGGGGCCGAAGAGGCCGCCGGCGGTCTTCGTGCCCGTCATGAGCGTGGTCGCGCCGATCTTCGCGAGGACGAGGAGCCCGAAGAGGAGGGTCCAGAAGACGCGCGGGCGCTCGGAGCGGAAGAGGCGGGCGTCGAGCGCCGCCTGGAGGAAGTCGTAGCGCGCGTCCATGACCTGCGGGAGGGCGCAGGCGATCGCGCCGACGAGCAGGCCGGCGGCGGCGGGCGCGGCCCAGGCGGGCAGGCGGGAGCGCGCGGCCAGCGCGCGGCTGCCGCGGAGCGAGGCGTAGAAGGCGGCGGCCGCGCCTGCGCAGAGCACCCCGAGGACGCCGTAGGCGAGCAGCTCGACGGGGCCGCCGAAGCGGAGCGCCTCGGTGTGCTCCAGCAGGCGGCGCCCGTAGCCGCCGAACGCCATGAACGTGGAATAGCTCGTGACGGACGCGATGATCGACGGCAGCAGGCCGTCGGATTCGATCTCCGGCTCGCGGTAAAGCAGCTCGACCGCGAACAGCGCGCCGCCGAGCGGGCATTGGAAGATGGCGCCGACGCCCGCCGCGCAGCCGGCCAGGAGGAAGAGCCGGCGCTCCCGCGGGGAGAGCCCGAAGGACGTCGCCACCTTCGCCCCGATCGCCGCGCCGAGCACGGTGATCACGCCCTCGATGCCGACGGAGCCGCCGAGGGAGATGACGCCGACGGCCAGCCCCGCCTTGATCGCGGCCTCGCGCAGGGCGACCTGGCCGCCGCGGTGGTGGAAGGCGTCGACGACCTGCCCCGTGCCCTCGACGGGGACGGGCCGGCAGAAGAGGGCGACGGCGGCGCCGGAGAGCAGGCCGCCGAGGGCGGGCAGCAGGAGGACGCCCCAGCGGAAGCGCAGGACGTGGGGCTCCCAGGGCTGGGCCACCGGGCCGATGAGCTTCTCGACGCCCAGGTGGATGCCGGAGTGCAGCACCTTGGCGGCGAGCCCGGCGAGGACGCCGACCAGGACGCTGAGGAGCACGGTGCGCCCCCAGCGCGATCCGCTCTTGAACCGGACGCCCGTCCCGTCGCTCACGACGATTCACCACAAAGGCACGAAGAGCACGAAGGACGACGGACTCCGCGCGCTCGGCCTCGGGCCGAGCTCGGCCTCGCTCCGCGAGGCCAGTTCGACGTCCCCTCCAAGGGAGCGCAAACCGCCGGCGAAGCGTTTGCCGCTCCCTTGGAGGGGACGTCGAATCGCGGAGTCGGTGACCGGAAAGCTTCGTGTCCTTTGTGTCTTCGTGGTGAACGTCTCACGTCATTCGTCCTCCGCGGGGAGGTCGGCGGCCATGATGCGCAGGAGGCGGTCCAGGGAGCGGGCCATCTCGGCGAGCGCGCGGTCGTCGAGGCCGCGCAGGCCGCGCAGCACGACGCTGCGGGGCGGCTCGGGGGCCCGCGCGATGATCGCCCGGCCCTTCCGGGTGACGACGAGGCGGACGACGCGGCGGTCGGCGTCGCTCCGGCGCCGCTCGACCCAGCGGTTCTTCTCCAGGCGGTCGAGGATGCCGCTCACGGTGCTGATGTGCAGGTAGAGGCGGTCGGCCAGCTCGCCCGTCGTCAGGCCCCGGGCCTCCTCGATGGTGCGGAGCGCCCAGAGCTGCGGCCCGGTCACGCCGAAGTCCTTGAGGAGCCGGCGGGAGGCCGTGTCCACGCCCTTGAAGATCCGGTGGACGGCGCGGACGCTGGAGGTGAGCGCGAGGTCCCGGGGCTCGGCCATCGGCGATTCCCGACAAATACTTTGTCCACCAACTATATCCGACGCCGGCCCCGCCGTGTCGCGAATTCGGGAGGAGCCGAATCCGCGACGCGCGTGGTATTCTGACCCGGTCCATGAAGGCGCAAGACACGCTCATCCGCGCGCTCGCGGAGCAGCATCCGGAGACCGCCGCGCGCGCCCTGGAGCGGCTCGATCCGGCGGAGGCCGCCAAGGTCCTCTCCTCGCTCCCCGCCGCGCCGGTGACCCGGGTCGTCGAGCGCCTCGCCCCCCACGCGGCCGCCCAGATCCTCGACCGCTTCACCGCCGAGCAGACGCGGGACCTCCTCGAGGCCATGGGGCCCAAGCAGGCGTCGATCGTGCTGCGCCACCTCGAGGAGCAGAAGCGCGGCGCCGCGCTCGCGGCGATGCCGGAGCAGGCCGCCAAGCGCCTCCAGGAGCTCCTCCGCTATCCCCCCGAATCGGCGGCGGGCATGATGGACCCCCAGGTGGTGTCGATCCCCGTCGACGTCACCGCGCAGGAGGCCATCTCGCTGCTGCGGCGCGCCCCGCGCCAGAACCTTCACTACCTCTACGTGACCGACCGCGAGAACCGCCTCGTCGGCGTGCTGCAGATGCGCGATCTCCTCCTCTCCGCGCCGCGCGAGCCGCTGGAGCCGCTCATCCGCCGCGAGACGCGCTCCGTGAAGGCGGAGACGGACCGCGAGGAAGTCGCCGCCGTCATGCGCGAGACGCGCTTCGCCGCGCTGCCGGTGGTGGACGTCGAAGGCAAGCTCCTCGGGGTGGTGAAGTCCGACGACGTCCTCACGGCCGTGCAGGACGAGGCCTTCGAGGACCTGCAGCGGATGGTGGGCGCCGGCGGCGACGAGCGCGCCGCCGCCCCCGTGTCGCTCGCGGTGCGCAAGCGCCTCCCCTGGCTGCTGGTGAACCTCGCGACGGCCTTCCTCGCCAGCGCGGTCATCTCGATGTTCGAGGGCGTGCTCGCGAAAGTGACGGCCCTGTCCGTCCTCATGACGATCGTCGCCGGCCAGGGCGGCAACACGGGCGCGCAGGCGCTGGCCGTCGTGATCCGCGGCCTCGCCGTCCGCGAGATCCTGCCCGGCATGATGTGGCGCATCCTGTTCAAGGAGCTCGGCGCCGGCTTCCTGAACGGCCTGGCCGTCGCCTTCGTGACGGCGGCCGGCACCTACGCGTGGTACCGGAGCCCCGCGCTCGCCGCCGTGATCGGCATGGCCATGATCGTGAACATGACGGCCGCCGCCCTCGCCGGCGCCGCCATCCCGCTCGCCCTCCACAAGATGGGCCGCGACCCCGCCCAGTCGTCGTCGATCTTCATGACGACCGTGACCGACATCGTCGGCTTCGCCGCCTTCCTCGGCTTCGCGATGATCTTCATCAAGCACCTGGGATGAGGACGTCGGCCCTCCTCCTCCTGCTTGCCCTGAGCGGAGTCGAAGGGCTCGCGGGCTGCGCCGCGCCGCCGGCGGAGGACGTCCGGGGCTTCCGCTACACGCCGACGTCCGACTACGACGTCCGGGTGATCGAAGGCTGGACGGTGCGCGTGAACCGGGCGCTGCTGCATCCGACGTCCGCCGCGGGCGGGCCGGCGCTGCGGCTGCTGGCGCACCGGCTGCACGAGGTGTCGAGGTCGATCCCGCTCGGCGCGGCGGAGGAGCTGCGCCGGGTGCCCATCTGGCTGGGGCTGGACGACGGGCATTCGCCGCTGGCGGAGTACCATCCGAGCGCGGCGTGGCTGCGGGAGCACGGCTACAACCCGGAGAAGGCGAAGGGCGTGGAGATCGGCAACGCCTCGCGCTTCCTGCTGGCCGACCGCGAGCAGCCCTGCATGCTGCTGCACGAGCTCGCGCACGCGTATCACGACCTGGCGCTGGGCTTCGACCATCCGGGCCTGCTCGCGGCCTACGCGGCCGCGAAGACCTCGGGCGCGTACGACGCGGTGCTGCGTTCGACGGGGAAGACGGAGCGCCACTACGCGCTGACCGACGCGAAGGAGTATTTCGCCGAGGGCACGGAGGCCTACTTCGGCGTGAACGACTTTTTCCCGTTCGTGCGGGCGGAGCTGGAGAAACATGACCCGGGGCTCTTCAAGGTCCTGGGGGAAGTCTGGAAGTAGGGGCGGAATCCAGAATCCGGAATCCAGAATCCGGAAGCCAGGGGAAGCCGGAAGGTGGGGAAGCCGGAAGCCGAGTCACTTCGGCGGCGCGGGATCGACGCGCGCCAGGCGGACGAGAAGGGAGAAGAGGCCCCAATTGCCGATGAGGAGGGCCACCGCGCCGACGACGAGGAAGAAGGGGAGGTTGAGGCGGAAGCCGTCGGACAGCCAGTTCCCGCCGACGACGACGAAGACGGGAAGGGCCAGGCCGCTCGCGGGCACGGGCTTGCCGCGGAGGTCGCGCGCGAGCAGCCCGACATAGAGCAGCGCCAGGAGACCCGCGGCGATCGACGATCCCGCCTTGAGGCTGCGCTGCGGCTCCTCCCACGCGACCAGCGCCTTCGCGACGTAGACCGCGTGCCCCGCCAGGAAACACAGCAGCAGCGTCACCAGGACGAGGATGCCCCTCCGGGTGAGCGTCTGGGGATTCACCGCGGCATGATACCAAGAGACGGCGGGGGAGGCGTTTCCTCCCCCGCCGTCGGGATTACTTCAGGACGCGCGTGACGACGCCGCGGCCGACCGTTCGACCGCCTTCGCGCAGCGCGAAGCGCAGGTTCTCGGCCAGCGCGACCGGCTTCTCCAGCCGGAAGCGCAGCTCCGCCGTGTCGCCGGGCATGACCATTTCCAGCGCGGCGGGGAGCTCGACGGCCCCCGTGACGCTTGTCGTGCGGAAAAAGAGCTGGGGCTGATAGCCGCCGAAGAACGGCGTCCGACGTCCGCCTTCTTCCGACCCGAGCGCGTACACCCGGGCCTCGAAACCGGTCTTCGGTATCACCGTTCCCGGCGCGGCCACCACCATGCCCCGCTCCAGATCCGCGGGCGAGACGCCTCTCAGGAGCACGCCGACGCTCTGGCCGGCCCGTCCGTCGTCCTGGATCCGGTTGAAGGACTCGATGCTGGTCACCACCGTGAGCTTGGGCTCGGCGCGCAGGCCGACGATCTCGACCGGATCGCCCATCCGGACGATCCCCGTCTCGATCTTCCCGCTGGCCACCGTGCCCCGGCCCTTGATCAGGTGCGCCCTTTCCACCGGAAGCAGAAAGGGACGCTCCGTCTCCCGGACCGGCTCCGGCACCTCGGAGTCAAGGACGTCGAGCAGCCTCAGAATCGGGCCGCACGCGCGACACTGGGTCCGGGCGCACAGGCAGTCGCGGGCAGCCGCCGCGGAGCCGCGGACCACCGGGACCTTCCCGCCGTCGAACTCGCAGCGGCCGAGGAGGTCGCGGATCTCAAGCTCGACGACGTCCACCAGCTCGGGGTCGTCGACCAGGTCGACCTTGTTGAGGAAGACCACGATCGTCGGCACCTGGACCTGCCTGGCGAGGATCAGGTGCTCCCGGGTCTGGGGCATGACGCCATCGGCGGCCGAGACGACGAGGATGGCGCCGTCCATCTGCGCCGCGCCGGTGATCATGTTCTTGATGTAGTCGGCATGGCCGGGGCAGTCGACGTGCGCGTAGGTCCTCTTCTCAGTCTCATAGGTCACGTGGGCGGCGACGATGGTCAGGATCTTCGACGGGTCGCGCCGTCCATCCCTCTCGGACCCCTTGGCCACCTCGTCGTAGCCGAGAGGCCGGGCGAGGCCCTTCTTCGCCTGCATCCCGGTGAGGACGCTGGTGAGGGTGGTCTTGCCGTGATCGATGTGCCCGATGGTGCCGACGCTGACGCAAGGCTTGATGCGCATGGAGTTTCTCCACGTTCGTGGGTTTTGAAAAAAGTCAGATGACGGGCGCGGACCGCGCCCGCGGCCGGGCTAGAAAGCCCGGCGGCCGGGGTGTCGAACCTGGAGATAGAAGCGGATCATGCCATTGGTTGAACCGGCGGGACGGGCCGGGGTTCGGCGAAAGATTCGCGAAACCGGACGAGATCGCTCCCGGTACTCCCGCCCATATGGGCAAGCGCGCCTGGTTGCTGCTGGCGGTCCTGCTCCTGCCGGCCTGCGGGGATTCCGGCTCGGACGACGGCCCCACGCGGCCGTACCGGATGGGCTTCACGCCCTGGCTCTACGACGCGACGATGGAGGCCCGGGACTGGGTCTTCGAGCGGATCGGGGCGGAAGGGGACGTCGTCTCCGAGCACCTGGAAGAAGGCGTGCCCTGGCCTGAGATGCTGGCCGGCCAGGCCTTCTCGGGAACGTTCCTCGCGGAGCTGGAAGGACGTCGATCGAAAAAGCCCCCGGGCCAGCGGGTCCTCGTCCAGATCAATCCGCTCGACACGGGGCGGAGCGGGCTGGCGCCGTACCGGGGCGCCGGCGTCGCCGAGCCGCTCCCGGCGCCGTGGAACGGCTACGCGCTGAATCACCCGAACGTGAAGGCCGCGTTCCTGAACTACGCGCTCCGCATGGTCGACCTCTTCCAGCCCGACTATCTCGGGATCGGGATCGAGGTGAATCTTCTCGCGATCAACGCGCCGGGGAGCTGGTCCGCGTATGTCGAGCTCCACCGCCACGTCTACGCCGGGGTCAAGGCGCTCCACCCGACCCTCACGGTCTTCGCGTCGTTCTTCTGCGTGCCGTTCTTCCCGGAGTGGACGTCCCCTTACGTCGGCGTCGCCCAGTCCCAGGCGCTGGCGGATCTCGAGCCCCACGTGGACCTCGTGGCGTTCTCGGTCCATCCCTTCATGAGCGCGCTGCTGGCGGAGACGTTCCCGGCCGACTACCTGGACCGGCTCTTCGCACTGACGTCGAAGCCGGTCGCGATCGCCGAGAGCAGCTATCCGGCGCAGGTGTGGTCGACGTCCTCCGGGCTGACGTTCAACGGCTCGATCGCGAAGCAGGACGACTTCCTGCGCCGGATGCTGGACGCCTGCGACCGCCACCGCGCGCGCTTCGTCATCTGGTTCGCGATCCGGGACTATGACGCCCTCTGGGCGGGCGTGCTGGGGAGCTCGGAATTGGCGCTGGTCTGGCGCGACACGGGCCTCTACGACGAGCCCGGCGCCCCTCGAACGGCCGCCCTCACCTGGCGCGCGGCCCTCGCCGTCCCTTACGCGCCCTGACGGCGCGGTCCCCGAAATTCGAGCTTCAGGGGGTACTTGTACTGAGCGAGCGATGTTGCCGAGCGAAGCGAGGCAACATCGCGAGTCGAAGTATGCCCGACAGGACTTGAACCTGTAACCTCCTGGTTCGTAGCCAGGCGCTCTATCCAGTTGAGCTACGGGCACCCGTGCGCGAGGTGCAAGTGTACTCTCCGGACCTCTGTTTTCAAGGACTTCCTTCGCCGCCGGCCCCGCCTACAGCGAATTGAGGAACGCGATCAGGTCGGCGAGCTCCGCCGGCGTCGGATCCGGCCGGCCGTTCAGGTCCGACGGCTTGTGGTGCTTCGTCAGCAGCGCCTCGAGGGTTCTCGCGCGGCCGTCGTGAAGCCAGGGGTTCCGACGTCCCACGCCTTTCAGCGTCGGGGGATTGAAGCCCTTGTACGCGTCGTTCGGCGACTCCAGGCCCACGAGGTGGATCTCGTCGCTCGTGTACTCGGGCGCCGGATGGCAGACCGCGCAGCCTTTCGCCTTGAACACGACGGCGCCGCGCGCCGCCGCTTCGCCGCCGGGCGCGACCGGCGGATGGTCGAGCGTCTTCACGAAGGCGAGGAGGGCGTCGAGGTCCTCCTTCGACGGCTCCTTGCCCTGCATCGTGGTCTTCATCGAGTGCGTGAGCGCGGTCTTCAGGTCCGTCTGCCAGCCGTGCCAGGTCCAGGGACCGGTCTTCGACACCCCCCGCAGGCTCAGCGTCTTCTTCGCGTTCCCGTAGCGGCCGTCGTTCTGGGTGTCGAACGTCGCCCCGTTCGTGTGCCCCTCGGTGTGGCAGGAGTGGCAGGAGTACCACTGGTTGAACGAGCGCTGGGCGTCGTAGAAGATCGCTTCGCCCTTGCGCTCGAGGGACGGCTCGGCCGGCCCGCCGAGCGGGATCGTCGACGCCAGGGCGCCTTTCTCGACGTCCACCACCTGCAGCGCGTTGGCGAAGTAGTTCGTCACGACAACCGACTTCCCGTCGGGCGTGAAGGCGGCGGACGTCGGCCGTCCGCCCAGCGGGACACGGCGCAGGCCGCGCAGCACGGCGGGGTCGATGTGGTCCTCCGGGCCGCCGTACGCGATGAAGGGCAGGGGCAGGCCGAGCAGCAGCAGCTCGTGGGTGCCGCCGGCCGCGAGCGCGATTTTCTTGCCGTCGGGGCTGACCGCGACGCCCTCCACGTCGCCGACGGCCTTGCCGCGGGGATCGAGGGAGATCGCCTCGCGCGGGGCGTCGACGAGCAGCGGCACGCGGCTGAGCCGGCTGGCCACGACCCAGCCGCGGTCGATGTTGTTCGTGGTCGTCGCGAGCCCGCGCTCGGCGATGTTGGGGACGTAGACCCACGCGCCGTCGGGGGAGGCCACGATCCGGCGCAGATTGTGGCCGCGCATCATGACGGAATGCTTGAGCGCGAGCGTGGCCGCGTCGTGGACGGTCACCGTCATCGAGAGCGTGTTGCCGACCGCGAGGCGCGTCCCGTCGGGCGAGAGCGCCAGGTGCCAGGGCTCGTCGCCGGCGGGAGCGCGAGTCACCGCCTTCGTCGCGAGGTCGATCACGGCGACCGCGTCGTCGCCGGCGAGCGCGACGTAGGCGCGGTCCTTCGTGAGGACGACGCCGCGCGGCTCGTCGCCGACCGGGATCGTGGCGACGACGGCGAGCTTCGGGAGCTCGAGGATCGTGACGGAGTCGTCGAGCAGGTTCGTGACGACGGCCCGGGTCCCGGCCAGCGCGACGGCGAAGGGGCGACGTCCGACGGGAGTCTCCGCGACGACCTTGCCCGCGGCGAGGTCGACCAGGGAGACGCTGTCGGAGGTCGCGTTGGCGACGACGGCCCAGGCGCCGTCGGCGCTGAGGGCGAGGTCGAGAGGGGAGCGGTCGGGGCCGGGGTTGTCCTGGCCCGCGAAGAGGATGCCGACGAGGAGGAGAGCTCTCATAGCGAAACGGGGCGGGCGGCTTTCGCCGTCCGCCCCGTTATCTTACGCTTGTCCTTTAAGGCTCAACGAGCCTTATCCGCGGATCTTGAACCCTCAACCGACGCCCTTCTTCTCGGTGATGGTGACGTCCTTGCCCTCGAGGATGGCGGTGAGGGCGGCATGGACGAAGCGCTCCTTCGCCTTGCTGGCGTCTTCCTTGAAGCCGCCGCCGAGCTGGAGGTCGTCGCAGGCCCCGCGATACCGGAACTTGCCTTCCTTGTCGATGACGACGTAGGCGGGGGTGGTGTTCACGCCGTAGAAGCGCGCGAGCTCGCCCTTGGCGTCGTCGAGGACGGGCATCACGTAGTTCTTGGACTCGGCGTACTTCTTGATGCCGTCGGCGCTGTCGGCGGCGCTGCTCCAGACGGCGTAGAACTTCACGCCCTTGGGGCTGAACTCCTTCATGAGCTCGCCGGTGCGGCCTTCATAGCGCCAGGTGACGTCGCAGTTCTGGCTGATCCAGACGAGGACGACGGCGTCCTTGCCCTTGTGGTCTTCGAGGTTGATCCAGGTCTCGTCGGCCTTCATCGCGTCCTTCACCTTGAAGAAGCGCGCGGCCTCGCCGATCTTGCCCTTCGTCGGAGCGTCCTGCGCGGACGCGCCCACGGCGATCAGCGCGGCCAGTCCCGCGGTCCACGCCACGTGTCTCATATCAGCCTCCTTATTCTCGCCCCAGATATATAACTCGTTTACCCGCCTAAAGAACGATGGAACGCCAGATTATAATCCCGTCCCGGAGTATTTCCAACCCATGGCCGGCCCATATGGGTGGGTGATGCATATTTGTCTTGAACGGTTCCGCGGTTCCGGTACACTGGCCGCTTCACAGGGGTGGGGGTTTATGGGATCGACCGGGGTGATCTTCGTGTGCCCGACCTGCGGCGAGATCTACGACTCGCCCGCGTCGGTGCGCGACCTGCTCCGCAACACGGGGTTCTGCGTCAACATCACCTGCCTGAGCGACCTGTCCCACCTGCCCCTCGAAGCGGCCCTGGCCCCGGAGAGAGGGGAACGGCGCGAGGCCGACCGCCGCGCCTCGTAATCGTTTCCAGGCGCGGCCTATCCTGTCATACTCGCCCTGTATTATCGGGGCGATTCCATGCGCATCGTCGCCGGCCCGTTCCGACCCGCGCTCGAGAAGGCGTTCCAGGAGACCTTCGCGCGCCTGCGGGCGGCGGATCCGCTGGCGCCTATCGCGATAGTCGCTCCGTCCGGGCGGGTGGCCGACCGCCTCAAGCGGCTGGCGCTCGACGTCCTTCCGAACGGCTTCGCCGGCGCCCGCTTCTTCAACCTCTTCTCCTTCGCCAAAGCGATCTATGACGAGGAGCCGGGCGAGGGCACGCGGCTGCTGCTCGACGACCTGGTCCCGCGGCGCCTGCTGACGGCGGTCCATCGCCGGCATTTCGCGGGCGAGCCCTATCTCGGGCGGGCGGCGGGCAGCCCGGGGCCGCTGCTGCGGGCGATGCACGAGCTCAAGGCGGCCAACGTCGATCCCGACAAGGCCATCGCCGCGATGGCGGAGGGGTTCCTGGGCGACCTGGAGACGCCCAAGCTCTCCGAGCTGCTGTCGCTGCACAAGCGCTTCAGCGAAGAGCTGCGCCGGCGGAAGATCCATCTGCGGCCCGACGTCGTCCGCCTCGCCGCGGACCGCGCCGAGCGCTCGGCCCTGATCGGCTCGTTCCGGCACGTCCTCTACTACGGCTTCTACGACCTCGACCAGAACCAGCTGGACCTGCTCGGCAAGGTCCGGCGGCGGACGGACGTCACGGTCTTTTATCCGCACCGCAAGCACCCCGACTGGGTCTTCGCCCAGGATCTGCTGGACGCGCTGGGCGGGGAGATCGAACGGCGCGACGAGCCGCCGCCCGCGCCGGCGATGACGCGGATCTCCGCCTCGGGCGCGCGCGACGAGGTCTGGGCCGCCGCGAAGGAAGTCCTCCGCCTGACCGACGCGGGCGTCCCCTTCCACGAGATCGCGGTGGTCGCCCGGACGCTGGATCCGTACGTCGACCTGGCGGCCTCGGTCTTCGCCGAGCATCGGATCCCGTTCACGTCGAGCGCGACGCGGACGCTCGCCCACGCGCCGGCCGTCAAGGCCGCCCGCCTGCTGTTCTCGCTCGAGGAGTTCGACCGCGCCGACGTGCTGGACCTCCTCCGCTCGCCGTTCTTCCTTCGCGAGGGAGGCGACCCGGAGCTCTGGGACGCGGCGTCCCGGCGCATGGGCGTCGGCCGCGGCGCGGACGAGTGGCGCGCGCGCCTCGGCGGGGCGGCGGGACGGGACTGGACCCACCTCGCCGCCGCCCGCGCCGGCGGCCGGAAATTCACGCTGCCGAAGGCGGAGGTCGACGCCTTCTGGACCTCCGTCCGCGGCCTGCTCGACGCGCCGCCCCCGCCGTCGGGTGGCTGGGCGGCGTTCTCCGCCTGGGCGCTCGACCGCGTCCGCCGCTTCCTGAAGCCGGATGAGCGGGTCGAGGCGGCGATCGCCGCGCTCGCGGAGCTGGAAGGCCTGGCCTACGAAGGGCCGGTCGAGCTGCTGCTCGAATCGCTGCGGGACCTTTCCGAGCCCGCGGGCGGGGAGGCGGGCGTGGCGCTGCTCGACGTGATGGCGGCGCGGGGCCTGTCGTTCCGGGCGATGATCGTCCTGGGGATGAACGAGCGGGTCTTTCCGCGCTTCATCGTCGAGGACGCGTTTTTCAGCGACGCGTTCCGGACCCGCGTGGTCCACCGCCTGGGCAACCGCCTGCCGGCGAAGCTGTCCGGCTACGACGAGGAGCGCCTGCTCTTCCAGCTGCTGCGGGGCGCGGCGGACGAGATCGTGTTCCTCCACCAGCGCTCGGACGAGCGCGGCCGGCTGCAGATCGCCTCGAGCTACCTGCCGGCGGTCGAGGAGCGCGCGCTGGCGCGACGTCCGGCGAAGCGGCTGGCGGAGACGCCCTTCGACCTCCTGACGCCGCGCGAAGCGTCGCTGCGCTCGCGCCGCGGCGAGGAGCTCGGCCGCGCGACGGGGCGCGACGTGTCGGTGCTCGTCCGGGGGCTGGAATTCCTGGAGGCCGTCGAGTCGCGCGGCGCGCTCACCCCCTACGACGGCCGGGTGAACGCCGGGGCGTACTGGACCCAGGTGGCCGGATACGGGCTGTCGCCGACGGCGCTGGAGAAGCTGGCGGAGTGCCCCTTCAAGTTCTTCGCGGCGCGGATGATGGACCTCGAGGAGCGGGAGGCGCCCGAGGAGGAGGCCGAGCTGGATCCGATCGACATCGGCCAGCTCTACCACGACATCCTGGAGAGCTTCCACACGAAGGGCGACCTTGAGAAGCGGACGGCGGAGGCCTTCGCCGCCTTCGAGAAGACCCGCACGATCCGCTACCCGGTGCTGTGGGAGGTCGAGCGCGACCGGATCCGGGAGGTGCTGAAGGCGGCGGTGAAGGCCGACGACCTGTCGGTCTTCAAGCCGCACAAGCACGAGCTGGGCCTCGAGGCCGAGCTGCCTTTCGCGGTCGGCGGCCTGAAGAAAGTGAAGTTCAAGGGCTACCTCGACCGCCTCGACCTCGGTCCGGACGGCGCGTTCCGGGTGATCGACTACAAGCGGAAGTGGTCGACGTCCAAGTACCCCTGGAAGACGATGGAGACGGGGGTGCTCAAGAAGGGCCGCTATCTGCAGCCGCCCCTCTACTTCCTGATGGCCGAGCGGTATCTCGGCAAGGCCGACCGCGCGCGCTCCAGCTTCAGCTACTACTTCCTCGAGGACGCCGCGAAGGGCAAGCCCTGGGTGATGACGCTCGACGGCGAGTTCTGGGACAACCAGGCGCTCTTCGACGCGATGATGACCCGGCTGCTCGAGACGATCCCGCGCGGCGACTTCGTGATCCGCCCCGGCAGCGGCTGCGGTTACTGCGACTTCCGCACCATCTGCCGGCGCTCCCACCTGCCCACCCGCCTGCGGGCCGCGGCCGTGAACCCGCGGGAGTCGGAGGGGGACGCGTGATTCACCACGAAGACACAAAGGACACGAAGCGAGCCTTTGTGGAGCTCCCCCCTACCCCCCGGGGGGGAGGGGGATCCCAAATTAGCGCTCTTCGTGTCCTTTGTGTCTTCGTGGTGTTCGTCTCGGTGTCTCGGTGGTGAACGCCGCGCCGTCGGACCAGGCCGAGCGCGACAAGGCGCTCCAGTCGTCGAAGAACCTCGCCGTCACGGCCGGCGCCGGCACGGGCAAGACCACGCTGCTGGTGTCGAAGATCCTGCGCAAGGTGCTCGAGGAGGGGGTGGCGGTCGACCGCCTCCTGGCGCTGACGTTCACGGAGAAGGCGGCGAACGAGCTGAAGGGCCGCGTGCGGGACAAGCTGCGGGAGGTGGGGAAGGAAGAGGGGCTCGAGAAGGCGGAGATCGGGACGATCCACAGCTTCTGCGCCCACGTCCTCCGCCGCTACCCGATCGAGGCGGGCGTGCGGCCGGACTTCGAGGTCGACGAGGGCGAGGCGTTCCGGCGCCTCTTCGCGCGCGCGTGGGCGGGCTTCCTCGACGCGGAGCTGGGGACGTCGGCCCGACGTCCCCGGGTCTGGCAGGAGCTGCTGCGGACGACGGACCTGAAGACGCTCGGCGAGCTCGCGGAGGGGCTGTGCGGATTCGGCGTGCCGGAGCCGCGGGGCGACGGCGCGGAGACGCTCGCGCGTTTCGCGAAGGCGGCGGCGGCGCTCGCGCCCGACCTGGCGGACGCGCTCGCGGGCGACGCGGAGCCGCCGAAGAAGCCGAAGAGCCCGACGCCCGCCTGGTCGAGCGCGCTCAAGCTCGCGCAGGACCGGCTGAAGATCGACGACCGCTGGGTGGGGAAGGCGCTGGAGCTGCTCGGCGGGTTCGCGGAGGAGTTCCGCCGCGACTACGTCGCGCGCGGCTGGATCTCCTTCGAGGGCATGATCGGCCTGGTGCGGGACCTGCTCAACAATCCGGCCTTCCCGGAGCCGCTGGAGCGGCTGCGGGCGCGCTACGACTACATCCTGGTCGACGAGTTCCAGGACACCGACCCGGTGCAGGGCGAGATCATCCAGAAGCTGGCCGAAGGCAGGAACGGAAAGCTCGTGCCCGGCCGGCTCTTCATCGTCGGCGATCCCAAGCAGTCGATCTACAGCTTCCGCGGCGCGGACATCATGGCCTACCAGAAGCTGGTCGACCGCATCCTCGCCGAAGGGGGCGAGCGCGCGGTGCTCTCGACCAACTTCCGCAGCCACGGGAAGATCCTCGACTTCGTCAACGCGGTCTTCGAGAAGGCGATCGTCGAGAACGGGCCCCTCCAGCCCGCCTACGAGCCGATCCGCCCGAAGGCCGACGCGAAGCCCCGGCTGCCCGGGCCGTCGCTCGAAGCCATCCTCATCGAGGACGCGACGGCCGACGAGGCGCGCGAATCCGAGGGCGAGGCGATCGCCGACTGGATCGCCGCGCGGAAAGGCTTCTCGTTCCGGGACGTCGCGATCCTCTTCAAGGCGCTCACCGACGCGGAGGTCTATCTCGAGGCGCTGCGGGCGCGCGACATCCCCTACGTGGTGCAGGGCGAGAAGTACTTCTACGGGACGACGGAGGTCGTCGACTTCGTCAACCTGCTCGGCGCGGTGGCGGACCCGCACGACAAGATCGCGCTGGCGGGGGTGCTGCGCTCGCCGTACGGGGCCCTGAAAGACCAGGAGCTCTACGAGCTCCGGAAGTCGCTCGATTACCGGATCGCGTCGGACGTCCCGATCTTCGCCTTCCTGAAGCGCTGGAACGCGCTGGCGGGGACGCTGGGGGTGGCGGAGCTGATCGACCGGATCTTCGAGGAAGGCTGGGCGCTGGAGATCGCGCAGGCGGGCTACCACGGGGAGCAGGCGGCGGCGAACGTGCTGAAGCTGCGCCAGAAGGCGACGGAGCTGGAGGCGAAGGGCGGCCTCACGCTGCGCGAGTTCCTCGACATCGCGCGCAAGGCCGTGCGCGACCGGGAGGAGGAGGGCGAGAGCCCGCTCGCCGACGAGTCGCTCGACGCCGTCACGGTGCTCTCGATCCACCGCTCGAAGGGCCTGGAGTACCCGGTGGTGATCCTGCCCGACCTGCACCGCGCGAGCCAGACGCGGCAGGATCCGGTGCTGCGCGTGAACTGGCCCACGCGGACCGTCGGCGTCCGTCTGGGCGAGGTCATCGATTCCGGCGGGGCGGCCCTCGCCTGGCTCGACCGCGAGCGGCGCCGCGAGGAGGAGAAGCGGCTGCTCTACGTCGCGACGACCCGGGCCCGCGAGAAGCTGGTCCTGCTCGGCGGCGCGGCCAAGAGCGGCACGTACCTCTCCACGCTGCTGCCGGAGATCGAGAAGCGCGCCGAGGTGACCCGGAAGCCGCACAAGGCGCCGGCGTTCCGGAGGGCGTCGACGTCCCCCGAAGGCGAGCGGCCGGACTGGGACGCGTTCGTGAAGCGCTGGAAGTCGCGGGAGGCGAAGGCGGAGGCGGCGGCGCCGCCGCTGACGACGCCCTCGAAGGCGGAAGGGCCGGCCGCGGCGGAGACGCGGGGGACGTCGATCGGCACGCTCTGCCACCGGGTGATGGAAGGGCTCGACTTCCAAGCGCCGCGGGTGCCGGAGGGGACGGATCCGGAGGCGGCGGCGATCCTGGAGAAGTTCTTCAAGAGCGCGGCTTTCAAGGAGCTGGCGGGGGCGGAGATCCTGGCGCGGGAGCTGCCGTTCGTGGTTCCGCGCGACGGAACGATGCTGGAGGGGGTGATCGACGTCGTGTACCGCCGGGGCAAGAAGCTCTACGTGGGGGACTACAAGACGGACAAGGTCATGAAGCCCGAGGCGCACGCGCTGATCCGGGACGTGTACGCGGACGCGGCGCGGCGGGCGCTGGGCGAGCCGCCGACGTTCAAGCTGATCTACCTGCGGCAGGGGAAGGCGGTCGAGCTCTAGGGAGTCACCGTCAGGTTCACCCCGACGACGGCGGGCGCGAGGCCCGGGGCGCTGATCGTGACGCTTTCGGCGTGGTCGCCCAGGGCGGGGACCGGCGGACGCCAGATCGCGCCCGTGTCCACCGAGGCGCCCGCGCCTCCGTCGCCTCCCCACACCACCATGCGCGCGCCCGTCCAGACGGCGGAGTGGCCCCAGCGGGCGGTCGGAGCGCCGGTGGTCGCGAGCACGCCGAGCCAGGCGTTCGTCGCCGGCGAATAGCGGGCGCCGGTGCTCATGGGTCCGCCGCCGTCGTGGCCGCCCCAGACCACCATTTCGCGGCCGGTCCAGACGGCGGCCGGAGACGTCCGGGCCGTCAGTGTCGCGCCGGGAGCGGCCGTCGCGCCCGTCCAGATATTGTTGACGGGGTCATAGAGCCCGCCGGTGGCCAGGACGCTGGCCAGCGTCGGGCCGTTCCGCCCGCCCCACACCACCATGCGCGAGCCCGTCCAGACCGCGACGTGCTCCTGTCGGGCGCCGGGGTTGCCGGCCGTCGCGGTGGCTCCCGTCCAGTCGTCGCTCGCGGCGTCGAACAGGCCGCCGCTGTCCAGATGCGCGCCGCCGTCCCAGCCGCCCCAGACGACCATCCGCGCGCCGGTCCAGACGGCCGCGTGCGCTTCGCGGGCGAGCGGCGCGCCGGCCGTGTCCAGCGCGGCGGCCCAGGCGTCGGGCGCGTAGCGGCCGCCGCCGTTCGTGAAGCCGACGCCGAACTTCCAGCCGCCCCAGACGAGCATCTCCGCGCCCGTCGACACCCCCGAGACCAGGTGGCGTTCCGTCGGCATCCCCGTCGTGGTCGTCGTGCCCAGCCACAGGTTGTTCAGCGGGTCGAAGCGGCCGCCGACGGCGATCTGCGTGTTGGAGCTCGAGGCGTTCGATCCGCCCCAGATGATCATCTGGCCGTTCACGAACGCCGCGGCGTGCGCGTTGCGGGCCGCGGGGGCCGAGGCGGTGGACGTCGCGGCTTCCCAGGCCTGGAGCTGGAAGTCGGCGTCCACGTGGACGGTGACGAGGATCGACGCCCCGGGCGCCAGCGTCCCGGAGGCGGGCGCGACGGTGAACCACGGGCTCGAGGCGTCGGCCGTCCAGGCCAGCGGGCCCGCTCCCGTGTTCGTCAGCAGAAAGGTCTGATCCGCCGGATCGGCGCCGCCTTCCGTCGCGGTGAACGCGAGGGAGGACGTCGACAGGCCGATGAGTCCGGGCGTGAAGAGGTCCTCCGTCTCGAAGCAGCCCGCCGCCAGCAGCGGCGCGAGCAGAAGCGTTCTCATCGACATCCTCAGAACCGGATCGAAAGTCCCGCTGACAGGGTGAAGATCGCGTCTTCGCCGCCGAAATGCGCCTGCGGCAGGAGGCTGATCCAGACGCGGTCCGACAGCGCCGCCCCGGCGTTGATCCCGAGGAGCAGCCCCGCGCCGGAGTCGACGCCGTCGACGTCCCCGAAGTGGACGTAGTCGAGGCCGCCTTGAATCCGGAGGCGCCACGCGTCTTCGGGAACGAGGGACGCCTCCATCCCGACCGCGGCCAGGCCGACCGTCCCGTCCGGCTGGTCCGGGAGGGGCTCCAGATCGCGATCGATGCTTCCGGCGCCGGCCTGCGCGAAGGCGCCCAGGACGTCGCACTCGAAGCCGAGCACGTAGCGGGAAAGCCAGGGGAGGGGCGCGCGGAGATAGACAAGGCCGAGCGCCTGAGGATCAGATTCGAAGTCGCCACTGTAGACCATCGCCCCGGCCAGGAGGTCGACCTCGAGGCGGCGGAGGTCGATGAGCGCCCCGCAAGGCTCCGGCTTCGCCGGGATGGGTTCGACGTCTTGAAGGAGGAGGGCGCAGAGGGTGAGGATCACTGGGCCCCAGTTTGGCCCGTTCAGGCTCAGGACGCCAGGGAAAACCCGAATGTAACCGCGTCGACGGGACGGGTACGAATCTCATGCGGAGCGAGCCCCGGGAGGGTAAAATCCGGGACCGGCGATTCAGGAATCGGGGAACGGGAGAGCGGCGGATCCATGAGCGTGGTCTGGGCGTTGGGGGGCGCGGTCGCGGGCTTCGCGATCGCCTGGCTGCTGCGCGCGGCGCGGGAGGCCCGCGCGTCGGCGGCGCAGCAGGCGGACCGCGCGCGTCTCGAGACCCAGCTCCAGGAGGCGGACAAGCGGGTCGCGGAGCAGCGGACGCTGCTCGAAAGCGCCCAGCAGCGCCTCGAAACCGCGTTCAAGGCCACGGCCGGCGACGCCCTCAAGAGCTCCAACGAGGAATTTCTCCGCCTCGCCGAGCAGACCCTCAAGGGCTACGTCGTCCAGGCCAGCGGCGACCTCGACCTCCGCAAGAAGGCCGTCGAAGAGCTGATCAAGCCGGTCCAGGACAGCCTGAAGCTCTACCACGAGAAGGCCGACGCCCTCGAGCGCGAGCGCCAGCAGGCCTACGGCGGCCTCTCGACGATGCTCCAGACGCTGACGGTCACCCAGGAGCGCCTCAAGCTCGAGACCGGCAACCTGGTGGCGGCGCTGCGGCAGCCCAACACCCGCGGCCGCTGGGGCGAGCTCACGCTGCGCCGGGTCGTCGAGCTCGCCGGCCTCGTCGCCCACTGCGACTTCAGCGAGCAGACGACCGTCGCCGGCGAGGTCGGGGTGCTGCGGCCCGACCTCCTGATCCACCTGCCGAACAAGCGCGACATCGTCGTCGACGCGAAGGCGGTCCTGTCCGCCTACCTGGACGCGATGGAGGCGACGTCCGACGAGGCGCGCCAGGCGGCCTTCGCGCGCCACGCGATCCACCTCCGCGAGCGCATGAAGGAGCTCTCCTCGAAGGCCTACTGGCGGAGCTTCGCCGACTCCGCGGAGTTCGTCGTGCTCTTCGTGCCGGGCGAGCCCTTCCTCGCGGCGGCCGTGCAGGTCGATCCCTCGTTCATCGAAGACGCGCTCGTCAACAAGGTGGTCGTGGCGACGCCCACCACCCTCGTCGCGCTGCTGAAGGCCGTCGCCTATGGCTGGCAGCAGGAGCGCATGGCCCAGAACGCGCAGGAGGTCGCGGACCTCGGCAAGAAGCTCTTCGAGGGCGTGGCGGTCTGGACGGGACACCTGCAGAAGCTGCGGGAGTCGGTGTTCAACACGGTGGAGAACTTCAACAACGCCCAGGCGTCCCTGGAGCGCTACGTCCTGCCGCGGGCGCGGCGGATGAAGGAACTCGGCGTGGGGAGCGACAAGGAGGTCGTCGAGATCAAGCCGGTCGACAAGCTGCTGCGGCCGGTGGACGTCCCGAAGATCGAGTGAAGCGATGGTGACGACGCGGCGGATCAAGACGGACGGCAAGCGCAAGCTCGTCGAGGAGCTGGTCCAGAAGGCGCGCGTCCTGGCGCTGGTGAACGGCGTCCTGCGCACGACGCTGGCGGCCCGCTCCCTCCCCGAAGTGCTGATGGCGCTGGCGCCGAACCTGAAGGAGCTGTGCCCGTTCGACCGCCTGAGCGTCTCGCTCTACGACCCGCGCCGCTTCATCTTCCACACGCCTTACGCCTACATGAAGGCGCGGGTGGAGGAGACCGGCGAGTCCCCGAAGAATTACGAGCGGACCCCGCAGGCCCAGGTGATCGAGACGCGACGGCCGCTGCTCCTGCGCCAGGACCGGAGCGGCCCGCTGCTCGCGACGGACACGGCCGTGCTGAAGAAGGGCCCGGGCTGCGAAGCGATCTTCCCGCTGCTGATCGGCGACGCCCCGTTCGGCACGTTCCAGATCGGCTGCCTCGAGCGCGACCGCCTGCTCGACGTCCATGTCGAACAGGTGCTGGAGCTCATCCCCGCGATCTCCTCCGCCGTGCACCGCTTCGCCGGCAGCATCCCCGGCTGAGCGCCTCACCCCGAAGCGCGCAAAGGACGTCCTTTTCAGGCCGCGCGTAACAACCGGGCGCTTTCAGGCTCTAACTCCGTTGTCGTCGCGGATCGCGTGACGACGAGATAGGGAGGGATCGGGGGCTCCGCGGTCCGCGCGGGGCCCCCGGGCTTTTTCAACGGTCCTTGCTGACCGTCAGCCCGCGCGTCGCCTTCTTCAGGAAGAGGATCGCGAAGCAGGTGTCGTAGGGCGGGTTCGACGGGTTCGCGTAAAGCTTGTTCTGGTCCCACGCGCCGTTCGGGCCCTGCTGGTCCAGCAGCCATTTCGCGCCGTCGAAGTACCAGTCCTTCGTCCCGATCACCGGCGTGCCGTAGAGCATCCCCACCCGCTCCACCCCGTAGAGATAGTAGTAGTACCAGTAGGGCGTCACCCCCGGCGGCGGCCCGCTCAGCCAGTACGCTCCCGCCATCCACGCGATCCCGTTCCGCGTCTTCGGGTTCTTCTTCCAGTCGCCCCGCTTGAGGTAGTCGTAGATCACCAGACATCCCACGCCGCCCGCCGTCATCGCGTTGTAGGGCTCCTCGCCCTTCCGGTAGCCCCAGCCCTGGGGGGTGTCGCCGCCCGACGCGACCGCGTTGCCCAGCTTCTTGTCGCCGGTGATCGTCGACTCCCACCAGCGGTCCGCCCGCTGGATCACGCTCTCCGGGATCACGATGCCCGCGTCGTGGCAGGCGCGGAGGCCGAGCGCCGCGTACTGGCTGTTCGAGTTGTCCCCCTCGGGAGGGCCCGTCCGCCGCGGGCGGATGACGATCCGCCGCGCGACCTTCCGGTTCCCGACCTCCTTCGGCGCGCCGCCCGACGCCACGCTGTCGTCCTTCGCGAGCTTCGTCGGCTCTCCGTACGACCACTGGCCGTTGGGGCACTGGTTGTCGACGAGGAACTGCGCGCACTGGGCGATCCGCTCCTGGTAGCGGACGCGGTCGAGCTCCTCCAGCGCCATCGCCTGCAGCGTGACCCGGTAGACGTGGGTCGGCTCGTCGCTCAGCACGCGCCCCAGCAGCTTCTGGAAGCGCTCGTCCGCGGGCGGCACGCCCGCGACGACGAACGTGTAGAGCAGCAGCTCGTCGGCGTGGGCGATCTGGTTGTGGCCCGGCGACTCGGCGGTCTTCAGGTACGCGACGCCCTTCCGGATGGCGTCGTCGATCCGGGCCTGGTCGACCTGCAGGGCGGCGGCGAGCAGAATCATCATGCCCTCTCATTGGACATTCGCGCGAAAGGGGCGGTCCGATTAAGATGGGACCATGCGCTTCACGCCGATGGGCGACGCCGCCCTCCGGATCGAGGTGGGGGACGATCCCGAGCGCGTCCGCGCGTGGGAGGCCGCGATCCGCCGCGCGGAGCTGCCCGGCGTCCGCTCCGTCGTGCCCGCCTTCGCCACCGTGACCGTCTTCTACGCCCCCCACGAGATCCGCTATGCCGACCTGCTCGCGCGCGTCGAGGCGATCCCCGTCGGCGCCGAGCCCGCGCCGCCCGCCGCGCTCGTCACGCTGCCGGTCGTCTACGACGGGCCCGACCTGCCGTTCCTGCGCGAGCACACCGGCCTCACGACGGAGGAGATCGTCCGCCTCCACAGCGAGCCGACCTACCGGGTGCGCATGATCGGCTTCCTCCCCGGCTTCCCCTATCTCAGCGGGCTGCCCCCGCGGCTCGCCGCGCCCCGGCTCCCCACCCCGCGCCGCTCCGTCCCCGCCGGCTCCGTCGGCATCGGCGGCGCCCAGACCGGCGTCTATCCGCTCGACAGCCCCGGCGGCTGGCGCCTCATCGGCCGGACCTCCGTGAAGCTCTACGATCCCGCGCAGGAGCCGGGCACGCTCCTGAAGGCGGGCGACCTCCTCCGCTTCCAGCCGGTGGACGCGTGAGCGTCGACATCAACGCCGACCTGGGGGAGGGCGCGCCCTTCGACGATGAGCTCCTGAACTGGGTGACCTCGGCCAACATCGCCTGCGGTGTCCACGCCGGCGATCCCGCCTTGATGCGGCGGACGGCGGAGGCCGCCCGGCGCGCCGGCGTCGCGCTCGGCGCCCATCCGGGCCTGAGCGACGGACGTCGCGAGCGGGCGCTCTCGCCCGACGAGGCGTATGCCGCGACGCTCGACCAGGTCCGCGCGCTGCAGGCGGTCGCCGGCCCGCTCCGGCACGTGAAGCCGCACGGCGCGCTCTACAACATGGCCGCGCGGGACGCGGCGCTGGCGGACGCCATCGCCCGGGCCACGCGCGCGGCGGATCCGGGCCTCGTCCTCTTCGGGCTCGCCGGCAGCGAGCTGGTCGCGGCCGGACGTCGCGCCGGCCTCGCCGTCGCGGAGGAGGCCTTCCTCGACCGCGGCTACGAGCGCGACGGGAGCCTCACGCCGCGCGGCCGGCCCGGCGCGCTCCTCCACGATCCGGCGGCGGCCGCCGCCCGGGCGCTGCGGATCGTGCGGGACGGCCGCCTGGAGGGCGTCGACATCCCCCTTCGCGCCGACACCCTTTGCGTGCACGGCGACACCCCCGAGGCGCTCGCGATGGCCCGCGCGCTGCGCGAGGCGCTGGCGGCGGGGGGCGTCGACGTGAAGGCGTTCGGCGCATGACGTTCGAGGTGCTGCGTCCCGGGGTTCTCTCGACGCTGCAGGACCTGGGACGTCCGGCGGGCCAGGCGCTGGGCTTCGGGGTGGCCGGGGCGATGGACGCCTTCGCGCTGCGGGTGGCGAACCTGCTCGCGGGCAACGCGCCGGGCGCGGCGGCGCTCGAGACCGGCCTGGGCGGCCTGGTCCTGCGCGCGCTCGAGGACCGGATCGTGGCGGTCTGCGGCGCGGACCTCGGCGCGAACGTGCCGCTCTGGAAGAGCGCCCGGGTCCGGGCGGGCCAGGAGCTCGCGTTTCCGAAGTCGACGTCCGGCGTCTGGGCCTACCTCGCCGTCGAAGGCGGCTTCGAGGCCGACTTGTTCCTCGGCAGCGCGTCGACCGACCCGCGCGCGCGGCGCGGCGGCTTCGGGGGGCGGGCGCTGGCGAAAGGCGACGTCCTCCGCGCGCGGCCGTCGAAGGGCGCGCGGGAGGGCCGCGGGCTGACGGACGCGGTGATCCCGGCGTATCGCGCGAAGGTCGACGTCCGGGTGATCCTGGGCCCCCAGGAATTCAGCGACGAGGCCGTGCGGACGTTTCTCTCGAGCGACTACGCCGTGACCTCGGGGTCCGACCGGATGGGCTACCGCCTTCAGGGGGCGGCGCTGGCCACGGGGCCGGCGGAGACCCTCTCGGAGGCCGTCGCGTTCGGCTCGATCCAGGTGCCCGCCGACGGCCAGCCGATCGTGCTGCTCGCCGACCGGCAGGCGACGGGCGGCTACGCGAAGATCGCGACGGTGATCAGCGCGGATCTCTCCAAGGTCGCGCAGACGCGGCCGGGCGGCTCGATCCGCTTCCGCGCCGTCGACCTCGAGGAGGCCCAGGAGTCGGCGGTCCGTCTGGAGCACCTGCTCTCGACGGTGGAGACGGGCTGCAAGGCGCCATAAATCGGACAGTACGATTTATGGTTTTCAGGCGCGGCCGACGAGGGCGCGGGTGAGGCCCGGATGGGCGCCGCTGGTCAGGTAGGCGAAACGGGCGCGCGAGACGAGCGGATCGAGAGGCGGGAGGGCGAAGCGGTCCGACGTCTTCCGGATCAGGAAGTCGAGCCCGGCGCCCACCGACGAGCGGAAGCCGAGAGAGCGCAGCGTCTTCTGGGCGTCGGGGGTCCAGCGGCCGTAGGGGAAGGAGAAATGCCGCGGCGGCGCGCCGACCTCGGCCTCGATCTCCTCCGCGCACGCGGTGATTTCGGCGGTCGCCAGGCTCGCGTGCGCGCGCAGGTCGAGGTGGTCGCGCGTGTGGCCGCCGATCTCGAAGGCCGGGGAGCGGCCCGTCAGCGCGCGGACGTCGCTCCAGGTCATCGTCATGCGCGGAGGATGTCCGTCCGGCCGGAGCCGCGCTTCGAGGTCGTCGAGCAGCCGCTGCCGCTCCTCGTAGCCGGCCTCGAGGAGGGCGAGCGAGGCGCGGCGGTAGGCGTCGCTCGCGCGGAGGGGGTCGCGCAGATCGACCTCCTCTCCGTTCCACCCGAGGCGATGGGCGGTGCGCCGCTGGAAGAGGCCGTAGAGGCGGTCGGCCCACTGGACCTGGCCGCGCCGGACGTAGCCGGTGGGGAGGAGGAACGTGGCGGGGAGGCCGTACTTCTCGAGGATCGGCGCCGCCACGGTGAGGTGGCTGAGATAGCCGTCGTCGAACGTGAGGGCCACGGTGCCGGCGGGGAGGTCGTCGCCGTTCTCGACGGCCTCGGCGAGCCGGGTCATGGAGACCACGCGGCGGCGCCGGGCGAGGAAGCGCATCTGGCGCTCGAAATTCGGCGCGCGGATCTGGTAGCGGGGGTCCACCCAGGGTTGGTCGCGGGCCTCGGTCACGCTGTGGTACGCCAGGATCGTCGCGCCGCGGACGCCGCGCAGGCGGACGTAGAGCGAGGCCAGGCCCGTCATCTCCAGCGCCGTCTGGAGGCAGGCGCGGCCGTCGAAGCCCCGCGGCGGATCCATCCCCCGCCGCGTCGTCGGGGCGAGCACGGGACGCGGTTCGATCATGGCCTAGCCCCAGTCTAGCCCTTCCGGAAGGCAACCGTCCAACGCCCGTTTGGGTGTACTGTTTTTGGCCGCCTAAACGACAGAGGGGGGCCCCCTTATTGGGAATGGAGATCGACCTCATGAGCCTGACCCGCCGCGGTTTCCTCGCGACCTCCGCCGCCGCCGCCTCGATGGCGTTCGACCGCCCCGCGTCCGCCCGCGTGATGGGCGCCAACGAGCGCGTCCGCGTCGCCGCCATCGGGACGTCGAGATCCAACAGCGGCAAGAACCCCGGCCAGGGCGCCACGCTGGCCATCAACACGGCCCAGCTCCAGGGCGCCGAGGTCGCGGTCGTGTGCGACGTCGACGACGTCCACATGAAAGCGTGCGCGGCGGACGTCGCCGCCAAGCAGGCGCGCCCGCCGGCGATGGAGAAGGATCTCCGGAAGGTGCTGGAGAACAAGGACGTCGACGCCGTGACGATCGGGACGCCGGACCACTGGCACGCGCCGGCGGCGATCCTGGCGATCGCGGCGGGGAAGCACGTCTACTGCGAGAAGCCCTGCTGCCACAATCCGCGCGAGGGCGAGCTGCTGGTCGAGGCGGCGCGCAAGCACAAGCGGGTGGTGCAGCACGGGACGCAGCGGCGGAGCTGGCCGAGCCAGATCGAGGCGATCCAGAGGATCAAGGACGGCGAGATCGGCCGGGTGATGTCGGCGAAGTGCTACTACCTGGGGAGCGACCGCCCGTCGATCGGCAAGGGAAAGGCCGCGCCGGTGCCCGAGAAGCTCGACTGGGCGCTCTGGCAGGGCCCGGCCCCCGAGCGCGAATACAAAGACAACGTCGTCCACTACAACTGGCACTGGTTCTGGCACTGGGGCACGGCCGAGCTCGGGAACAACGGGGTGCACACGATCGACGTCGCCCGCTGGGGGCTGGGCGTCGACGTCCCGCTCCGCGTGACCTCGAGCGGCCTGCACCAGCGCTTCGACGACGACCAGGAGACGCCCGACACGCACCTGGCCGCCTTCACGTTCGCGAACAACACGCAGATCACCTGGGAGGGCCGCAGCTGGGGGGCCAAGCGGCCGGGCGACCCGGCCTGCCAGGTCGGCTTCTTCGGCGACCGCGGCTCGCTGCTCATCAACGGCACCGGCTACGTGATGTACGACCTCCAGGACAAGGAGATCGGGAAGGGCGCGGCCGCCGGCGACACCCGCGTGCACCTGCAGAACTGGCTCGACTCCATCCGCGGCACGGCCAAGCTCAACGCCGAGATCGAGGAAGGCTTCAAGAGCACGATGCTCTGCCACCTCGGCAACATCGCCTTCCGCACCGGACGGACGATCGATCCGGCCGCCCCGAAGCCGAAGGACGTCGAGACCCTCTGGTCCCGCGAGTACCGGAACGGCTGGGAGCCGAAGGTCTGAGGGCGCTGCCCCTCGTTTTCCTGCTCGGCTGCGCGACGGCGACCCCCGCGGGGGGGACGCTGATCGAGGTGTCGGGGCTTCCGGGCGAAGCCGTCGTCGCGTTTCCGTTCGACTTCGCCGCGCCGATCGACGAGCGCACCATCCGGCTCTACCGGGGGGACGTCGAGGTGCCCGTCCAGTACGTCCCGACGCCCCAGGCCCGCGGCGGCACGGCGGTCGCGGGGACGCTGCACTGGCGGGCGTCGAACGGACTCTACCGCCTGACGGCGGCGGAGGGGGGACGTCGGGTCCAGGTGCCGTATCCGCCCTACAACTTCCGGCACTTCGACGCCCAGGGCCGGGCGACGCCGGCGGGCTTCGAGCGGATGCGGATCTCGCCGCAATGGCCGCTCGAGGGGGTGCTGAACGTCCTCGACGGGGAGAAGCCGTTCGCGACGTACCACGTGGCGGGCGGGAAGCGGCCGTACCTGTATCCGGTGATCGGGCCGGACGGGATCGGGCTGACGGAGCTGGGGAAGACGCACGACGCGACGGGCAGCCACGCGCACCACTACTCGCTCTGGACGGCCCACGCGCTCGTCGACGGGAAGGACTTCTGGGGCGAGAAGGGCGGCTCGATCGTCCACGAGGCGATCGAGGGCCTGGAGGACGGGCCGCTGTTCGCGCGCCTCAAGGTGCGCAACCGCTGGACGGAGAACCTCGTCGAGCGGCGCACGCTGACGTTCTACGCGTTCGACGACCACCGCCTGATCGACGTCGAGCTGGAGCTCAGCGGAACGGCGACGCTGGGCAAGACCACCTTCGGGCCGCTGGCCGCGCGCGTGCGGCCGTCGATGAGCGTCTTCGACGGCGGCGGCGAGATCCGCAACGCGGAAGGCGCGATCAACGAGAAGGACGTCCATCTGCGGCGCGCGGCGTGGATCGACCTGTCGGGACCGGTGAGCGCGACCGCGCGCGGCGGCGTGGCGATCCTGGACCACCCGTCGAATCCGGGGCACCCGACGGCCTGGCACTGCCGCGACGACGGCTGGGCGGGCGCGGCGCTCTGCAAGGACGGCGAGATCGCGATCACGCCGGAGAAGCCGCTGCGGCTCAAGTACCGGGTGGTTCTGCACCGCGGGGCGGACGTGGCGAAACGCTTCGCGGAGTACGCGGCGACGCCGACGATTGTTACGAAGTAACCAGTTTAGTTCGTAACACCCGTCCATAATCACAGAGTGATGCTGCTCGCGTGCCTCCTGGCCCAGGCGGATCCCGCCGCGCTCGTCGAGCGGCTGCGGTCGGACGACATCGAGGCGCGCGCGCGGGCGGAGGCGGACCTCATCCGTCTCGGCGCGGCCTCGGAAGGGGCTCTCGAAGCGGCGACGGGCGACGCGGATCCGGAGGTCGCGTCGCGGGCCCGCAGGATCCTGCTGGACGTCGTGGCGCCCCATCGACGGGAAGTCGACCAGGCCGTCCGGCATCTGCTGGCGCACCTGCGCTCTCAGATCGGGTGGGACAACGCTTCCGCGCGCGTCCTCGCGGCGCTGCTGAAGCGGTACTTTCCCGACCATCCGCTTTCGCTCAAGGATGAGCTGGTTCAGACCCCGGCGCTGACGTGGATTCACCAAGCCGAGGCGGCGGGAGCGCGCTTCACCTACCCCTCTCGCGAGGCGTGGACGCGGGTTCGGGACGACCTGCGCGAGAGCGTTTCCGCGACTCTGCGGGTCGGGAAGACTTGCCCGCCCTGCGTCGAGTGGCGCCTCCGGACGGTGAAGGTGGGCCTCGCGTTCGAGAACGCCAAGGTCGAGGACATCCTGTCGTATTTGCGGGACGTCGGGGGCGTGGACCTCATCCTGGACGCCATGATGTCGGACGAGGCGAAGCAACTGGACCTGGACCGGGCGGTGACGTTGATGGTGAAGGACGTCGCCCTGGAAGAGGCCTTGACGCGGGTTCTGGCGCCCTACCGGATGGGGTACCGGGTGACGGAGGAGGGGGTGGTGCTGATCGGGCTACGGGCGGCCGAGTAGGATCCCGAGGCCGTCCAAGCGCGCTCCCGCTTCGGGGACGCGACTCCCCGGACGTGATCGGCGTGCACGAAAGGTATCGACTACCGTTGCTGCCTTCCGGCCCTGGCGGGGTTCGTCGCCCTCAAGTCACACCGGACGCCCGGATTAACGCCACGCCCCGCGCGCTGAGCGCGCCTGGTCGGCCTCGGGGAACGCCTATGTACCACAACTCAAGGGG
>DASVNH010000293.1:0-38043 GCA_036383955.1 Planctomycetota bacterium | reverse complement strand
CGACGAGTTCCGGCAGCATGTAATAGGTGACGAGCCGGTTCCGCAGCGTCGCGGGGAAGTCGAGCGCCTCTCCCTTCCGCGGCTTCGCCGGAATCATCGCCTTCCACTCCTTCTCCGTGACCCACATCACGTCCGTGCCCGGCATCCGCGTGTTCATGATCTCGCTGTACCAGCGGGTCTTCTTGACCGGCGTCGGGTCGCCCGCGGCGGGGGTGTCGAGGTAGCTGAAGTACGCGCGGAGGATCAAGGCGCCGGCCGGCGGGGTCAGGCGGGCGGTTTTCGGATGGTCCCCCACCCACGGGGCGATCTTCGGCGTCCGCTCGGCCTCCGGCAGCGCCTTCCACACGGCCAGCGCTTTCTGGAGCTCGGGCAGCCCCCGGGAGACCGGGTCGACCAGTTGCCGTCCGCCGGCCGAGGCGACGTACCAGGCGTTGGCGCCGCAGCCGTCGCCCGGCTCCTTCCCCTGGACCTTGAGCCACCAGGCGACTTCCTCCTTGCTCCCGCCCGGGGCATACCCGTCCACGTCGAGCAGGATGTAGTTCTTCCCGATGAACTCGAGGAGGGTCCGGCGCTGCTCGCCCGGGGTCAGATAGAGCGCCAACCTGGCGCTCATGCTGCCCCCTCAGGTGGCGCCGAGGGAGCTGCCGTTCGCGCCGAAGTAGGCGAGGATCGGCTTGTTCTCCGCGGACGCCCTGGCGCGGGCGGCGTGGATGCCGACCTCCCACGGCAGGTCCCAGAAGCCGGCCAGCTCGTCCTTCGTCGGGAGCAGCATCTTGTGGAAGCGGTCGAACTTCTCGTGGGGGATCTTGGGCGGAAGGGTGTCGACGTCCGCCGCCACCGTCACGCTCGGCTTGTCCTGCCCCCCGGCGGCGAGCAGAACGCCGCCCGAGGCCAGCGCGCCCGCGGTCGCCACCAACACGACGGCCGCCGCTTTCAGTTTGGCCACCATCATCGCCTTCAAGCCTCCGCTGACCAAGGCGCCCACGCCGGGAGCCGCGACACCCGCCGTCGCCGCCTCGGCCGTGGCCGCCACCATCGACGCGCTGACGGTGACGGTCGCGAACGCCGCGCCCGTCACGACCCCGCGGCCGGCCAGCCGCGACCGGAGCATTTCCCGCGCCCGCGCCAGCCGCGTCAGCACCGTTCCCTTGGCCCACCCCAGCTCGCTCGCCGCGTGTTCGGTGGTCTTGCCCTGGACGTAGCAGAGCAGGACCGGCGACCGGTATTTGTCGGGCAGCCGGGTCACCTCTTCGTCGAGCGCCGGCCGGAGATCCTCGCGGGGCGCCTCGGGCGTCCGGGGGACCGCGCTCCGCTCGTGGGCCGCCCGCCGGAGGGCGCTCGACCTCGCGTTCAGCGCCGTGCGCGTCGCCACGGCGTGCAGCCATCCCGCCAGGGACGCCCCCTCGCGGACGGCCCCCGCCTTCCGGGCCAGGATGAGAAAGGTCGCCTGGAAGGCCTCTTCGGCGTCGTCGGCGTTCCGCAGGACGCGGCGGCAGACGCCCATGACCAGGGCTCCGTAGCGGCGGACGATCTCCGCGAACGCGCCCTGGTCCCGGTGGGCCGCGAAGCGCTCCAGCAGCATCCCGTCGGAGGTACCCATTCTTGCCCTCCTGGAAGACAAACCCCGGAGCGACGCGATTTTAAATTTCGCGCGATTCCGGATTATTAGAGGAGGGACGAGGCCCCGAATGTAACCAGCGCCGCGATCAGCCCGGCGCCGAGCGCGAGACAGCCGAAGAGCAGGAAGTAGAAGAGCGTTCCGAGCAGGCCCGAGTTCCGGCTGTCGCGATAGTTGATGCCGCTCAGGATCCGGAACGACACCAGCGGAACCCCGACGGCCCCCGCGAGCAGCGCGCGGAGGATCAGCCAGCGCGGCGCCCAGAACCCGGGAACGAAGGACAGCAGCGCGGTCAGCGTCGTCAACCACGATCCGATCTTCTGGAGCCGGTCGCTGCCCGCCTCCGTCGGCGGCCGGTTCCGGCGAACGAGCAGCGTCGCGAGGGCGAAGGACAGCAGCCAGACCAGCTCCGGGCCCGCGAACTTCACGGCCGCTCGAAGACCAGCAGGGTCGCGGGCCCCGGCCCCAGGAGCCGGACGTCGCACCAGAGCTGGGCCGCCTTGCGTCCCGGAAAGGCGATCTCCGGCCCGAGGCCGTCTTTGACCACGAGGAGCGGCGGGCCCTCGACGCGCTGGCCGTCGAAGTCCCAGATCACGACGTCGCGCAGCTCCAGATCGACGTCCCCCCGTCCGATCCGGATCTTGTCGTTCGCTTCGAAGCGGACTTTGACGGGGCCTCCGGCCCGCAAGGTCTCGCGCAGCACGGGCCGCCAGCCGTCGACCATGCCCGGGACGTAGCCGCAGTCAGGGCAGCGGTCGGCGTGCGTCACGACCATGGCGCCGCACTGGGGGCAGTCGGCCTGGCCCGTCATGCGGGCATGCTAGCAATTTTTCCCGCGACCTCCTCCGGCCTCCTTACCTCTTGGGGGCATGGAACGAAAGGAGACGCGAATGGCGACGAAGAAGGCCCCGGTGAAGACGCTCGACAAGAAGGCGATGAAGTCGACCCGCGGCGGCGGAGTCATGATCCCGGATGCCATGCCGGCCCCGAACAGCGGCGTCATGGTCCCGGATCTCCGGAAGGCCGGCGGGGACGGGATCTAGCGCTCTTTCGCGCTCCGCTTGATCCCCGAGCGTATCCGGGCCAACCGGGCGCTCGATTCGGCGGCGGAGAGGCGGCGGCGCCGGGGATCGGCCGCCAGCAGTATCTTCAACAACGCGCGCAGGGCGGGGGGCGACGTCCGGGGCGGCTCGTCGGACGTCAGCTTCCCCGACAGCATCTCCAGCAGCACCCGCCCCAGCGCGTAGAGGTCGGCGCGGGCGTCGACGGCCTCCGGATTCGCGATCTGCTCCGGCGCCATGTAGCGCGGGGTGCCCACCCGCTTGCGGCGCTTCGTGCCGATGTCGGACGCCTCTTTCGCCAGGCCGAAATCGGCGAGCTTCACCCAGCCGGCGTCGTCGATGAGGATGTTCTCCGGCTTCACGTCCCGGTGAACGACGCCGGCGGCGTGGGCGCAGGCGAGGGCGTCGCAGACGGCGCCGGCGATCTCGAGGGACGTCGAGAGGCCGAGCGGCTTGCCGCGGAGCCGGCTGCGCAGCGTGCGGCCCTCGACGCGCTCCATGACGATGTAGGGCAGGCCGCCGTGGACGCCCACGTCGAAGACGGTGACGACATGGGGATGCTGGAGCCGCGCGAGGAGGAGGCCTTCCGCCTGGAAGCGGGCCATGAAGGCCTCGTCGAAGGCGAGGTGCGGAGAGAGCACCTTGAGGGCGACCCGGCGCCGCAGCCGCGGCTGGAAGGCGTCGTAGACGACGCCCATGCCCCCTTTCCCCAGCACGCCGTGGACGTCGAGTCCGGGAACCTCCGGCCAGGCCTCGGCCGCCGCGAAGGAGAGCACGCACTCGGGGCAGGTCGCGCCGAAGCGCCGCTCCTGGCTTTCCGGCAGCGGCCGCCCGCAGACCGCGCAGACGCTCATCCCAGGCTGGCGAAGATCGCCCGCAGCTCGGAATCCGGGTCGCCCTGGTTGTCCATCGAGGTCCGCACCGTCTCGCGCAGGAGATGCTGCAGCTTTCCGCGGAGGCGGAAGACGCGGTTCTTCCGTTCCGACGGGCTCAGGTCCGGGGGCCCTTTGCCCTCGAGCAGCGCGATGTCCTCCGCCGGCACGCTCGCGCGCAGGCTCGCCATCGCCTGCTCCAGGACGGTCAGCGCCCAGCCCTTGAAAAACGCCTTCTCCGGCGTCGCGTCGGCCGTCTTCAGGTCGTCCTCGGCCTCGACGAAGTTCAGGCCGCCGCCCCGCTTGCGGGCCTGCGACGTCCTCCGCTCGTTCGAGAGGAAGTTCGTGAGCGTGGCCATGACGAAGGAGCGGAACTTGCCTCCCTCCGGCCGGACCTTGCTGAGGAAGTCCTTCTCCAGGAAATGCCCCAGGAAGGCCTGGGTGAGGTCCTTGGCGGCTTCGACGTCCTTCCCCTTCCGGCGGACGAAGAAGTAGATCGGCTTCCAATAGTCGCCGAGGAGGCGGTCGACGGCCGCCGCCTCGCCTTCCTGGGCGCTCCGGACGACCTCCCAGAGGGTCGAGCGGAAGCGGCTGTCGGCGCCGCCCATGGACGTCTCGGTCATGGCGGCCTCAGTTTATCCCCGGGCCGATTTTCCCGCGACCTTTTCGCTTCCGCGTACCTCTTGGGGCAGGAGGACAAGACCGATGAACGTCGCCCTGCTGCGCATGAGCTTCGACCTGCTGAAGCCCCAGGCCCAGACCCTCGTCGACCGCTTCTACGCGATCCTCTTCGATCGCCACCCCCGGCTGAAGCCCCTCTTCGCCCACACCTCCATGCCGGAGCAGAAAGGCAAGCTCATCCAGGCCCTGGCGTTCGTGGTCGCGAACCTGGAGCGCCCCGAGACCCTCCGCGCGACGCTGGGCGCGATGGGCGAGCGGCACCGCGGCTACGGCGTGACGGACGAGATGTACGAGGCCGTCGGCGACGCCCTGCTCGCGGCGATGGCGGACGTCGCCGGCCCCTCCTGGTCCCCCACGCTGCGCGACGCCTGGGCGATGGCCTACGGCGCGGTGGCGCACTTGATGCGGTCGACGCCCGCCGCCGCGAAGGCCTGACGATGAAGGAGACCACGGTCTTCTTCGAGCCCCGCGGAAGCTTCTTCGGCCTGCCGGAAAGCGATATACTCGCCCTCCGGATGAACCTGGACGCCAAGCTCCTGCGCGACAGCTTCGACGCCCTGCGCCCGCGGGGGATCGAGATGATGCGCGACTTCTACGGGCTGCTGTTTTCGAAGCACCCGGAGGTGAAGCCCATGTTCGCCCAGACGGACATGGTCGAGCAGGAGAAGAAGATCTTCGAGACCCTGGACCTCGTGGTGCGGAACCTGGAGCATCCGGACGCGGTGATGGCGCACCTGCTGCTGCTCGGGAACAGCCACGTCGACTACGGCGCGAAGGCGGAGCACTATCCCCTGGTGCTCGACTGCCTGATCGAGGCGATGCGGAAGACGTCGGGCCCCTCCTGGACGCCGAAGCTCGAGACGGCCTGGCGCGAGGCCTACGCCGCGGTCGCCGAGATCATGAAGAAAGGCGCCGCCCTGCGCCGCCCCCTCTGAGGGGGGATTCCTTTTTTCTGTCATGGACCTCGCCCCTCCCCGGTATGAATGGATAGGTCTTTAGAAGGAGGGATGAGACATGGCTGGCAAGAAGGCGAAGAAGAGCAGCAAGACCCTCGGCAAGAAGTCGATGAAGAAGACCAAAGGCGGCATCCTCATCGGGCTTAATCAGCCCACCCTGAGCACGAACTTCGTGAAGATCGAGACGAACTCCACGAACACCAACACGACCAACCTCGACGGCGGCCTGAACATCTGGAAGTTCTAGGCCGGGGGCTCGTGCGGATCGCCGGGATATCGGCCTTCTACCACGAGTCCGCCGCGGCGCTCCTCGTCGACGGTCAGACCGCGTTCGCCGCCGCCGAGGAGCGCTTCACGCGGGTCAAGCACGACCCCCGCCTGCCCGTCCACGCCTTCCGCGCCGGGCTCCGCGCCGCGGGGATCGATCTGGCCGGGCTCGATCGCGTCGCCTACTACGAGGACCCGGTCGCGAAGCTGGAGCGCCAGGTCGCCACCGGGGCCGTCGAGGACGGCGACCCCCTCCGCCCCGAGCGCGAGATCCGCGAGCGCCTGGGCGTCGAGGCGCCGATCGACTTCTTCGACCACCACCTCTCGCACGCCGCCAGCGCCTTCTTCGCCTCCGACTTCGAGGAGGCCGCCGTCCTCGTCTGCGACGGCGTGGGGGAGTGGGCCACGACGTCCTACTACCGCGCGCGGGGGACGTCGATCGAAAAGCTCGACGAGGTCCGCTTCCCCCACTCGCTCGGCCTGCTCTACGCGACGCTGACGCACTACCTCGGCTTCGGCGTGCTGAGCGGCGAGTACAAGGTGATGGGCCTGGCCCCGTACGGCAAGCCGGCCTTCGTCGATCAGATGCGCGCGCTCGTGCGGTCCGGCCCGGACGGCGGCTTCGAGCTCGACCTGAAGTACTTCGACTTCGGCGACGACGAGCGCATGCACACGCCGGCGCTCCACGCCCTCTTCGGCGCGCCGCGGCGCGAACCGGAGTCGCCGATCACCGCGTTCCACCACGACGTCGCCCGCAGCCAGCAGGCCGTGCTCGAGGAGGTCCTCCTGGAGAAAGTCCGCTGGCTGCGGACGCGCGTCGACTCCCCGAACCTCTGCATGGCGGGGGGCGTCGCGCTCAACTGCGTCGCCAACGGCCGCCTCCTCCGCGAGGGCCCCTTCCGGAAGCTCTTCGTCCAGCCGGCCGCCACCGACGCCGGCGGCGCGCTCGGGGCCGCGTACCTGTCGCACGTGAAGGCGACGGGGCGACGTCCGGCGCCGCTCGCCGACGTCTACCTCGGGCCGGCCGCGGAGGGCGCGGATGAGTTGATGCGGGCGATGGACGTCGGGGCCCTCGACTACCGAGGCCGCGAGGCGGAGCTGCTCGAGGCGACGGTGGACCGCCTGGCGCGCGGCGAGGTGGTGGCCTGGTGCCACGGCCGCATGGAGTTCGGGCCGCGGGCGCTGGGCGCGCGGAGCATCCTCGCGGACCCGCGGGATCCGGGGATGCGGGAGCGCCTGAACCGGCTGGTGAAGAAGCGCGAGGCGTTCCGGCCCTTCGCGCCGGCCGTCGCGGCCGGGCGCGCGGCGGCGCACTTCGCGCTCGACCATCCGTCGCCCTACATGCTCGAGACCTGCCAGGTGCGCTCGCCGCTGGCGCTGCCGGCGATCACCCACGTCGACGGCTCGGCGCGGCCGCAGACGGTGTCGGGCGGCCGCTTCGCGGCGCTGCTCGCGGCCTTCGAGCGCCGGACCGGCTGCCCGATCCTCGTGAACACCTCGTTCAACGTGCGCGACGAGCCGATCGTGCTCACGCCCGTCGACGCCGTGCTCTGCGTGCTGAACTCCGAGATCGACGCGCTCGTGCTCGAGGACTGGATCCTCGACCGCCGCGCGCTGCCCGAGCGGCTCTTCCGCGACGTCCGCGCGTGGAGCGACTTCCACCGCTCGCTCGCCCCGCGGCTGGCCGACGACGTCTACACCTTCCTATGAACCCCGACGCCCTCGCCCGGCTCCGCGCGTTCCGCCTCCGCCAGCGGGAGGAGCGGCGGGCGCCCGAGCCCGCCGAGGTGCCCGACGGCCCGGATCGGGTCGGGATCTGGAGGCCGGCCGACGGCGGCTTCGTCCGCGAGCGGCCCTGGAGCGCGGGCGACTTCTGGGCGCCGCTCGAGCGCATCGGGCCCAAGCGCGGGCAGCGCGTGGTCCTGCTCGGGGAGTCGGCCGCGGCCGGCATGTTCTATCGGCCTCATCTGTCCCCCGCGTCCGTGCTCGAGTCGCTGCTGCCGGGCGCCGAGGTGGTCGACCTCGCCAAGATCTCCATCGGCCTCGTCGAGCTCATCGAGCTCGCGTACGACGCGACCCAGCTGGAGCCGGACCTGATCGTGTTCTTCGCGGGCAACAACTGGGCCCGCAAGGCCGGACCCTGGGCCGACCTCGCCACCACGCAGGACTGGGGCCGGATCCTCGAGAGCGGCGGCGTGCCGGCGCTCGTCGACTCCCTTCGCGCGGGCCTGCGGGAGGACGTCGAAGACGCCCTCGACGACCTCGCCTCGCTGGAGATTCCCGTCGTTCTGGTCGTCCCCGAATCGAACCTCGACGGCTGGGAGCGCAAGCGCCCGCCGCCCTGGCTGCCCGGCGACGCCTCGCCGCGCTGGCACGCCGCCTGGGAGGAACGGGACGTCGAGACGATGCGGCGCCTCGACGGCGGGCTCTGCTCGACGACCTGGCGCCTGCTCGGGCGGCCGCGCGAGGAAGTCGAAGCGTCCTCCTGGGACGCCTGGTTCTCCGGCGTGCCCCAGGCCTCCGAGACGCTGCGGGGCGCCCTGCGCGACGGGGGACGTCGCCGCGGCTTCCGGATCGTGGAGCCGCGCGCGCCGTTCATCGACTACTGCCACTACACGGCGGAGGGGATCGGGATCGTCGCGGCCGCGATCGCGTCGGCGATCCTCGACGTCCCCGTGCCGCCGCCCGTGCCGCGGGTGCCGGAGGAGGTCGAGCGCCTCGCCCGCTTCACGGCGGAGCTGCATCGGGCGCACATGGAGGCGCCGGTGACGCCGCGGCGGCCGGTCTTCGACGTCCCGTGGGCGCGGGACTTCCTCGAGGCGAAGCTCGCGGGCGTGCCGCTGCCGCTCTCGGCGGCGGGGCGGCGCCTGCCCGCGATCGATCCGCACGCGGCGATGTGCCCGAACATCGACGCCGACGTCCTGGAGGCGCTCGGCGAGGTGCCGCCGGGGACGTCGGAGCCCGTCGAGCTGGCGAGCGTCCGCTACGTCGAGCGGACCTCGGAGGGTTTTATCGAGGGCGGCGAGGGCGTGGCGGAGCGGGCGTACTGGCGGGCGCCCTGGGCGCGGAGCGCGTTTCGGGCGCGGCGCGCGGGCGGCGAGGAGACGCTGGAGGTTCTCGCGCGGGTGCCGCTGATCGAAGCGCCGCGGCCGGGGGACGTCGAGGTGCGCGTCAACGGCGTGCTCGCGGGGACGCTGCCGTCGGCGCCGCGCTGGACGCGGGGGCGCTTCCGGGTGTCGACCCGCCCCGGCCTCAACCGGATCGAGCTGCGCTGGCCGCCGCTCGCGCCCGACGGCGACGCCGCGCTGCGCCTCGTCGCCGACCGCTACCTGCTGGGCCTGTGGGCGGATCTCTTCCCGGTCTTCGGCGAGCTCGCGAGCCTGCGGCTCATTTGAGGGCCTCCTCGCTCCGCCGGAGGAGCTCTTCCAGCCACTTGAGGCCGTCGCGATGCGCGCCGTGGCCGGTGAAGACGTAGTCGGGGCGGAAGGGGAGGACCTTGGCGCGCAGGACGTCGGTCACGACCTTGGCCTTGGCCGAGTCGCCCCAGCAGCGGTGGAGGACGTTGCTGTTGTTGGCGTCGACGAACCCGACGTCCCCGGTGAAGAGGAGGCGCTTGCCTCCCAGCTCCAGCGCGTAGATCGCCGAATCCATGCTGTGGCCGGGCACGAAGATCGCGCGGACGCGGACGCCCGCGAGCTCGACCTCCGCTTCGTCGCCCGGGCGCTTCAGGGGAAGCGGAACGTCGACGGGCCGCGGCACCCAGACGCCGTAGTCGCTGAGCGTCGGCATGAGCCAGCCCAGGGCGACCGCGGCCGATTCGGGCGCGACGACCCGCAGCCCCATCGCGCGCCAGAGGTAGCCGGCGCCGGCGTGGTCGCCGTGGCTGTGCGTGTGGACGAGGTGCTTCGGGTCGGCGCCGGCCGCGCGGATCCGCTGCAGCGTGAAGGGGATGCCGGAGCTGCCGCCGGCGTCGACGAGAAAACCGCCCTGGTCGGTCTTCACCAGCCAGGTGTCGCCCACGTACGCGTGCTCCGGTCCCGTCCGTCCCACCTGGTAGACGGGCAGCTCCTCGAAGACGGGCTTCGGCGGCGACGGCAGCGGCGGGGGTTCCGCGGCGGGCAGCGTCCGCCGCCACCGCGACGTCGCGTCCGGATTGAGGCACCAGACGTCGCCGCCGGAGCCTCCCGCGATCGCGAAGGCGCCGTCCGCGCTCCAGCGCAGGCGGCACGGCCCGCCCGTCTCGATCTTTCCGGCCGGGCGCCCCTGCGCGTCGAAGGCGTGGATCCAGCCGTCCCAGCAGGAGACGAGCGCCTTTCCGCGATGGATCGCGAGGTCGCCGACGGCGTCCGCGAACGCCAGCCGCGCCCACGCCTTTTGTTCGACGTCGAAGCGGAACACGGCGCGGGCCTCGTCGTCGGCCGGCCGCCACGCGCGGCCCGAGAGGCCGCGGGAGAACCAGGACGTCGGGGAGCACCAGATCGCGGCGTCCGCGTGGGCGTCGAAGAGGCCCTCCGCCGGGAGCGGCGCGCGGGCGAGCTCCGCGCCGTCCTTGCCGACGACCCGAAGCGTGCCGCGTTGCCGCGGGACGAACGGGATGAGGTGGTACGGCGGATCCCAGCGGCCGCTCGCCGGCTTCGTCCGAACGCGCATCCAGCCCTGGTACTCCGTGAAGGCGATCCGATCGCCGGCGATCGAGACGGAGGTCGCGACGCGGAAGGGGACGAGCGCGTCGGGACGGGTGTCGAAGTGCTCCGCGAGCGCGGGGAACTCGTCCTCCGGTCGCGGGGGCTTCGGGACGTCGACGGGACCTTCCAGCGGCGCGACGCCCCAGAGCTCCTTGCCGTCCTCGGCGCTCCGCGCGCTCAGGATCTTGGTCGTGCGCCGGCCGCGGACGGCCTCGGCGGGGACGAGAAAGCCGAGGGCGACGACCCGGTCGTTCGCCGCCATGCGGAACGGGCGCTCGTTGTTCAGCGGGAACTTCCGGCGCGTGCCGTCGGCCTGGAGCCGCCACGCGCCGTCGTGATGGGGGACGGCGAGCGCAAAGCCCGGCCCGCGCGCCAGGAGGTCGCCGATCAGGCTGGCGCTCCAGCCGGTCCGCCAGTCGCCGGCGCCGTAGCGCAGGAAGCCGAGCTCTCCGCCCGCGTCGACGGTGACGGCCTCCTCCGCCTTCTCGCCGGCGAACGTCGAGACGGTCGGGTGGGGCGAGGTGACCCGCGACGTGGCGAGGCCGGCCCCGAAGGCGCCGTCGAGCGCGACGGCCTGGAAGGGCGCCCAGGGCGCGACGTGGCGTCCCCAGAGGACGTCGCCGTCCCTCGAAAGCACCCAGAAGTTGCGGTCGTGGCGGAACGCCATCGTGGCGACCGCGATGGAGCGCCCGTCGTCGCTGACGTCGACGGCCGAGACGTCCTGGGCGCGGAGGAAGTCGCCCTGCCGCCAGGCCGGCGGGACGGCGGAGGGTGTCGCGCACGCGGCGGCGAGGAGCGGCGCGAGAAGGGCGGCCCCGCGGATCATCGCCTACGAAACGCGGCGGATCGCGGAGCTGTTGGTGCCCGCGGAGAAGTCGCGTGAGCCGCCGGACTACCGACCGAACGTCAGCGAGCCCCAGGTCCGGGGCAGGAGGCGGATGCTGCCGGGGCGGTCGACCACGGCCGCCTCGGTTTCTCCGGCCCAGTGCGCGGCGCGCTCGCGGCGGTCTCCGCCTTCGTTGGCAAAGGCGACCGACGCGTCGAAGCCGATCGTCCGGCCGGCGGGATCCCCCGTGATCCCGATCGACGCGAGCGGGACGGCCGCCTCGACCGTGTACAGGAAGCTCTTCGTCCGGTCGTGCATCCCCTTCAGCTTCCAGGCCTGCTTGAGTCCGGGGACTTCCATGATCTGGTCGATCCGCACCGACGCGGCCGGCGAGGTGACCGTCTGCCCGCCCTGGCCGCCCGGGCGTACCTGCCAGTATCCGGACTGGAAGAACGACGGCGGGGAGCCCGTGATCCGCGCCAGGATGACCCGGACGTCCCCGGCCGCCGGGGCCTCGCGCTGGGGCCTGGACCACTCCGGCGCGATCGAGAAGTCCACGTAGGCCCCGCTTACGAAAGGGGAGATCGGCAGCTCGGTGCCGGGATTCAGCGGCTCGCGCGGCGACGCGACTTCATAGGAGAGGTAAAGGGTGCTCGCGTCGTACAGGACGCGGACGGTGGCCAGGCGCTCGCCCTCGAGCAGCACGAGCAGGGGCTCGACGCCCTTCGCGTGCCAGCCCTCGCGGCCGTCCAGGTCGCCGTTCACCGTGACGGGCCCCGCGGCGCGAAGCGCCTGGCCGCTCGGACGCGCTCCCGGAGTGACGCCCTCGGGATCCCAGGGCTTGGCGGCCGCCGCGACGGCCTCCGTGACAACGACCGCCGCTCCGGCGACCGGCGTTCTCCTCGGCAGGATCACCTCGTGCACCTGGACGCCCGTGTCGTTCGTCACGGCGTAGATCTTCCCGTCCTTGGGATTCCGGAGCACGTTGGCGCGCATGAGCTCGATGTTCATCTGGTTCGAGTCGAGCTTGCGGTCGTCGGGGCCGTTGTAGAGCCGCCCGATGTAGCGGCCGTCCGTGTCCCAGACCCAGATCACGCCCATGGCGTCGGACGCGAAGACGGCGTCGTCGACGACCCCCGCCACGCTTGTCGGGTTGTACATCTGGCCGGCCTTGGCCGCGCCCGCCGCGCGACGTCCCACCGCCCACAGGCAACGGCCCGTCGCCTTGTCGAAGCGGGCGATCTTCTTGCGCCAGTTCCGCGACGCCCACCAGCCCTCGCCGTCGATGCCCGGCAGGCGCAGCGGCTTGGCGCATCCGGGGTCGATGATCGTGTAGAGGGACTTCTCGTCGGAGCGGAACTCGATGGCGCTGACGTGTCCCACGGGCTTGTCCCCGGCGCCGCCGTCCAGGGACGGGTAGGCGAGACCCGGGTCGAGCAGCTTCAGCTGCCGCCAGTCGTAGACGGGGACACCGTCGGGCCGCAGTTCCTTGAGCGGCAGGCGGGCGAGGCGCGTCATCTCTTTCGCGGGTCCTTTGGTGCGGGTGAAGATGTGGATCAGGAGGTCGAGCCCGTCGCCCGCCCACTGGAGGGTCCAGAGCCGCGGCGCGTCGGCCAGGAGCGGGGGATTCTCGACGACGTCCGTCTCGCCGATCTGCACCCGGCCGTCGGCGTTGGCGTCCGCCCAGGTGAACCAGGTGTTCGGCCCCTGGTCGTAGTAGGTCTGGATCTTCTCGCCCTTGCGCTCGGCGCGATGGCTGAAGGCCATGGCGACCGGCTTGGGCGCCTGGTCGGGGCCGTAGGTGAAGATGACGCCCTCGCCCGACAGCATGTAGTGGCGGCCCTTCCACGAGCGCAGGCCGCCTTCGTCGCCGTAGGAGAAGATCGGCCAGGGAAGGACCTTGCCGTCGGGTTCCCGGAGGGGATTGCCGCCGTGGCCGTAGCCCACAACGACCTCGTTCTGCCAGTTCTGGGCGTAGGGCATCGTGTAACGCCAAGCCGGCTTCCAGGTCCCGGCGACGTAATCGACCGTCCAGGCCTGCGCCGTGAGGACGTCGTCGAAGGCTCCGCCGACCTTGACGATCTCCTCCGGGCGGTCGAGGTTGACGCGGTCGGAGAAGCACTCCAGCTTGCGGCCGAACCATTCCTTCTCGAGCTTGCCGTCCAGGGACCAGCGCGACGTCCGGTTGAAGCCGGTCGCGACATCCTGCACGAAGAGGGCCTTCTTGTCGGGGGAGAGGCAGAGCGCGTAGATGTCGCCCAGCCGCTCCGAGACGAAGCGGCCGCTCCGCGGCGCGCCGCCCTTGGCGCCGACGCGCCCGATCTCCTTGCCGTCCTTCGAGAAGGCCACGATCTGCTTCGAGCCCGCTTCGAACTCGAGGTCGATGGCGGCCCGGGTCCCGCTGTCGCCCACGAAGAGCCGGCCGTCGGGGTGCGCGACGAGCGCGCCCGGGGCGACGAGGACGCCCTTCGACACCGCGACGCCGTCCGGCGCCAGGTCCAGGGTGTAGCGCAGGACCTGGCCGTCGCTGACGACGTGCAGCTTTCCGTCGCGGACGGCGAGTCCGTAGGGGGCCTTGAGCGAGGCCTGCTTCAGGATCTTTCCCGACGTCCGCTCGATCGCGAAGAGCTCGCCGGTCGTCGCGACGCTCGCGAAGATCCGGTCGGGCGTGAGGGCGAGGCCGTCGATCATGGAAAACGCGCGGTGCGCCCAGCGGCCCGTCGGGGTCTTGACCGGCTTCACCGGGAGCTTCGCGAGGATGCGGCCCTTCGGCTCCCCCAGCTTGTACTCGGCGAGCTCCAGCCCCTTGCCGTGGTCGTAGATCCCCAGATAGAGGTTGCGCTCGTCCATCGCGGAGGCGCTGCGCTGGTCCCAGGGGTAGAAGGTGTGGTAGCGGCGCTGGACGTTCCCGTCCGCGTCCATCTCCTGGACGCCCGTGATCTGATGGTCCTCGACGCAGGCCCAGCTCATGACGATCGTCTTGTCGTTGGCGCAGATGCCGCTCGCGTAGCCGAGGTTGCCGCCCCAGCCCCCGCGGCCGTCGGCGGTCGGATAGGGAGGGTTCCCGCTCTTGCCCACCGTGCAGCGCCAGTCGGTCCGCGGCGGCTCGGCGAAGAAGACCCCGCGGGCCTGGTAGCGGCCGGCCTTGACCGGGACGCCCAGATCCGTCGTGGCGTCCCAGGACGTCGAGCCGGGGCCCGCCTCGACGGCCTGGGCGGACAGCAGCGTGCGGACGAGGGTGCCCTGCTCGTCGTAGACGGCGAGGCTGAGGAAGCCCTTGCCCGGGGACGTGTAGGTCACGACGAGCTCCGGGGAAGGGGAGGCCAGGAGGACGGCGAGAAGGAGGCTCTTCATCTTCTTCCCTTGCCCCAAAGCGCCGGCCGGCCGGGTGAATTATGGATTCGAGCGCTCGAATTCTTCGATCATCCGGTCCAGCTCGTCCTCGAGCGATTTCCGGCTCCAGCCCGTGGGGCGCATCCGGGTCAGGTCGTCGAGGGCCCCGACGCGGTCCCCGCCCAGGAGGCGCGCCCGCATCCGGTCGGCGTGGACGGCCGACCAGTAGGTGATGCCCAGCGCCTTCGTGAAATCGGCTTCCGCGGCGGCGAAGTCCTTCTTCCGGAGATGGATCTTGCCGCGGCCGACGTAGGGAAGGGCATAGTTCTCAGGCTGGAGGCGGAGGGCTTCGTTGAAGTCGGAAAGCGCGCCGTCGCTGTCGATCCGCGCGTAGCCGCGGCCGTTGTACGCGGCCGCCAGGAGCTCGCCGCGGCGGATCAGGTGGTCGAAGTCCGCGAGCGCCTCGCGGCTTCTTCCGCTTCGATGGAGGCCGGCGCCGCGGTAGAGGCGGGCTTCCGGGAAGTCGGGGCTCACGCGGAGGGCGCGGTCGTAGTCGGCCAGGAGCCCGGTCTCGTCGAGGCTGTGGAGCTTGGCGGAGGCGCGGACGTAGAGAGCCAGGGCATGGCCCGGTTTCAGGGCGACGGCCCGCGTCTCGGCGGCGATCCGGGCGGCTGGAGCGTCCTCCAGGAGCCCGGACAGCCAGTGGAACTCCTCGACGCCCTCCTTCCCGGCGAAGTCCCGGATTCCCGCTTCGCACGAAGCGCGGGCGGCGGCGCGCTCGTTTCGGAGATACTGCAGCATGGCCGCCGCGGCTCTTCGTTGGATGTCGCTGTCGAAGCCTTCCGCCCGCGCGATGAAGCCGGCGCCCTCTTTGGCCAGGCGTTCGGCCTGGACCCGGCGCTCGCCTCGCGGATCCTCGTAGAGCGGCGTGGTGGCCAGGTACGCGCGCCAGAGCAGCAGGCGTCCAAGGCGGAAGAGGGCGGCCGTCAGGCCGGGATCCAACTCCGCGGCCCGGCGCCAGGAGGTCTCGGCGGCCTCGAAGGATCCTTGCAGCTCCAGGATCTCCCCCCGTCGATGGTGAGCCACCGGCAAGCCGGGGGAAAGCCGGATCGCCTGCTCGACGAGGCCGCGCGCGCCGGAGAGAGCCGGATGGAGCTCCTCGTAGCGGGCGTCCTCGCGATAGAGCGCCGCGGTCATCCGCTCGAGGGGCGGTCGCGCCGCCTCGAGGAGCGACAGGGCCTTCGTCCGGGCCCGGTCGCGCGACCAGACGAAGGCGGCGAGCGACGCGACGAGCGCCAGGCCGGCGAGCGCGAGAGCCGCCGCTTTGTGCCCGCGGAGCATCCGCCACGCGCGTTCCGGCGCCGACGGCGGTCGCGCCACGATCGGCTCGCCCTTCAGGTAGGCGTCGAGATCCCGGGCGAAGGCCTCGGCCGTGGGATAGCGGCGACCCGGATCCTTTTCCAGGGCCTTGCGGGCGATGGCGTCCACCTGCCAGGCCGCGCCTCGAAGCGGAGCGACCTCGTCCTTGACGATCTTCTCGTAGAGCTCCACGACGCTGCCGGCTTCGTGGGGCGGACGTCCTCCGGCGATCCGGTACAGGAGCGCGCCCAGGGCGTAGACGTCCACCGCGGGGCCGGCCGACTCCCCCCGCGCCTGCTCCGGCGCCATGTACAGCGGCGTTCCCAGGACCGCGCCCGTGCGGGTCATCGACGTCCCGGGCTCGGCCAGACGCGCCAGCCCGAAGTCCGCGACTTTCGGCTCGCCCGCGGCCGTCACCAGGATGTTCTGGGGCTTCAGGTCGCGGTGAATGATCCCTTTCCCGTGGGCGTGGTCGATCGCCCGGGCGACCTTGACGAGGGCGCTCAGGGCCCAGGGGAGGTCGCGTTTCCGCTCCAGGACGTTTTCCAGCGACGCGCCTTCCACGAGCTCGAGGACGAGGTAGAGCCGGCCCTCTTCGTCCCCCACGTCGTGGACCTTCACGACGTGCGCGTGATCCATGCGGGCGAGCGCCTTGGCCTCCTGGAGGAAGCGCTCGCGGGCCGCGGCCTGAAGCGTGAAGCTTTCCCTCAGCACCTTGATCGCGACTGGCCGTCCGAGCTCCTGGTCGACGCCCCGGTAGACGATCGAGACCGCTCCTTCCCCCAGCGGTTCGCCCGCGCGGTAGCGACGTCCGAGGAGCGGAATCGGCCCCACGCGGGCCTCGAGGGCGGCTTCGAGGGCGTCGAGCGAAAGCGACGTCCAGAGCGCCTCGAGATCGGCGGCCGAAAGGGCGCCGCGATCGACGGCCTCCTTTCCGAGCTGCTCGACGCGCCGGCGCCGGAGGTCGCTTCGCAGGCGGCTGAGGAAGTCGGACATCAGGGGAGAAGGAGATCCTTCATCTCCCGGGCGAGCTCATCATAGGACGTGACGCCCGGGGAGAGCAGCTCCCTCAGGATCGCGGCGAGCCGGTCGCGCAGGGCGTCGAGGGTGCTTTTGACGCGCTGGCGGGGGACGCCGAGGCGCGCGGCGAGCGCGGCGTAGTCCTCGCCCCCGCCGTAGTACCCCTCGAAGATCCGCAGGTCCTCGGCCGCGAGGTCGGCCTTGAGGCGCTCGAGGGCCGACGACAGGACGTCGTCCGCCCACTGGCGGTCGAAGAGCTCCTCCGGCGTCCGGGCGCGCTGATCGGCCAGAAAGGCCTCCGTCTCGAGGTGTTGGACGTCGAGGGAAAACGGGATCTTTCCTCCTCCGCGCTTCTGGCGGGAGCGATCGCGGCGGTCGTGGGAGAGGAAGTTGCGGAGGACGCCTTTCAGGAAGACCCGGAAGCGGCCGCGATCGGCGCGGTACGCGGCCAGGACGTCGCCTTCCATCAGGTATCCGAAGAACTCCTGCGTCAGGTCCTTCGCGTCCTCGACGGAGCTCCGGGCCGCCGTCCGGATGAAGGTGTAGACCGGCCGCCAGTAGAGGCGGAACAGGCCGTCGAGGTCGACGTCCGCCGTCCCCGAGATGAAGCGCGACCAGACCGTTTCCGGGAAGGCGTCCCGGCTGCCGCCCAGGGTGGTTTCAGGGATTCCCATTCGAGGCGACTAGAAGTGTAGTCGATCCGCGGCGACTCCGCGCGCGTGTAACGAAAGCGGGGCGGGGACAGTATGAAGTGAAGTAGGCGTTCAAGGAGGGAAGATGAGCAAGAAGAAGGCGAAACCGGCGCGCAAGGCGCTGGGCAAGAAGGCGATGAAGTCCGTCAAGGGCGGCCTGAACTTCACGATGGGCGAGCCCGAGCCGGAGGGCCTGCTGCTCCCGGCGATCCAGAAGGTCCGCGAAGCCGCGGCCCGGTCGAACTAAGGAGGGAAAGCCATGGGCAAGAAGAAAACCGCGAAGAAGCCGCTCGCCAAGAAGGCGATGAAGTCCACCAAGGGCGGCCACAGCGGCGGCATCAACGTCGGCATGGCCGACGGCTCGGTCCGCTTCGTCAGCCAGACCGTCAGCCAAATCGTCGAGCTTCCGGCGGTCCAGAAGACCACGTAGGCGCCATGGGACGTCGCGTGGAGTGGTACCTGGGATCCGCCGACGGCCTGGCGTCGCACCTGGCCTCGCCGGCCGTTCTGGATCGACTCGAGTCCCAGATCGGCCGGCGGCTCGTCGGCAGAAAACCTGAGGAGCCGCCGCTGTTCGCGCCGGAGGACCCCGGCTACGTCGACGCCCTGGAGCTGCTCCGAAAGCTCAGGAGAGAGGGGCCTTCCGCCTTGAAGGTCTCCTCTCCCGCCGAGGCGCGCGCCGCGGACATCGTTCATTACGCGTTCATGTACCTGGCGCCGGGATGGAAGCCCCACGAAGGGGGGCTGGAAGACGCGGATGAGGCCACGTTCAATGTGTTCAAGTACAGCGACGCCTTCGACCTCATCAAGAGCGCCTGCGCCAGGGAGATGGAGCCGATCTGGGAGCACCTCCTCTATGGCCGGCTCCTGTGGTCCTTCGCCGGCCCTCCCTTTCCGGTTCCGTACGACTCCGAGGACCCCGTCACCGGTTCAGGAGCCAACCTGGGATACTGGACCGCGACCGAAGCCCGGTTCGTGCTGGAACAGCTCGAGGCGGCCTTCGGTCCGAAAATCGACGCGTGGGACTTCGGCAAAGACGATCATGAAACGGACGTGCTCACCGTCATCGAGGTGGCTCGCCGCGCCGCGGGTCGCGCCTCCGCGGGCGGCCGGGGATTGATCCTGAAGGTCGTCTGATCAGAGCAGACATCCGATCGACGCGGAGACCGCGTTGATCGCAAATCCGTAGAGAAAGCCGCGCGCCAGGGGCCGCCGTTCACCCAGGCGCCGGAACAACAGCGCGAGCAGCCCGCCTTCCACCAGCGCGACGCCCGTCTCCAGGACGAAGAACGTCGCCCAGTAGTTCGAGCCTTTCGGGAAGAGCAGCCACATCAACGGGTGGGTCGTCAGCTGCAGGCCGAGCGAAATCAGGACCGGCGGCCACCACGCGCGGAAGGAGCCGCGCAGCGCCAGCACGTAGAGCGGGGTTTCGATGGCGCAGGTCCAGACGAACGCCTCCAGCCAGCTCACGCGGCCGGATCGCGGGGGCCGAGCCAGGCCAGGCCGAGGTGCGCCGCCACGGCCAGCTCCAGCCAGGCATGGAATCCGGCCAGCTCGAGGTACAGGCGCCGGGTTTCGGCCGGGGCGACGGCGCCGACGAGGGGGACCGCGAGCGCCAGGACGATCGCGATCGCGAACGCGGGAGTCCCCAGTCGGGCGCGAAGGCCGGAGAGCCCCCGACGGAAGGGGACCGGCGTTTCGGACGCGGAGCGCTCGCCCGGAATCAGGCGGAGCCAGACGGCGTAGTGGATCGCCTGGGCGTAGGCGAAGAGCAGGAGCGACCGCGAGGGGTCGAGCCCGGGCAAGGCGAGGGTCTCGCCGACGGCCGTCGCCGTGAAGCCCTCCGCGGGGCGGGTCCAGCCGCCGGTCGCGCGCGGTACGAAGTCGAAGGCTCCGGCGCCGATGGCGACGCCCACGCCCAGGAGAACGGCCGCCACGGCCAGGAGCAGGAGCGGCCGTCGGTTGGGCCTTTGGAACGCCAGGGCGAGCCACAGTCCGACGGCGACGGCGTTGTGGGCGTGGGCGAGCCAGAGCAGGGTGAGGGAAGACCGGGCGCACAACGGCCCCGCGCACGCCGCGAGCAGGGCCAGGGCGGCGACGCGCGCGCGGAGGGACACCCGCGCGAACGCGATGGCTCCGGCGATCGCCAGGATCCCGGGAACGACGAGCATCAGCGGATGCGCGGCCGCCATCATCGCGGCGGCCGCGAGCGGCACCAGGATGGCCAGCAGCTGCCGTCCGGAGAGCCTGCGGGGCCGATCGAGCACGAGGTAGCGGATGTCCGCGAGGACATGGGGAACGCCGAGGACCAGCGGCCCGATGAGGAGGGTCCAGAGAGGCATCGTCGTCGCGAGCACGAGCGCGACGGCGCCGTGGGCGAGGGCCAGCAGCGGGATCCGCAGCGAGCGATCGCGGACGCAGGCGCGGCCCAGAGCGGTTCCGGCGGCGAGGCGAAGCAGGCCGTGGCGCGCGCGGTCGGCCGGCTCGAGGAGGACGTCGCCCGCGTTCAGGCGGCGCTCCTCGGCTCGGGCGGCGGCGCTTTCGCGAGCCGCAAGGCCAGGGCCGTCCCGACCGCCAGAACGACGAGCCCCATGCCGGCGCCGCAGGCTTTCTTGGCCGGGGTGGGACTGGCGGCGGGAGGGACGCGGGGTTCCGGGCGATAGGGTTCCTTCGGCCCGGGACCGATGTCCGCCCAGGCCGTCCCGCCGAGAAGGATCGCGAAGGAGGCGAGGATCACCAGGCGGCGCCAGAGGCCGCGCGCGTCGTTTCGCATGCGTAAGTATAGCCCGGACCCGTCAGGGGACGACGAAGCGCTTGCCGTTCGGGTCGTACTGGACGTCGAGCAGGGACACCGGCCGCCGCAGGAGGTCGCCCAGCGTTCTCCAGAACCGGGCGAAGTCTTCGACGCGGCGGGCGTCGACCTCCCGCGCGTCGATCTCGAGCTCGAGGCGGGCCGGATCCTTGAAGCGCGCATTGAAGAGGATGCCCGACACCCGGCAGGAGAGCAGGACCGGGACGCGCCGCGCCTCGTCGAACAGGGGGAGGATCGCCGGCGGCAGCGGGCGGGGCAGGTCGTCGACGCTGAAGTCGACCATGGCGGCCGACGTCTTCAGCAGGTCGAGGACGCCGCGCCAGTCTTCCTCGCCGGCCATGGACGCGCGCAGCGCGACGAGCCCGCCGTCGGCTTCCATGCGGGGGAGGATCAGCGCGGCGACGTCCGGCTCCATGCCAGATGGTACGAGACAGACTGTCTGTTTCGTGACTTGGCGTGCTCGACGACCGGCCGCTTCGCGTCGCGGGCAAGATCAGAAGGCGGGCGCGTTGGAAGGAATCTTGTCCCGGTAGTCCTCGTCGGGCCTGAACTGGAGGATGCAGTGCTTCCCGTCCTTCGGAATGACGATCCCCACGCGTCGCCAGAGCTCCCGGAACGCCCAAGGATCGCCAATACGGCACGCGTCGTCCCGGAACGCGAAGGGTGACAGCCTGTCCATTCGCAGATGTACGAAGTACCGCTTCACCAGCGCCGGCTTGACCCCGAAGGCCCGGGCCACCCGGTCTGGGTTTCCACGGTAGCGCTTCAGCAGCGCCCTGGCCCGGGCGCTCCGCTTCGAGTCCTGGAAGTACGTGGGCCGGTTGGCGAACTCATCGAGCACCACGCCATTTTCGATCAGCGCGTGCCGCCAGAGATCATCGCAGTGGATCGCGTTCGTCGACGCGAGGCAGCCCAAACTTCGCGAGACCGAGGTGGCGAGCGGCAGGTCGTAGCCGTCGGAGTATTCGGGCCATTGGAAGATCAGCCAGGGGGGCCGCTCGTACGCGAAGACGTCTTTATCCCAATTCGCCCCCCAGGGGTCGGGCGTGAGGGTCCGGAGTCGCACGCCGTGATCCGTGAAGTGCTTTCGGACCGCCCGGATCGCGGCTCTTGAGTCGTTGGAACGGAAGGCCGTCCAGGCCATGTAGAAGCTCATCCGGGCTGATTCTACACCGCTCCCGACCGGCTCGCTTTTGAGGGGCCTTGTTGCCCAGCTTCTGCCAGCGCTCGAGGAAGCGTGTAATCCCGGCCCGACCTCCGCTTATACGGGCACATTCGGAGGCGGTCATGGGGCACGCGATGCTGGCGATCCTGCTGTCGGCGCTTCAGGAAAACGGCGAAGGCTGGCGGCCGATCTGGAACGGGAAGGATCTGGCGGGCTGGGAGACCTGGCTCGGGCGGCCGCACAAGGCGATCGAGGTTCCGGGGCTGCCGCGGAACGAGAAGGGCGACTACACGAAGGACGTGGGCCTGGATCAGGACCCCAAGGGGGTCTTCAGCGTCATCGACGTGGACGGGGCGCCCGCGATCCGCGTCTCCGGCGAGGTCTGGGGCGCGCTGACGACGAAAGAAGAGTTCGAGAACTACCGCTTCCGCGCCCAGTTCAAATGGGGGCAGAAGAAGTGGCCGCCGCGCGAGAAGACGGTCCGCGACAACGGCCTGCTCTATCATTGCGTGGGCAAGCACGGCGCCCAGAGCGGCTTCTGGATGAAGTCCTTCGAGATGCAGATCCAGGAGCGCGACTGCGGCGACTTCCACAGCCTGGTCGGCGCCAAGGTGGACGTGGCCGCCGAGCGGAACGCCAAGGGCATGCTGGTCTACAGGCCGGGCGCGCCGGTCGTCGCGGGCGTGACCCAGCGGATTCTCAAGGACCCCGACGCCGAGAAGCCCACGGGCGAGTGGAACACGGTCGATTTCTACTGCCACGGGCAGACGAGCGTGCACGTCGTCAACGGCGTGGTCAACATGGTCCTCACGAACCTGCGCCACGGGGATGACCGGCCGCTCACGAAGGGCCGGATCCAGATCCAGTCCGAAGGCGCCGAGATCTACTGGCGGAACCTCGAGGTGAAGCCCATCACCGAGATCCCGCGGCCCTTCCTCGAATAGGACGCTAGAAGCGGAACACGATCTGCGCCTCCACCGAGGCGACGAGGGCCGGGCCCGGGCCGTCGAAGTCGAGGTCCGCGCTGTCGGGCGCCGTCTGGCCGCGGAAAGCGAAGCCGAGGCTGAAGACCACGCCGCGGGTCGCGTAGCCCACGTGGGAGGCGAACTCGGCCCCGAAGGCGAAGGAGCTGGAGAAGATCTCGACGTCCGACGGCGGGCCCCCGGCGCGGAGCTCGCCTTCCGTTTCCAGCCAGAGGACGGGGCCGACGCCCGCGCGGCCGTCGAAGAAGAAGCCCCGCTCCGACGCGAGCGCGACCTTGAAGCCGAGGAGCAGGTGGCCCGTGGTCAGATTGTCGGCCTTGAGGGTGTCGCCGAGCTCGTCGTGGGCTTCGTCGCCCTGGAAGACGTCGAAGCCCGCGCTGACGTAGCCGCCGATCCGCCACGGCCCGCCCCGGAGGGGGTAGAGGACGTCGCTTTCGATCGACATCCCCAGTCCCGTCCCCCAGAGGTCCCCGTAGTCGAGGTCGAGGTCGCTGTCGACCTCCCCCAGGAGGTCCGAGACGCGGGCGACGACGGCGACGGAGCTGTCTTGGGCGACGGCGGGCAGGAGGCACAGCAGGATCATCATGCCGAAGGAATGGCGGATGGTCGGCGCCGTGATTAAAGTCGTAACTCCTTGGCGTGCAATTATTTACACTATACGCTCCCGCCGCCCGCGGGCACGACGTACTTAATCCCGCGCTCCGGGGCACTTCGATAGGGGCGTTTTTCCGTAACCATTCGCCAGCCCGAAGGATGTTTCCCTGGAGGAACGCGATGCCCCTGGACGTGTGCGACTTCGAGCGGCTCTGCGCGGAGCATCGAAGGGCGATCCTCTCCTACGCCTATCTGTGCGGCCGGGATTACAACCTGGCGGAAGACATCGTGCAGGACACCCTGACCATCGCCTTCGGCAAGAAGGACCAGTATGTTCCGGAAGCCGACTTCCGAAGCTGGCTGATCTCGATCGCCCGGAACGTGTGGTTCAGGGAGCGGCAGCGGCGCCGACTCAGCGCGCGGTCCAGCGCGTTCATCGACGAGCATGCCTCCTATCTCTTCGAGGACGCGGCGGACGAGGAGTCCTCCTGGGAGGAGGAGTCCGCGGCGCTCAAGGCCTGCGTCGGGAAGCTGAGCCCGGTCGATCAAGGCCTCATCGAGGCTCATTTCGCCCGAAACCAGAAGTACGCCGAGATCGCCCGCCTTCGGGACCGGACTCTGGCCTGGGTCAAGGTGCGGATGCATCGGGCGCGGATCGCCCTGCTGGCCTGCGTTCAACTCTCTGTCGGCGGGAAAGGCGAGGTCTCGTGAAGAGCGAAGACCTCATCCAATACCTGGACGGGGAATGTCCTCCCGAGGCCCAGGAGGACATCGAGCGCGGCTTGTTGTCCGATCCGGCCGCCCTGGCGCTCTTCCGCCGGCTCTGCCGTCAGCGGCTCATGCTGGCCCAGACGCTCGGACGGAATGTGCTCGCGGCTCGTCCGAGGTCCAGAGTCGCGTGGCAAACGGCGGCGGCGGCGGCGCTGTTCGCGGCCACCCTCCTGGCGTTGTGGACGCGGCAGGACCCGGTGATCCCCCCGGGCCCGCGAGTCTTGCGGGGCGAGGTCTTCGCGGCGGGGCACGCGATCCGGCACATTCCTCCGGGAGCGCCGGTGGAGGTGCCGGCCGGTTCGACTGCCGATATCCGTTTGAAGGACGGGACGGACGTCGTCCTTCATCCGTCGAGCCAGGCCGTCTTTCACGGCGCGGCGGAAGGTCTGCGGGAGACCATGGAGCTCGGCCGCGGGAAGGCGGACTTCCGCGTGCCGGTAGGCGGAGAGCCCTTCCTCCTTCATACGCCGCTGGGCATCCTGGCCGTCCGGGGCGCCGAGTTTGCCGTCGAATTGGTGCCCGACGCGGATCCGCGGGGGAAACCCATGAAGACCATGCTCGTCACCGTCCTGGCGGGAGGCGTCCGGATCGACGTCGCCGGCAAGACGCTGGACCTTCGAGCCGGTGAAGCCCGGGCCTTCCGGTCGGACGGGGCGGTGGCCGACAGCCTGCGCGGGCTCAAGAACCGCGAGGGCGACCGGCAGGGACCTGTGCGAGAGAAACAACGTTAGGAGCTGGATGTCGATGAAACTCGCGTTGGGGATGATCATGCTGGCCCTCGCTCACGGCGAGGGGGATCCGCGGCCCGAGACCTTCGAGCGTTGTTTCCAGCAAATCCGGCCGCGGCCCGGGGAGTCGCCGTGGGCGGACGTCCCCTGGCTGACCGATCTCCATGAAGCGCGCCGGAAGGCCGCCGCCGAAGGGAAGCCGATCTTCGTCCAGGCGGGCGGGAAGTCCGTCAGCATCGGGGCCTGCTGAAGCGGCGCCCGCTCGGTGGGCCGTGCGCCCGCCTTCTGGACTCCGGAAACCGTCACGCTGATCCGCGACCGCTTCGTCGCCGTGACCGTCGCCACCACCGATTCGCTCCGCGAAGACGCGGTCGGAGAATTCTGCCGCGACGCGGGCATGGACATGTTCAAGTGGGAGGTCCGGCAGTACTGCGTCACGGCGGACGGCCGGATGCTGGAGGAGGGCGGCCTGGGGATCGACCCCCGGAAGGCCCTCGAGCGGTGGAAGGTCCTGCCCGAAGCCCAGCGCGCGCCCGGCGCGATCCGGGTCGGTGACGCGGGCCCGCTCGACCCCCGCTACGCGGCCCCTCAGCCCCCGGCGAACGGCTGGATCCTGAAAACTTATGGTCGTCCGTTCATGCGCGCCGACGACGGCACGCTCCGTTACATCACGGGGAAAGACCTCTGGTTCGACAAGGAGGGAAAGACGAAGACGGGGGCGAACGGGCCGGAGGCCGAAACGGTGTCCCAGGCTCAGCCCGACCACGTCTGGCTGACCGAAGCCGAAGGGACGTCGCTGATGCCGGTCGATCCCCGCAAGGACGACCGGTTCCCGATGCCCGCCGCCCTGGCCGATCGCTTCCTGCGCTTCCACTTGAATCCCCTCAGGATCTACGGCCGCTACGCGTCCGACGCGCTGGACCGCAAGGAGGTCCGGGGAGGCGAGTTGGCTTTCACCGTGGAGTCGGTCGCGCCCGGGTCGGTACGGCTGCGGCTGGACGGATTCGCCAAGTTCGGGCGGACGCCGCCCGCGGACGTCGTTCAGGGGACGGTCGCCTGCCTGGATCAGTGGGGCTATGACGCCCGCGTGCTCGGCTACCTGGAGTACAGCCCCGCGTCGCGGGTGCTCACTCGTTTCGACGTCGTGACGCTGGGCGATTACTTCGGCCGCCTGGGTCTGGGGGGCGGGGCGGCGTCTCGCGTCGGGCTTCAGCCGATCGGGTTCGCCTTCGAGCTGATCAAGGGCGACCGGCCCGCGGATCGCCTGGCCCCGGGTCGCGTCCGGACGTCCGCGGGCTACTTTGACATGAGCCGGTAAAGCCTACTCCAGCAGCCCGGGGATGATCTTGGCGTGCTCGACGCCCGTGAGCTTCGCGTCGAGGCCCTGGTAGCGGACCGTCAGGCGCTCGTGGTCGAAGCCGAGCAGCTTCATCACCGTGGCGTGGAAGTCCCGCATCGGGACCGGGTCCTTCACGATGTTGTAGCTGAAGTCGTCCGTCTCGCCGTAGATCGTGCCGCACTTCGTGCCGCCGCCCGCCATCCACCAGGTGAAGCAGCGCGGATGGTGGTCGCGGCCGTAGTTCTCCTTCGACAGCCCGCCCTGCGAGTAGATCGTCCGGCCGAACTCGCCGCCCCAGAGGATCAGCGTCTCCTCGAACATCCCCCGGCGCTTCAGGTCCTTGATCAGGCCGGCGCAGGCCTGGTCGACGTCCTTGCACTGCGACGACATCCGGCCCGTCAGGTTGCCGTGGTGGTCCCAGTTGTTGTGGTAGACCTGCACGAAGCGCACGCCGCGCTCGACCATCCGCCGCGCCATCAGCGCCGAGTTCGCGAACGTGCCGGGCTTCTTCGCGTCTTCTCCGTAGAGCTTGTACGTGCTCTCCGGTTCCTTCTCGATCGCCGTCAGCTCGGGCACGCTCGCCTGCATCCGGTACGCCATCTCGTACTGGCTGATCCGCGTCGACGTCTCCGGATCGCCGACCTGAGACAAGTTCAGCTCGTTGAGCTCGCGAAGGCCGTCGAGCGTCGTCCGCCGCACCGCGTCGCTCACGCCGGGCGGGTTGTTGATGAAGAGGATCGGATCGCCCTTGCCGCGGAAGCTTACGCCGGCGTGCTCGCCGGGGAGGAAGCCCGACGACCACAGCCGCGCCGAGATCGCCTGCTCCTGGTCGCGGTTGGAGGGCGTCGCCACCAGCACCACGAACGTCGGCAGGTTCTTGTTGAGCGAGCCCAGGCCGTAGGACGTCCACGACCCCAGGCAGGGCTTGCCGGTGACCTGGCTGCCCGTCTGGATGAAGCAGATGGCCGGCTCGTGGTTGATGGCCTCCGTGTTCATGGAGCGGATGAAGACCATGTCGTCCGCGCAGGTGCCGAGGTGCGGCAGCAGCTCGGTCATCCACATCCCGCACTTGCCGCGCTGGTGGAAGGTGTATTTCGACGGCGCGATGGGGAAGCGGGACTGGCCGGACGTCATCGTCGTCAGGCGCTGGCCCTGGCGGATCGAGTCCGGCAGGTCCTTGTCGTACATCTCCCGCATCTGGGGCTTGTAGTCGAAGAGGTCCAGCTGCGAGGGGCCGCCGACCATGTGCAGGTAGATGACGTTCTTCGCCTTGGGCGGGAAGTGCGGCTTCGGCAGGCCGATCGAGGTCTCGCCCGCGCGCGCGTTCCCGCCGAGCAGGCTCGCCAGCGCGGCCGTGCCGAGCGCGTTCTTCCCGAATTCCAGGAAGTGACGACGGCTAACCGCGGTCTTCAGGTCGTTCAGCGGGTCCATACGTTCCTCACGCTAGAGCCAAGCGCCAAGTGCCAAGACCCAGGGGGATGCCTAGGCACTTGGCTCTAGGTTCTTGGCACTACTTGTTCAGCACCTCGTCCAGGTTCAGCAGCTGGTTGCACAGCATCGTCCAGGTGGCGAGCTCCGCCGCGGGGAGCGCGGGATCGTGCTTGAACTCGCCCACGGCGAGGAGGGCCTTGACGTCCTCGGCCTTCGCCGCGTAGTGCGCGCGCAGGGCGGCCAGGCTCTTCGCCACCACCGGCGCCTCCTTCTCCGTGAAGGGCCGCGCCAGGATCCGCGCGGCGAGGAGGGCGATCCGCCCCGCGTCGTCCGCCGCCCCCTTCAGCGCGCTTTGGGCGAGCGCGCGCGCGGCTTCGATGAACTGCGGGTCGTTGAGCGTCACCAGCGCCTGCAGCGGCGTGTTCGTCCGCTCGCGGCGCAGGCACGAGAACTCGCGGGCCGGCGCGTTCAGGATGTCCATCGACGCGGGCGGCGCGGCGCGCTTCCAGAAGGTGTACATCGACCTCCGCCAGAGCGCCTCGCCCGTGTCCGGCTTGTAGAAGCGCGTGTTGCTGCCGGGCATGGCGACCGCTTCCCAGACCCCTTCGGGCTGGTAGGGCTTCACGCTCGGCCCGCCGATCTTCTGGGAGAGCAGCCCCGAGGCGGCCAGCGCGTAGTCGCGGATCTGCTCCGCGTCCATGCGGAAGCGCGGGCCGCGCGAGAGCAGGCGGTTGTCGCGGTCCTTCTCGAGCTTGTCTTTCGTGGCGACGGCCGACTGCCGGTACGCCGCCGACGTGAGCAGGAGGCGGAAGAGCTTCTTGACGTCCCAGGTCTTCTGGAACTCGACGGCGAGCCAGTCCAGCAGCTCGGGGTGCGAGGGCAGGTCGCCCATGATGCCGAAGTCCTCGGAGGTCTTCACCAGGCCCGTGCCGAAGACCTCCTGCCAGAAGCGGTTGACGGTGACGCGCGCGGTGATCGGGTTCTCCGGCGCGACGAGCCAGCGGGCGAGGCCGAGCCGGTTCTTCGGCGCGCCCTCGGGCAGCTTGTGCAGGAAGCCGAAGACGGACGGCTCCACCTTGTCGCGCGGCTTGTCGTACTCGCCGCGGAAGAGCACGGCCGCCATGCCCATGCCCTGCTTCTCTTCCTGGACGTAGGCGACCGAGGCGCGCTCGCGGATCGCCTTGCGCTCGGCGTCGAGGGCGTCGGCCTTCGCCTGGGCGGCGGCCACCTCGGGATCGCCGGCGGCCGTCGCCTCGAAGATCTCGTCCTTCTCCTTCGCGCCGCGGTCCTTGGGCTCCTTGGCGAGGAGGGCCTTGGCTTTCGACCCGAGGGCGAGGCGGAGGACGTCCTTCGCCGCGAGCTGCTTGGGGTAGATGCGGATGTCGCGCACGTGGGCGTTGCTGAGGGTCGCGCCCTTCTTGCGACGTCCCACCAGGAACGGCGTCTCGGTCTTCGTGCTGCTCTTGAGGGTGTCGACCTCGACGTTGAGCTTGGCGTCCTTGCCGTCGACGAAGATCTTGAAGCCCTTCGCCTTGCCGGAGCCGTCGTAGGTGACGAAGACGTGCTGCCACTGGCCGGCCTTCACGAGCTTGCCGCTCGTGGCGACCTTGCAGGCGTCGTCCTTCCACTTGTGGACGAGGTGGGTGGCGAACTCGCCTTCCTGCACCCAGAGGTCCCAGCCCTTGAAGCCGTCGTCGTCGTCCATGCGGGCGAAGACGGGCGCCGAGCCCGTGAAGCCTTTCTGGACCTGGATCCAGCAGCCGAAGGAGTAGGCGCTGTCTTTTTCGAAGGGCCCGATGTCTCCCGTGAACTCGAGGGGCCCCTTGCCCTCGAAGGCGAGGGCCTTCTCGACCCACTTGATGGGCTCGGCGGACGTCGCCGCGATCGGCGCGCCCTTGAGGACGCCGTCGAGCTTCTCCTCCTCGAGGGGCAGGCGGAAGTCGGGCTCGCCGATCTTGGCGGTCTCGACGTCCCAGTCCTCGATCTTCGCGGCTTCGAGCCACTTGTCGAAGTCGGCGCGCAGGGCGGTCCGGCGGTCGGCGGCGGCCTTCTTGGAGGCGGCCAGCTCGGCGGGGATGTCGCTCCAGCGCTTCTCGTCGGGGGTCTGCGGGAGCACCATGACGGGCGCGGTGTCGCGGATGTTGCCGTCCATGGCGCCCTGGGTGGTGTTGCGGAAGAAGGCGCTGAGGGCGTAGAAGTCCTTCTGCGTGATGGGGTCGAACTTGTGGTCGTGGCAGACGGCGCAGTTGGCGGTCAGGCCGAGCCAGACCCAGGAGGTCGTCTCGACCCGCTCCCGCGCGTATTGGGCGAGGACCTCGTCGTTGATGGAGCCGCCTTCGTTGGTCGTGAGGGCGCAGCGGTGGAAGCCGGTGGCGAGAATCTGCTCTTTCGACGGGTTGGGGAGGAGGTCGCCGGCCACCTGCTCGACCGTGAACTGGTCGAAGGGCTGGTTGCGGTTGAAGGCGCGGATGATCCAGTCGCGGTAGGGCCAGATGTCGCGGAAGTTGTCGAAGTGGAGGCCGTGGGTGTCGGCGTAGCGCGCCGCGTCCATCCAGTAGCGCGCGCGGTGCTCGCCGAAGCGGGTCGATTCGAGGTAGCGGTCGAGGAGGGTGTCGAGGGGCAGGTCCAGCTCCTCCGGGACCGGCGGCAGGCCGGTGAGGTCGAGGGCGAGACGGCGGGCCAGGGTGCGGCGGTCGGCTTCGGGGGCGGGGGCGAGGCCCTCGGCTTCGAGACGGGCGAGGATGAAGGCGTCGATGGGGTTGCGGACCCAGGCGGCGTTCTTGACGGGGGGCAGGGCGGCGGCGACGGGCTTGTTGAAGGACCAGTGGGGCTCCCAGGCCGCGCCTTCGGCGATCCAGCGCCGGAGGATCTTCTTCTCGACGTTCTTGAGAGTCTTGTGGGACTTGGGGGGCGGCATGACTTCTTCCGGGTCGGCGTGGACGATCCGCTGGTAGAGGGGGCTCTTTTCGGGGTCGTTCTTCACGACGGTCGGGCCGCCCTCGCGGGCGCCGAAGAAGCCGTCCTCGCGGTCGAAGCGGAGCTTGGCCTTGCGGCTGCCGGGGTCGGGGCCGTGGCACTGGAAGCAGGCGTTGGCGAGGATGGGCCGCACGTGCTTGTTGAAGCCGATGGGGCCGACCGGCTCGGGCTCGTCCGGCAGGCCGGCGCAGCCCGCCAGAAGCGCGAGGAAGAGAGTGAGTCCGCCCAGATGTCGCATCGCCCCAGCCTCCGGTGTTTCTACCCCCTCATGTTACCCCCCGGGGAGGGGGGCGGGTTGCCTACTTCGCCAGCACGTCCAGGCAGACGAGCCGGTCGCGGCCGCGGACGTAGAGGTAGCCGTGGGAGACGATCGGCGCCGCCCAGGCGGGGTAGCGGAGCAGGGGGGCCCCGTCGGCCGACCGGAGCACCGCCTTCGAGATCTCCTCGAACTTCTCCGGGTTCGGCGCCAGCAGCCGCAGCGTGCCGTCCTCGCCCAGGCAGACCAGGCGGCCGTCCGCCCGCAGCAGCGACGCCCGCGTGAGCTCCGGGACGCTCCACTTCACCGCGCCCGTCTTCAGCTCCAGGCAGCGCAGCTCGGCGTTCTCCTTGTGACGTCCGCTGCTCGCGTAGACGTGGCCGTCGACGTGGATCGGCGTCATCCAGTGGGTCATCAGCGCCCGGTCGCGCTTGCGGCCGTCGGACCACACGACGTCCGCCGCGCCCGGCCGGATTTTGAGCAGGGAGCCGCCGACGCCGTAGCACTCGGAGATGAGGACGAGGTCGTCGACGACCACCGGCTGGCTGGAGTTCACGCTTTCGAGGATCCGCGCGCGCCAGGGATAGTGGAAGTCGACCTTGCCCGTCGCCGGGTCGAAGCCGAGCAGGCCGCCCCGCGCAAAGAGGAAGCCCCAGCGGCGGCCGTCGATCGTCGCCGTCCGCGGGCTGGAGTAGCTCGCGAGCTCGGCCGACATCCGGTACTTCTCCGCGCCAGTGCGCTTGTCGAAGGCGACGAGGCCGCTGTCGAGGCCGCGGACCTCGCCCGACTGGATGCCCGGGCTGCCGGCGGGGCTGCCGCCGACCTGGACGAGGAGCAGGTCGCCCTCGACGAGCGGCGCGCTGCCGACGCCGAAGAAGTTCTGGACCACCTTGTAGTCGGCGGAGAGGTCCTTCGTCCACACGACGGCGCCGTCGACGGCCTTCAGGCAGTGGAGCCGGCCTTCGGGGCCGTAGACGTAGACGCGGTCGTCGTCGACGACCGGCGCGCAGCGCGGCCCGCCGTCGTAGCCGTACATGTCGGCGTAGTCGGTGTCGTACGCGAAGCGCCAGAGCGGCTCGCCGGTCTCGCTCTTCGCGGCGGTCGTCACGATCTTCGGCCCGACGCGCTCGACGTGGAAGAGCCGGCCTTTCGACACCGCGGGCGGCGCGTAGCCCTCGCCGATCGCGCGCTGCCAGACGACCCGCGGCCCGCCCTCCGGCCAGGTCCGCAGCAGCCCGGTCTCGGGCGAGACGCTGTCCTGGGTCGGCCCGAGGAAGTTCGGCCAGTCGACGCCCGTCTTCCGCGTCCGCAGGTCGGGGACGTCCTGGAGCAGGGCAAGCGCGAGCAGCAGCATCCACAGATCATACGATTTTCGCTTGACGGGGAAGGGGCGCCGTGGTACATACCGACCGGTAGGTATGACAGACACGCGCGAGAAGCTGGTGGACGCGGCCGTCGGGCTCATGCTCGAGCGGGGCTACGAGGCGACGGGCGTCGAGGACATCTGCAAGGCCGCCAAGGTCACCAAGGGCAGCTTCTTCCACTACTTCGACAACAAAGAGGCGCTGGGGAAGGCGGCCCTGGAGCGCTTCAGCGCGACGATGAAGGGCAAGTTCGCGGCCGCGCCGCAGCTGAAGAAGGAGGACCCGCTCGACCGCCTCCTGGCCCTGACGGACGTCGTCGCCTCCTTCACCAAGGACCCCCTCGCCACGAAGGGCTGCCTGATCGGCACCTTCACGCAGGAGATCGCGGCGACCCACGACGGCCTCCGCCGCGTCTGCGAAGAGAGCTTCGCGGACAGCGCCGGCCACCTGAAGTCGGAGCTGGACGCCGCGGTGGCGAAGCATCGGCCCAAGGAGAAAATCGACACCCGCTCGACCGCTGACTACATCATCGCGACGATTCAAGGCGCCCTCATCCTCGCCAAGGCCCGGAAGGATTCCCGGCCCGTGGTGGACGCGATGGGGCACCTGAAGCGGTACCTGGCCGGACTCTTCGGACGTTGAGTTTTTTTGGAGGGGCGCACATACCAACCGGTCTGTATGTTTTGTGTTTGACAGGAGATGAGAACGTGACGACTCTGACGCTGCTGGCCCTGCTGGCCGGCGATCCCTGCCCGATGGCCGACATCCTCTGCCCCAAGGAAGGGCACGTCGAGACCGAGGCCTGCAAGCGCCTCGGCGAGACCGTGAAGGCCGTCCGCGCCCGGACGATGGAGATCATGAAGAAGGAGTGCGGGAGCGAGTGCGAGTGCGCCGCGGGCCGCTGCTCGGCGGCCGGCTGCGAAGGCTGCGCCGCGATCAAGACGAAGATCCTCGCGCCGCTCCTCAAGGAGCGGATGGCGAAGCCCCACGCGGGCTGCACCCTGACGAGCGGCCCGGTCTGCGCGACCTGCGTGGACGAGATGGGCGCCGCCGTCTACGCGAAGCTCGGCGCGATGGTGAAGGAGAAGATCGCCCCGACGCTGGCGGTCGTGAAGGCCAACCTCAAGGACCGCGCCGCGAAGGCCGGCCTCGCGCCCTGCTGCGACGGCGAGAAGGCCTGCGCGCCCTGCGAGGAGATCAAGAAGGCCGTCGTCTACCCCCACGTGAAGGAGCGCATGCGGGACCCGAGCGGCCACGCCTGCGTCTTCCTCAAGGGCGAGGCCTGCGCCCCCTGCGCCCAGGTCCTGACGGACAAAGTCTGGGCCCTGCTGAAGAAGTAAGTCGTTTCGGGGGAGCGCTCCTCCGGGGGCGCTCCCCCCTCTATAATGGTCCCATGCTGCTGTTCGCGCTTCTCCTCGCCCAGGAGGACGTCGCCAAATCCCTCCAGGGCGTCTGGGCCGGCGAGCGCTACACCGAGGGCACCGGCAAGGACGGCGCGAAGGGGGAGAAGCTCTCCTTCAGCTTCAAGGACGGCGTCCTGAAGGGCTTCAAGGCCTCGGGCGCGCCGATCGGCGAGGCGACCTACGAGCTCTCGGAGGGCGGGAAGGCCCTCGACGCCACGGGCACCAGCGGCGGCTACCGCGGCAAGCTCTTCCTCGGGAACCTCAAGATCGAGGGCGACACCCTCACCTGGTGCGTCAACGGCACCGCCGGCAAGGACCGCAAGCGGCCCGGCGGCTTCACCGCCGACCCCGGCGCCGCCGTCTACCTCATCGTCCTGAAGCGCAAGCCCTGATCGAAGTTAAAGGCGCATCTTCATTTTAACTTGCAACCCTAATATTAAGGTGCTACTTTAACTTCGTGAAACCCCTCGCCTTGATGAAGGGCCTGTCGGGCCCGGGCGGGCGCTGGAGGCCCGCGCCGCCGGGCGAGGCCCACGACCTGGAAAGCCGCGACGGACGGCGCCTCCTGAAGGTCGTGCCGGCCGCCCAGGGCGTGCGCGACCTGCACGGCTGGGTCGTCCGGCTCGCCCAGCTTCTGGCCGAGCGCTCGCACGTCGCCCGAGCCATCCTGGTCGTGCGCGTGCCGAGGATGTCCGCCGCCCGCCTCCGCAAGGAATGGGATTCGCTGAGCGCGATCCTTCGCCCCGGGATCCGGGACCGGCTGGCCCTCGTCTTCCTGAGCGACGAAGGCCCCTGGATGAGCGCGGACGACCTGGAGCTGAGGGGCCTGGCGGAGGCCCTGGGCGCCGTGGGCCGCGGAGCCCCGCCCTCGACTGACACCTACGCCGCGTCCTCCGCGCCCACCCCCGGGTTCTTCGAGGTGTTCAAGCTGATCCTGCTGCGGCGCCTGAGCCGCGGCGGCCCCCTCGGCATCGGAGACCTGGTCCGGCGCTCCGGCTTCTCCTATCCCACGGTCGCCGACGCCGTCAAACGGCTTGAGAGCTCCGGAGAGCTCGTCCGCCGGTCGCATCGCTCCATCGAGCTCGCCGCCTTTCCCCGCCAGACCTGGTCCGAAGTCCTCGCCCTCTCGAGGTCGCTGCGGAGGACGACGCTGTTCCGGGACGCCTCGGGCCGTCCCGCCCGCCTGACGGCCCTGCTTTCCCGGATCGAGAAGGAGGCTCCCCCGGGAGTCGCGCTGGGCGGCGTGATCGCGGGACGTCATTGGGACCGCTCTTTCGACCTGCACGGACTGCCCCGCCTGGATCTTTGCCTGCACGCGCCGGCGGAGGACATCGATCTCGATTGGCTCCGCCGGGTCGATCCCGCGCTCCGGCCCGCGTCGGCGGGGGACGTCGGAGCCGTCCTCGCCGTCCATCCGGTCCGCCGCGCGGATCCGGGCTACTCGCCCCGAAAGGGCCGGATGCCGGCGGCCGATCCCGTCGAAACCCTCCTCGATCTGCACGAACTCGGCCTTCACGCGCAGGGCGAGGACCTCATCCAGCGGCTGGAGACGCCGCGGTGATCGCCCTCGACCCCCGCCGCCTCTTCGCCCGGCTCGCGTCCGACATCCCCTCGCCCCTTCGCCGGCATCTGCTCATCGTCGGCAGCCTCGCCGCCGCCTATCACTTCCGCCGGCAGATGAAGCGGCGGGGCGTGAATACGAAGGACGCCGACGTCCTCATTCAGCCCGCGGGCGACGTGAACTCGTGCGCGCGACTGGCGGAGCGGCTGCTCGCGCTCGGATGGTCGCCGACCGAGAAGTGCCGGCCGCATCCTCGTCCGGGACCGAAAGACGCGCTTCGCTTCATCCGACTGCATCCGCCGGATTCCCGAGACTACTTTCTCGAGCTGCTGGCTCTTCCCGAGGAAGGCCAGAGGACCCCGCTCGCCATCCTGCCGGTGCGGCTCCGGGACGGCTGGTACGGCCTCTGCTCGCACCGCTACATGCGGCTCGCCGACGCGGGACGCTTGGCCTCCGCGGAGGGCATCGACTACGCCGCGCCGCCGATGATGGCCCTGTCCAACCTCCTGTCGCATCCCACGCTCGGCGTCCAGCGCATGAGCGATCCGGTGCGAGGACGCGTGATCCTGCGGGCCGCCAAGGATCTGGGCCGCGTGCTCGCCCTGGCCTGGTTCGAAGGCCGGGAGGGCGTCGGCGCGTGGGTTCCGGCCTGGCGAAAGGCCCTCCCCCGCTGTTTTCCCCGCGGATGGAAGACCCTGGCCGCGCGGGCGGGCGACGGCCTCCGCGCGCTGCTCGCGGACCCGGCCGCTCTCGCCGAAGCGCACCTGACGGCGATGGTCGGCCTGCTGCGCGGCCAGGACGTGACCCTCGACGCCTTTCGCGCCGCCGGCGAAAGGTTTCTGGTCGACGCCGTCGAACCCTTGTCCGCGGTTTCGCGTCTATAAGAGATGACTCTGCTCTGGCTCCTCCTCCAGGCCGCGACCGACGACGGCGTCCGCGCCCAGCTCGAACGGCTCTCCTCGGCGGACGTCGAGGTCCGCCAGGCCGCCGAAGCCGCCCTCGTCGCGATGGGGGAGGACGTCATCGCCCCGCTGGAACGGCTGGCCGCGACCGCCGACGTCGAGACGCGCGGCCGGGTGGCCGACGTCGTCCGCCGCCTCCGCTGGTGGGATCATGTCGTCTTTTTCCGCGGACGGAAGATCGACCTCCGCCGCGGCAGCGCCCAGGCGACGGACTACGGGCCCCACGCGCGCGTCGTGGGCGGGCGGATCGTCGACGTGACGGCGACGTCGATCCGCGCCTTCGACCTCCGCTCCGGCCGCGCGCTGTGGAAAACGGAGCCGGTCGGCGAGCTCTGGGGCGTCGAGGCGGGCGAATCCTCGATCGCGATCCGGACGCCCAAGGGCGTGACCTGCCTGGACGCCGCCGACGGCCGCGCGCTCTGGACGAGCCCCGCGCACCGCTTCGAGCCGCTGGCGGGCGGGGACTGGCTCGTCGCCGACGGCGACGGCCTCGCCCGGAAGGGATCGACCCCCTGGGCCGTGAAGGCGGGACAGCCCTGCTTCGTCGCCGCCGCCGGCCCCTGGGCGCTGGCCACCGGACCGGCGGGCCACAGCCGCCTGCTCGACGCGCGGACCGGGAAGGAGCTGAGGACGCTGGACAACGCGGCCTATCGCGCGGTCCAGGCCGGAGACGACCGACTCCTGGTCGTGGGCCGGCGGACCCTGACGGCGTACAAGCCCTCGGACGGCTCCATCTTCTGGACGAGGCTGGAGGTGGGCGAGGCGTCGCGGCCGCTCGTGGAAGGCCGCCGGGTCTACGTGGCCGACCACATCGCGATGTGCTGCGGGATCAAGCTCTACGCGCTGGACGTCGAGACCTCCGAGACCCTCTGGACGGCGCAGGCGCGGGGGATCCCGACCGAGCACTCCAAGTACCGGCATGACGCGCGGCTCGCGCGGGTGGGGCCGTACCTGGTCCTGACGGGCGAGGCCGCGGCGGGCGACTACGTCGAGGCCTTCGATTCGGCGACCGGCGCGACGGTCTCGCGCTGGACCTCCCCGTAGCTACTTCGGCCCCTCGTCGCCCATCTTGACGGCCTTGTACTCGTGCGGCCGCTTGCGGAGGACCTCGGCCTTCAGGATCTTGTCGCCGACCTGGAGGAGGTCGGCCGCCTCCTGCCCCGCGATCACGCGGCCGAACACGGTGTGCTTGCCGTCGAGCCAGCCCGTCGGCACGTGGGTGATGAAGAACTGCGAGCCGTTGGTGTCGGGGCCCGAGTTGGCCATCGACAGGGAGCCGCGGAAGTGCTTGCGGCTCGACGTCCCCAGCTCGTCCTTGAAGCGGTAGCCCGCGTCGCCGGAGCCGTTGCCCTTCGGACATCCTCCCTGCGCCATGAAGGCCGGGAGCACGCGGTGGAAGACCAGGCCGTCGTAGAACTTCTTTTCGATGAGCTCGATGAAGTTGGCCACCGTGTTCGGGGCTTCGTTCTCGAAGAGCTCGATCGTGATCTCGCCCCTCGACGTCGTGAACTTCACGCGGGGGAGGTCGTCGGCCTTGGCCTCCTTCTCGCGGATCGGCTTCTCGGCGGTCCAGGGGGCGACGCTTTTCTTCGCCATCTCGAGGGTCTGCTCGGCCTGTTCCTTCTCCTCGGGCTTGAGGTCCTCCTTGACGAGGGCGTCGAGGGCGGCGATGGCCTCCTCGAAGCGGTGGGAGGCGAAGGCGCAGAAGGCCTGGAGGCGGCGCAGCTCGAGGTTCTTGGGATCCTTTTTCAGCGCGGCCTCGATCGTGAGGGCGGCCGGCTCGAAGCGGTTCAGGCCGTGCTGGAGCTTCGCCAGCTTGATCCGCAGCTCGGCGTCCTCGGGCCGCAGCTTCGAGAGTTTCTCGGTGTCGGGCAGGGCGTCGGCCGGACGCCCGTAGGTCAGGTTCGCGTCGCGGCGGACGTCGAGGAGCGCCGCGTCCTCCGGCGTCTTCTTGAGGTCCTCGCCGGTGGCGGCGATGAGGGCCTCCATGCGCTTGACGGTGGCGTCGCGGAGGGTGGTGAACTCCTTCATGAGGGCCTCGCGCTCCGCCGCGACCTTCTTGAGGACCTCGGGGTCGTCGCTGCCCTGCTGGAGCTTCCGGCGGATGGCCATGTCCTTGTCGCGGAAGCCCATGAGGAGCTCGATGTCCTTCTTCACCGCCGCGAGCTCGGCGGCGGCCTTCTTGGCGGCCTCGGAGGGCTCGGGGGCGGGCGGGTTCTGGGCGAGGAGCGCCAGGAGAAGGAGGTTCGTCATCCGGGTATTTTAGAAATCCGGCGCCGGAGATGGCTACTTCTTCTTCGGGATCGTGCCCCGCAGCCTCTCGGATCC
>DASVNH010000292.1:0-22926 GCA_036383955.1 Planctomycetota bacterium | reverse complement strand
CGGTCACCTTGAAGATCTCCCGCGCGTATTCCCGCGCCGTCCGGTCCGACGAGAACTTCCCCATCCCGGCCGAATTGAGGATCGACATCCGCGCCCAGGCCTCGGCGTCGTGCCAGGTCCGGTCCACCTTGTCCTGCGCCTCCAGGTAGGACGCGAAGTCGCGGCAGACCAGGAAGGGATCGCGGCCGTAGAGGACGTCGACGATCGGCCGGAACAGCGACCGGTCGCCGCGGCTGAACACGCCCTCGGCGATCATGCGGATGGCGGCGGCCAGGCGCGGGGAGCTCTCGATCTCGCGGACGGGATCGTAGCCGCGCTCCTTGAGGGCGGTGGCCTCCTCGGCGGTGACGCCGAAGAGGAAGAAGTTGTCGGCGCCGACCTCCTCGCGGATCTCGATGTTGGCGCCGTCGAGGGTGCCGATGGTGAGCGCGCCGTTGAGCGCGAACTTCATGTTGCCGGTGCCGGAGGCTTCCATGCCGGCCGTGGAGATCTGCTCGGAGAGGTCCGCCGCCGGCATGATCATCTCGGCGAGCGAGACGCCGTAGTTCTCCAGATAGAGCACCCGGAGGCGGCCGTCGAGGGCCGGATCGCGGTTCACCACCTCGGCCACGCCGTTGATGAGCCGGATGATGAGCTTGGCCATGTCGTAGCCGGGGGCGGCCTTCCCGCCGAAGAGGACCACCCGGGGCGCCAGGTCGCCGCCGGCGGGGTCGCGCATCCGGACGTAGAGGTCCGCCACGCGCAGGATGTTCAGGAGCTGCCGCTTGTACTCGTGGATGCGCTTGACCTGGACGTCGAAGAGCGCGTCCGGCGCCAGCCGCAGGCCGTAGTGCTGCTCGATGTGGGCGGCGAGCCGCTCCTTGTTGGCCCGCTTGACCGCGCGCCAGTCCGCGCGGAACGCGGCGTCGGCGGCGAGGGGGGCGAGGAGGCGCAGCTGGTCGAGGTCGCGCGGCCAGTCCACCCCGATCTTGGCGCCGACGAGCCGCGACAGCCCGGGGTTGCAGGAGAGCAGCCAGCGCCGCGGGGTGATCCCGTTGGTCTTGTTGTTGAAGCGGTCGGGGAACATCTGCGCGAAGTCCCGGAACAGGCGCTCCTGGATCAGCTTCGCGTGCAGCGCCGAGACGCCGTTCACGGAGTGGCTGCCCACCACCGCGACGTGCGCCATCCGCACGGACTTCTGGCCGCCTTCCTCGATGAGCGACATCCGCCGCATCCGGTCGATGTCGCCCGGGAAGCGGCGGGTCACCTCCCCGAGGAAGCGGTGGTTGATGTCGAACACGAGCTCGAGGTGCCGGGGCAGGACGCGGCCGAAGAGCTCGACCGGCCACTTCTCGAGGGCCTCGGGCATGAGGGTGTGGTTCGTGTAGCCGAACGTGCCGCGGACGATCTCCCAGGCCTTGGTCCAGTCGAGGCCTTCGACGTCCACCAGGATGCGCAGGAGCTCGAGGACGGCGACGGCCGGGTGGGTGTCGTTGATCTGGAGCGCGACCTTGTCGGGGAAGGCGTCGAAGGTGTCCTGGGTGCGGCGGTAGCGGCGGATGATGTCCTGGATGGAGGCGCTGGCGAGGAAGAACTCCTGCCGGAGGCGGAGCTCCTGCCCCATGGCGGTCTTGTCGTTGGGATAGAGGATCTTGGTGATGTTCTCGCTGTTGGCGGCGCGCTCGATCGCGCGGATGTAGTCGCCGGAGTTGAAGTACTCGAGGTCGAAGAGGTCGGTGCCGTGCGCCTTCCAGAGGCGGAGGATGTTGACGGTGTTGTTGTTGTAGCCGGGGACGGGGAGGTCGCTGGGGACGGCCCAGAGCTCCTGGGCGTTGACCCATTCGCGGCGCGGGCGGCCGTCGGGGAACGCGCCCCACTGGACGTTGCCGTAGAGCTTGACGGGGTAGGTCGCCTCGGGGCGGGAGATTTCCCAGGGGCTGCCGAGGCGGAGCCAGTAGTCGGGCTCTTCGGTCTGGGCGCCGTCCTTGATGGACTGGCGGAACATGCCGAACTCGTAGCGGAGGCCGTAGCCCATGACGGGCATCTGGATCGTCGCCCAGGCGTCGAGGAGGCAGGAGGCCAGCCGGCCCAGGCCGCCGTTGCCGAGGCCCATGTCGGGCTCGACTTCGAAGATGTCGGACGGGTTGAAGCCCAGCTCCTTGCCGGTGTGCTGGAACTCCTCGGCCAGCCCGAGGTTGATGATGCTGTCGCGGAGGAGCCGGCCGGGCAGGTACTCCATCGAGAGGTAGTAGGCGCGCTTGACGTTCTGCTCGTGGTAGGCCTGCTGGGTGGCCAGCCAGCGGTCGACGAGGCGATCGCGGATGGCGCAGGCCACGCTCCAGTAATGGTCGTGCAGCGAGGCCCCGCCGGGGTGCTTGCCGATGGTGTACTTGAGATGGTTCGACACCGACTGGGTGAGCGAGCCGGCGTCCATGCCCTTGTGGTAGTCGCCGTACCCCGCCCGGCCGGTGATGCCTTTCGTCGAGGTGTCGCGCGTCATGGCTTCGGCCTCTCCAGCGTGGCGGGGTCGGCCAGCGGAACGTCCGTCACCGGCCCCAAGTCCGAGAGCGTCACGGGATGCTTGCCGTCCCCCTTCTTGATCGCGGGGATGTCGCCCACCACGACCCACGCGAAGCGCTCGGGCTTGAGCTGCTCGCGAGCGACGCGGAGGATGTCGGCGGGCCCCACGGCGGCGATCTTCTCCCGGTAGGCCGTGTAGTAGTCCTTCGGGAGGCCCAGCAGCTCGGCCTGCGCGAACGTCGCCGCCGTCTGCGACTTGGTGGCGAAGAAGAGCGCGGGGAACGCGTCGATGAAGAACGCCTTCGCGGCCGCCAGCTCCTTCTCCGTCACGCCGTCCTTCTGGATCTTCGCGATCTCCGCCAGGCAGAGCTGGGCCGCGTAAGCGACCGACTCGCTCTTCGACTGGAAGACGATCCGGAACGGCAGCGGATAGACCATGCCGGGGCGGAGGTCGCTGCGGACGTCGTAGGCCAGCCCTTCCTCCGTCCGCACCTTCTGCATCAGGCGCGAGCTGAAGCCGCCCGCGCCGAGGATGTAGCTCATCACCCGGATCGTCTGGGCGTCGGGATGGCGGACGTCGACCCCCAGGTGCCCCATCGTCACGCGGCCCTGGTTGATGTTGCGGCCTTCCTTGTGGAAGCAGCGGATCCCGGGGGTCGCGGCGTGCGCGGGCTTCGGGACCTCGAGCTTCGCGCCGCCCGCCGGGCCCCAGTCCTGGAAGGCCGCCTCGAGCTTCGCGACGAACTCGGCCTTCTTGAACGCCCCGGCCGCCGCCACCACGAAGCGAGACGGATGGAACCAGGCCTTGTGGAAGGCGGTCAGGTCCTCCCGGGTGATGGACTCCACCGAGGCCTTCGTCGCCAGATGGTTCAGCGGGAAGTCCGGCCCGTAGAAGAGCAGGTTCGCCTCGCGGGCCTCGATGCCGGCCGTCGCGTCGTTCCGGGCCTTCAGCCCGTCCAGCGCCTGCGCCTTCAGGGTGTCGAGCTTCTCCGGCCGGAACGCCGGGGCGCGGAGGACGTCCTTCAGGATCGCCAGCCCGCGGTCCAGGTCCTTGGCGAGCACCGAGAGCGAGACCGTGCCCGAGACGTCGCCCAGGGCGACGGAGAGGTTCGCGGCCAGGAAGTCGAGCTCCTCGTCGAGCTGGTCGGGCGCCAGGGTCGCCGTGCCGCCCGTGCGCATCAGGCTCGCGCAGAGGTCGGCCAGCCCCTCCTTCCCCGCCGGGTCGGCGAACGAGCCCGTCCGCACGAAGACCTGCAGGTCCACGATCGGCAGCGTCGGATCCTCGAGCAGATAGGCCGGCGTGCCGGTCGAGAGCTGGGTCCGCAGGCCCGCGGCGTCGGGGACGTCGAAGCGCAGCGCCGCGTAGGTCAGCTTGTCGGGATGAGGAGGAATGTCCTGGGCGGCCGCGCAGGCGCCGAGGCACAGGAGGAGCGAGAGAAGGCGCTTCATTTCTTGGCCTCTTTAGCCTTCCGCTTCAGGACGAGCGTGTTGCGGCCCGCCGGCTTGAGATAGGCCTCCGCCGCCGCCTTCAGGTCGGCGGGCGTGGCCGCCTCGAAGCCCTTCATGTAGGCGAAGAAGTCGTGGTAGGTCCCGATCGTCTCGAAGTAGCCCAGCTGCTGCGCGACCCCCGCGTTCGTCTTCAGCGTCCGCACCAGGTCGGCCATCTGCTGGTTCTTCGCCTTCTTCAGCTCGCGGTCGCTGACGCCCTTCGTCCGGACGTCCTCCACGATCGCGTCGATCGCCTTCTCCACCTCCGCCGGGTCCACGCCCTCGCGCGGCGACGCCCCCAGGTGGATCGCCCCGCCGTAGCGCAGCGACCAGTACCAGGCCTCCGTCTCGAGGGCGAGCTTCTTCTCCTCGACCAGCGGCTTGTAGAGGCGGCCGCTGCGGCCCCCGAAGACGTTCATCAGGAGGTCGATCTTCGGCGAGTCCACGTGGACCCCCGACGGCGCGTGCCAGCGGATGTTGATCTCGTCCTGGGCGTCGACCTCCGCCGCCATCCGGCGCTCGGCGGTCTGCTCGGGCTCCTGGGTCACCACCGCCGGGCGCTCGCCGCGGAAGCGCTGGAGGCGCCCGAAGTAGCGCCGGGCGAGGGCCTTGACCGCGGCGGGATCGACGTCCCCCACGAAGAGGGCGGTGCAGTTCTCGGGCGAGTAGTGGGTCCGGTAGTAGGCCTCGGCGTCGCTCAGCGTGTACTGGTCGATGTCGCTCATCCAGCCGATGACGGGCCAGCCGTAGGGGTGGGCCTGCCAGAACATCGCCATGTAGGCTTCGTTGACCAGCCCGGTGGGCGTGGAGTCGGTGCGCATGCGCCGCTCCTCCTTCACCACCTCGCGCTCCGGGTAGAAGCTCCGGAACACCGGCTTGAGGAAGCGGTCGCTCTCGAGCCAGCAGAAGAGCTCGACCTTGTTGGCCGGGAGCTCGACGAAGTAGTTGGTGCGGTCGTAGGACGTGGTCGCGTTCAAGCCGGTGCCGCCGTTGGCCTGGAAGATCTTGGAGAGGTGCTCGGGGATGATGAACTTCTTCTGCTCCTCGACGAGGGCCTCGTACTCCTTGCGGAGGGCGGCCTCGTCCCGGACGTCCGCCTGGACGCCCCGCCGGCCGGCCTCGAGGCGGCGCAGCTTGATGTCGCGGATCTTGGTCATCACCGCTTCGATCTTCGCGTTGAGCTCGGCGTCCTTGGCCGGATCGGTCGTCCCGATCACGTCCGTGCCCATGAACATCATGTGCTCGAAGAAGTGGGAGAGTCCCGTCACGCCCGGCCGCTCGTGGACCGAGCCGACCCGCCACCAGAGGGAGCAGTGGACGCGGGGGACGTCGTGCCGCTCCACGATCAGGATCCGCAGGCCGTTGTCGAGGACGAGCTCCTCGATCGGCAGCTTGAAAGGCGGGTCCTGCGGAAGCGCGAGAAGGAGCGCCAGCGTCGCCGCGACGTTCATGTGGATCCCCCGATAGGAATCCGAATTATAGTCGCGGGACCGGGCTACGCGCCAAGGTTTACGCGACGGCCGGGCGGGACCGGCGGCCCGGCGAAGGGGGCGACGAACGGCGCACCCGCGAGCCGACGCGCGCCAGGCGGGAGGGGTCCACGCCCTCCGAGACCAGGCGGCCGAGCTGCTCGCGCGCCTCGCGGCGGCGCTCGGGGTCGGCCGTCGCGCCCACCAGGGCCGCGCGCTCCGCGGCGATCCGCGCCAGGGCCTCGGCGGCGTCCTTCTCGGCCAGCTTGCCCTCGGCCCGGCAGAAGCGGATGAAGAGCGCCATCGCGTCGGGGACGCGCGCGATCCGGCCGGGGAGGTCGAACGCCACCCGCCGCGCGAAGGCGTCCATCAGGTAGGCGAAGGCCGTCGCGCCGTTCCAGCGCCACGGCGCCCGCCCCTCGTGCCACACCAGGTACTCGGCCATGGAGTCGGCGACCCAGAGGGCGTCGCCGCGCGTCTCGTCGTCGAGGTCCACGAGCGCGGCCTCGTAGAGCCGGAGCAGGCGCGCGCCTTCGCGCTCCACCCACGCGCCCCGGGCGGCGGCCCCGCGGGCCCAGCGATCGTCTTCCTCCTGGTCCCGCCAGCGGCGCCGGCGCTCCTCGATCCGCTCGGGATCGTAGAAGGCCAGGGGGTCGAGCGTGTAGTCGCGGAGATCGGGGCCGCCGCGCGCGTAGGCGGCCTCGACGTCCTTCTCCTCGAAGTAGGGGGCGAGCGGGCGCGCGAGCAGGACCGGCCGGTCGCCGGGCCGCGCGAACGCCAGGAGGGCCAGGCCGGCGGCGCCGCGGATCCCGCGCTCCTCCCGCGGATCCTCGACGGCCGCGCGGAGCAGATCGAGGACCTCCCCCTGCTCCACCGGATGCCGGGCGGCGACGGCCGCCAGGGCGTGGACGGCGACGACGCGCTCGCGCTCGGCGCCGCGGGGGTCGAACGCGAGCGTGCGGAGGGGAGGCAGGGCGGGACGTCCGACGGGGCCGATCAGGCTGGGGATCAGCTCCCAGACCCAGTCGACGTCGTATCGCGCGGAGTGGCGGAGGGCGTCGAGGAGCCCCGGGAGGGCGGCGGGGCCGCCGACGGCGCCGAGGAGATAGGCGGCGTGGACGGGGAGCCAGAAGGCGGGCCCGTCGTGGCGCCAGGCGAGGTCGTCGCGGCAGAGGGCGGCGAGGGGGGCGCGGAGGCGGTCGCCCCGGCTGACGATTTCCTCGGCGATGGTGCGCGGGACGCGGTCCTCTTCGAGGCGGAGGAAGTCGAGCAGGCGCTCGTCGGTGAGCGGACGGCAAGAAACGGCGCGCATGGGCCCCTCTCTCCTAGTGGTGAGTCAGCTCTGATTCCCCGGGTTGCCCCGCTCGCGGGCAATCCGGGGAATCAAGCGTGTCGAACCACTGGTACGTCTCCCACCCATTTTATCCCGGACTATGCATAGGGCAAGGCGATTTTTCGAGAGGCGCATGTTAAACTGGCGCGCTCATGAAAGTGGCGCGTTCGAAGACGGGCATGGTGGTGGCCGCGCATCCGCTGGCGGCGGAGGCGGGCCGGGAGATCCTGGCCGACGGCGGGAACGCGGTGGAGGCGGCGGTGGCCGTCTCGCTGGCGCTGGGGGTGGTGGAGCCGCAGGCGTCGGGCCTGGGCGGCGGCGGCTTCATGATGGTGGCGCCGAGCGGCGCGGTCGGGCGGACGGAAGTGTTCGACGGCCGGGGCAGGATTTCCTCGCTGGCGACGGAGGAGTACGTCTATCCGAAGCGGGTGATGCTGCCCTGGGTGCCGAAGACGGGCCCGATGTCGGCGACGGTGCCGGGGCTGGCGCGGCTGCTGGACGCGGCGCTGAAGAAGTACGGCCGGAAGATGACGCTCCAGAAGATGGCCAAGCGCGCGATCGCGCTGGCGTCGGACGGCTTCGAGGTGGGCGAGGTCTTCATCTACTGCTCGTCGCTCTTCGAGGGGACGGTGCGGCAGACGCCGGAGTGCGCGAAGACCTACTACAACAACGGGGTGCGCTTCAAGCCGGGCGAGCGCCTGGCGCAGAAGGACCTGGCGCGGTCGCTGCGGATCGTGGCGGACCGGGGCTTCGAGTCCTGCTACACGGGCGAAGTGGGGCTGTCCCTGACGCGGGCGGCGAACCTGACCGGCCCGGTGTGGGGGCGCGACGACCTGGCGCGCTACGAAGCGAAAGTCCGCGAGCCGCTTTGGGCGGACCTCGCGGGGCACCGGATCGCGACGACGCCGCCGCCCTCGCGCGGCGGGGCGGGGATCCTCATGGCGCTCAAGCGCTGGAGCGACGACCCGGTGAAGCTGGCGCCGACGCTGCGGAAGGTCTTCCGCGAGCTGGACCCCGCGATCGGCGACCCGGATCTCGGCACGGTGAACCTGACGGCGCTGATCGAGGGCCCGAAGGGCCCGACGCCCGGCGGCGGCACGAGCCACTTCGTGGTGGTGGACGCCGAGGGCACGGTCGTGACGATGAGCCAGACGATCGGGCATTTCTTCGGCTCCGGCGTCATGGCCCAGGGCTACGGGATCCTGCTGAACGACGACATCTCCGACATGGAGCGCAAGCCGGGGCACCCGAACTCGATCGGGCCGAACAAGCGGCCCGTGGCGAACATGGCCCCGACGATCGTCTTCAAGAACGGCCGGCCGCGTCTGGCCCTCGGCACGCCCGGCAGCGTCCGGATCTACCCGGCGATGGCGCAGGTGATCGGCAACGTCCTCCACAAGGGCATGGATCTCGAGACGGCCGTCGCCGCCGGCCGGATCCACTGGGAGGACAACCGCTTCTTCTTCGAGGGCGACATCGACCCGGCCGTCCGCGAGCGCGCCAAGAAGGAGCTGGACCAGCCGGTGGACGAGCGGCGCAAGCAGGACCTCTTCTTCGGCGGCGTGCACGCCGTCGAGATCCTCGACGACGGCACGATCGTGGGCGTGGCGGATCCGCGGCGCGAAGGCGTCGCGCTGCCGCTCTAGCGATGGCGGCCGGGTTCCGCTTCTCGACGTCCGTCCGCGTGCGCCTGCCCGAGACGGACGCCTTCGGGGTGGTCTACCACGGCACCTACTTCACCTACTTCGACGTGGCGCGGATGGACTACCTGCGGGCGATCGGCCTGATGGACGTCGTGAAGGCCGGCCGGGCCAGCAACCTGATCGCGCGCACGTCGGCCGACTTCAAGTCGCCCGGGCGCTTCGACGAGGAGCTCACGGTGCGCGCGCGGGTCGTCGAGATCGGGACGACCAGCTTCACGTTCGCGTTCCAGGTCGACCGCAAGACGGACGGCGCGTTGGTGGCCGTCGGCGAAAGCGTGCACGTCACGGTGGACCCGAAGTCGATGCGCCCCGTGCCCGTGCCCGACGAGCTCCGCGCCGCGATCCGGGCGTTCGAGGGGGCGGACCTCCGCGAGAAACGATAACTCCCCGTTTACTTTTCATCCGGCATTCCTAAAATGGGCCCCATGTCTGAAACCCCCGCGAAGATCGAGACCCCCGCGAAGGTCAAGACGCGCGTCCGCGAGGCGGTCGCCGCCGTCACCACCAGCCTCGACGCCCTGGTCGAAACCGTCGCCGGGGCGCTCGCCGACGCCTGGCGCCTCGAGCGCTGCGGCCACCTGAGCGCGCGCGACGTCCCCGACTTCCTCGAGTCGGTGATCACCGCGCTGCGGAAGGTCGCTCTGCCTCCGCCCAAGAAGGTGAAGTTCTCCGACCCCATCCGGAAAATCCTGCCGGTCTCCGAAGCCAACATGAAGCACGGCCTCGACGCGGCCCTCTTCCTCCTGGCCCTCCATCAGGTCGGCGATTTCACCGAGACCGCCGACAAGAAGAAGGCGGCGCAGGAGATCTTCCTCGACGACTGGCGCCGCATGCTCTGGGAAGGCGCCAAGATCAAGGACTGGCCCGCCTTCCGGGCCCTGGCCGGCGGCGAAGAGCGCGTCATCGAAGGCCGCCTCTCCCGCGACGTGGCCCTCGCGATCCTCGAGTCGATGCACAAGCGGCGGGTCGACAACCTCACGCCGATCCCCGACCTGTCCGTGCTCGCCTGCGCGCGTTGCGGGAAATTCCAGGGCGCCGACCGCGCCCGCTGCGCCCTCTGCAAGGGCACCTACTGCTCCAAGTGCCTCTCGCCCACCGCCGACCTCTGCCTGGTCGACTACGTCGCGAAGTACGTCCCGATCGACCCCGAGCGCCGGACCAAGCTCGCCAACGACGCCCGCGGCATCCTCAAGGAGTTCCGTCTCGATCCCTACGCGCGCAACGACCAGTTCGCCCGCGCGCTTCGGGAGAAAGGCGTCGACGTGGCCTTCACGGACACCGCCCCGCTCGAAGGCGTGGAGACCGGGTCCTCGCAGGGCCGCCACCGCCTGGAGGTCCGCGACCGCCAGAGCGGCACGATCCGCCGCGCGATGTTCGCGTCCATGGCCCGCGCCCTCGCCCGCGCCGCCGACGAAGATCCCGATCCGCTGCAGACGGAGTTCTTCGTCGACATCTGCATGGGCCTCGGGCTCGAGGACGCCCTGAAGGTGGCGGCCGCGGCCGCGCCCCAGTCGACGGAACAGTCGAAGGGCTAGGCCGGCCTGGCTTCGACGACGGGGCTGGGAGGAACGATCTACCGGGATGCGTAGGTCCGCTTCGTGCCCTTGGAGGGCACGGCGACCTCGTAGCTCTTCCCGCCCGGCGCGACCGTGAGCAGGATCCCGGCGCCCGCGCACTTCTCGTCGTCGTTGGCCGTCAGCTCGGGTGCCGCGTTGTCCGCCGGCCCGGTGCCGACGTTGCGGTGGACGGCGAAAATGTCCTTCACCCCCTCGAGCTCCTTGAACCACTTGAACGCGGCGGCCGTCCCGCCCTTCTTCGCCCCGTTGTTGACCACGATCACGGCCGGTTTCACCGCCTTCAGCAGCGCGGGATTGTTGCTCTGGTCGAGCCCGTGGTGCGTGGCCTGGTAGACGTCCACCGCCCCGATCAGGTTCGTCGGGCACACGAGCTTGTGCTCCACGTTCCAGGTCAGGTCGCCCAGGTCCAGGAACTGGAAGTCGCCGAACGAAAGCAGGAAGCCCAGGCTCCGCGCGTTGTCCGACGTGTCCTCCGGCTTGGCCGCGTGCGGCGGATTCGCCTCGCACGCCCGGACCTGCGGCGCGCCCGCCGCCTCGCCCGCCACGATCCCGTGCGCGGAAAGGATCTTCACCGCGGCGCCCTTCAGCGGCACCGTCTCGCCGGGCTTCAGCACCGTCCGCTTGCCCTCCGACGCCCGCAGGTAGCCTTCCTTGATCTTGGCGTCGACGTCCTTCGCCGCCCCCTCCGGGAAGCCGTGATCGTAGAAGCGGCCGATCGGGACGGCCTTCGACAGCGCCTCGACGCAGCCCCAGTGGTCCGTATGCCAGTGGCTCGTGAGGTAGTGGTCGATCTTCTTCAGGCCGAAGTCGGCGACGGCCTTCGCGATGCGCTGGACGTCGCGGTCGCCCGGCCAGCCGCAGTCCATCATGAGGGACTCGCCTTCGGGCGTCACGATGAGGGTGGCGGCGCCGCCCTCGACGTCGATCCAGGCGATCCGGAGCCCGGGGGCGTCCTGTGGAACGAGGAGCAGCAGCGCGAGCGCGATCGTCTTCATGGTTATCAAACGGTCGCCATGTGGAGGAGGTTGGTCGTTCCCGGGCGGGCGAAGGGCCAGCCGGCGGTGACGACGACGGTCGAGCCCGGCGCGACGGCGCCGACGATGGACTCGCGGAAGCGCTCGAGGACGTTGGCCGTCTCCGTGAACCAGGGGGCCATGATCGCCTTCACGCCCCAGACGAGCTGCAGGCGGCGCCGCACGGCCTCGTCGTTCGTGAGCACGACGATGGGGATCCGCGGCCGGTAGCACGCGAGCTTCCGGGCCGTGAATCCCGAGCCCGTCAGGACCACGATGGCCGAGGCGCCCACCCGCTCGGCCAGGTTGACGGCGGCGAGGGCGAAGGCGTCCGCGGGTTCCGGCCCCATGAGGTCGCGTCGCGGCTGCAGCAGCGGCTCGGCCTCGTTCAGGATCCGCTCCATGACCTTGACCGACTCGATGGGGTACTCGCCCGCGGCCGTCTCCTCCGAGAGCATGACCGCGTCCGTCCCGTCGAGCACCGCGTTGGCCACGTCCGTCGCCTCGGCCCGCGTGGGCTTGGGGCTGTTCACCATCGACCGCAGCATCTGCGTCGCGGTGATCACCATCTTGCCTTCGCGGTTCGCCAGCGTGATCACCCGCTTCTGCACCACCGGCACCCGCTCGATCGGGATCTCCACCCCGAGGTCGCCCCGCGCCACCATCACGCCGTCGGCCGCCCGCACGATCTCCTCGATCCGCTGCACCGCCTCCGGCTTCTCGATCTTCGCGACGACCGGCACCCCGGTCTTCTTCACCTCGTCGAGGTCCGACGCCCTCCGCACGAACGAGAGCGCGACGTAGTCGACGCCCTGGGCCACCCCGAACGCGAGGTCGACCTTGTCCTTGGCGGTGAGCGACGGGATGTCGAGCTGCGAGCTCGGCAGGTTGATGCCCTTGTTCGCGGGGAGATCGCCGCCGATGATCACCCGGCTGCGGTGGGCGTCGATCACCTCGAGCTCCATCGTGCCGTCGGCGAGCAGGACGGGCTCGCCCGCCTTCACCGTGGAGGGGAGCTCGATCTCGACGACGTCCCCCGGGCCGCCGCGGACGGGCCGGGTGAGGCGGAGCTTGGGCCCGCAGAGGTCCTGGAGGATCGCGATGGGCCGGTCGCCCGCCTGCTTGCGGATGGCCTTGATGCGCTGCTCGTGCTCGCCGTGCGTGCCGTGCGAGAAGTTGAGGCGGAAGACGTCGACGCCCGCCTCGATCAGCGCGCGGATCTTCTCGGAGGAGTCGGTGGCGGGGCCGAGGGTGGCGACGATGCGGGTGCGGGTCATCGGCGGACCTTCTTCTTGACGGGCCTGGCGCGGAGCCGGCGCCGGAGGCTCACGCGCTTCTCCTCCCGCGGGTTGGCGTAGTCCCAGACCGCGGGGCGTTCGCTGCGGTGCTCTCGACGTCCGAACATGAAGGGCGGAGTATAACACGCGGGCCGCTCCGGACGGCGTAAGGTATCCATGAATCTTCTTACCGCGCTAATCCTCGTCCTCGCGCAGGACTTCGATCCGGCGAAGCTCGAGGCGATCGGCCCGGGCATGAAGGGCTTCGTCGAGCGCAAGCAGGCGGCCGGCGTGGTCACGCTCGTGGGGCGCCGCGACGGCGTGGTCCACCATGAGGCGGCGGGGCTGCGGAACCTGGAGTCCGCCGCGCCGATGGAGCCCGACACGATCTTCCAGATCGCCTCGATGACGAAGCCCGTCACCGGCATGGCGATCGCGATGCTGGAGGACGAGGGCAAGCTGTCGGTCGACGACCCCGTCGAGAAGCATCTGCCCGAGTTCAAGGGGCAGCTGCTCGTGAAGTCGAAGACGGCCGAGGAGACCGTGCTGGTCAAGCCGCCGCGGCCGATCACGATCCGGGACCTGGCCACGCACACGGGAGGGCAGCCGGGCGGGCCGCCGCCGGGGCTGTCGGACCTTTACACCCGCCGGCACCTCACGCTGGCGGAGGCGACCTTCGCCTATTCGCAGATGCCGCTGCAGTTCGAGCCGGGGGCGAAGTGGGCGTACTCGAACGCGGGGATCGACACCCTGGGCCGGATCGTGGAGGTCGCGTCGGGGATGTCGTTCGAGTCCTTCCTCGAGACGCGCCTGTTCCGTCCGCTGGGCATGAAGGACACGTTCTTCTATCCGACGGAGGCGACGCTGCCGCGGGTCGCGACGCTGTACAAGAAGGCGGGCGACGGGCTGGCGCCCGCGAAGAACTTCCTGGGGTCGCCGGTGGGCGGCAAGTTTCCCCTGCCCGCGGGCGGGCTCTTCTCGACGGCCCCGGACATGGCGCGGATCTGCCGGCTGATGCTCGCCAAGGGAGTCTGGGAGGGCAAGCGGATCCTCTCGGAAGCCGGGGTCGAGGGGATGACGCGGGTCCTGACGGGCGAGCTCAAGTGCGGCTTCACGGACCAGATCGGGATGGGGCTGGGCTGGCAGGTGGTGCGGACGCCGGCGGGCCCGACGGCGGCGCTCTCGCCGGGCTCGTACGGGCATGGAGGCGCCTTCGGCACGCAGTACTGGATCGATCCCGTGAAGGGGACGTTCACCATCATGCTCGTGGCGAGGGAAGGCTTCGGCAACGGCGACGCGAGCGATCTGCGGCGGACGCTGCAGGAGCTGGCGCTCGCGGCCCTCAAAAAGTAAACCGCCCTCGGGGACCCATCCCCGAGGGCGGCTCGATCGGAGTTCTTCGTTACGGGCAGCGGGGCGACGCGAATTCCGGCTCGAAGAGCGAGGGCGGAATCAGGATCTCGAAGACGAGGTCGTTGAAGTCGCGGTCGCTCTGGTCGATTGTCGCGATGTCCTCGAGACAGAACACCATCGAGCGGCCGTGGGCCGTGCTCTTCCGGCCGAGCTTGCTCAGGTAGCTCAGGAAGTGGTCCGCGCCGATCGGGTTGTACCTCGAGACGCTGATCAGCGGAGCCCGCGTCGGCTTGAGGGCGAGGTAGTCGGCCAGCGTGCCGTTCGGAATGGCCCAGAAGGCGTAGTGCTTGCCGGCCGTCATCGACACCGTGAACGTCGTGGCCGCCTGGTCCGGGGCGTACTGCTCGAACTTCTTCGTGCTGCTCCAGTCGCCCGAGTTGGCGAGCCTCACCACGTTGGCGCCCGACAGCAGGTCCCGGACGGTGAGCGCGGGCGAGAGCGGGTCGTACTCCACGAAGCCGAAGTCGGACTTGAAATCGCTGAACTTCGAGACGACCTGGATCGTCACCGAGCCCGCGCCGAGCATCGCGAAGGTCTCCATGCCCTTGTACTCGACCAGGTCGGTGAAGACGGCCGTCGGGCCGTTGATGAAGAGCTGGCGCAGGCTCGAGCCGCCGATCGGCTTGCCGTCCGGCGTCCGCAGCGTGTTGTCCGTCAGCGGGGGCAGCACGCCCGTGAGCAGGATTGCGTCCACCCCGGCGTCCTGCGGCAGGACCACCCGCACGTTGAAGGCGGTCTCGACGCTCAGGGCCGCATGCCGCGTCACGAGCCGCACGTGGATGTCGTTGTCGCCGAACGTCCAGGGCACCGTCTTCTGGAACACGCCGTCGGGGGAGAAGGCCGCGACGCCCGGGCTCTCCAGGGTCGCGTTCCAGACCTCGACGCCGATGACGTCCGAGAAGCCGAAGATGTTCGGATCCGCCGAGAGGTCGAGGAAGTCCGGGCCCTCGATGTAGACGCCGCCCGTGATCGCCGCGACCCCCGGCAGCGTGGTCAGCTTGGAGATCGCCGCCTCGGCGCCGAACGCGACCGTGTTGACCACGATCTGGCTGTCCACGACCTCACGGGCCGCGTCGAGGGAGGCCATGCGGTCCGCGAGCTCCTGGGTGCCGCCCGGGGCGTTCGGCAGCGTCGGGACGCCGTCGCTGCAGAAGATCACGACCCGCGGCGCGTTCACGGTCTGCTCGACCTCTTCGCCGAGCGCGTCCTCCAGCGTCACCGTCAGGACCGTCCGGTTCGGGTCCGTCGTCAGCAGCGTCTCGGCCGCCAGCAGGGCCTTCTGGTAGTCGGTGCCGCCCACGCTGCCGGCCGCTTCGATGTCGTCCAGCGCCGCCTTGGCGGCCGCCTTGTCTTCCGTCAGCCCCTGCTTGACGATCACGTCGTTCGAGAACGCGATCACCGCGATCTTCACCGCGCCGCGGAGGGCGTCGATGTACCGCCGCAGGCTCTCGCACTCGACCGCCAGGACCGACTCGTTCAGGAGGTCGCCGTCGAGGTCGATGCCGCTGTCGCGCAGCGTGGAGCCCGACATGTCGACGGCCAGCACGACGTCGAAGCGGAGGGCGCCGGCGCCGTTGGCCTTCGACATCCCCTGGACGCAGAGCGAGCGGGAGCCGGCCGGGATGGCGGGGTCGCCCACCAGCACGCGGCCGGGGGTGGGGGCGAAGATGAAGAGCCCGTCGAGGAGGTCGCGCTTGATGAGCTGGACGATGACGCCCGCGATCGGATCGGCGGCGGGGTCGTCGAAGCCCCCGTAGCCGGGGACGTAAAGGGTCAGGTTGGAGCCGCCGGCGGCGCGGCCGCGGGCGACGCTCCGGGGCGGGCCGGCGAGCAGCTGGACGTTCTCCAGCGGGATCTCCTCGCCGTCGATCATGACCTTCGAGCCGGCGGGCAGCGACGTGAGAGTCGCGCCCTTGCCGTCAAGAATGAACAACTTGGCCAGGACCGGGGCCGAGCTGCCGGAGCTCGAATCGCCGCCGCATCCCGCCAGGATCGCCAGGACCGCCACCACCGCCGCGCGCCGCATCATCCCACCCCAACGCTCACGAAGAAGCTTCATCACCAGGTGCTCCCTATACATACTTCATGCATCGCGGAAGACAAGGGGGAAATCAAAAAAAACGGCGGGCCGCCCGGGCGCTTTCCCGGGGCCCTCCGCTATACTGCGGGGGCATGGCCGACACCCGGAAACGCTCCCGCATCAAGATCACGGAGCTCGACGGCCAGGTCGGCCGCCTCGCCGTCGAGCGCGGCCTCCTCACGCTCGAGCAGTTCATGGAAGTCCTCACCCAGCGCGACGCGGAGGACGCCAGCGCGCCGCTCGACCTCGTCCTCGTCTCCGCCGGCCTCATCACCGAGGAGCAGGCCGAATCGCTCGTCAACGAGGCCGCGCAGGCGCCCCCTCCCCTGGATCGGCAATCCCTCGCCGACCTCTGCAGGATCGTCGGCGAGCCCGTCGGCCGCGGGCCGTCGGGCGTCACCCTCCGCTGCCGCCTGCCCGACCGCCCCCGCGTCCTCGCCATGAAGATCATCTCCCGCAACTCCCTCAACGACCCCTTCATCGAGGAGTTCGCGGCCGCCTCGCGCAAGGCCGCCACCCTCGAGCATCCCGCCGCCGTCCGCGTGCTGGAAGTCGAGCTCCGCGCCGCCGACCTCACCATCGTCTCGGAGTTCGCCGAGGGGATGTCGCTCCTCGACCGCGTCCGCCGCGAGGGCCCGCTCAAGGCGCCGGCGGCGGCCGAGATCCTCGTCCAGGTCGCCGGCGCGCTCGCGGAGTCGCACCGCGCCAAGCGGATCCACGGGAACCTCAAGCCCGAGAACGTGTTCCTCCTCTCCAGCGGCGGCGTCAAGGTCGGCGACTTCGGCCACGGACGCGCCGAGCCCCAGTGGCTCGTGCGCAACGCCGACAAGGCCGGCACCCTGGTCTACTCCATGGCGCCGGAGCAGTGGACCGGACGTCCCGGGCCGTCGACCGACCTCTACGCGTGCGGCGTGCTCTGGCACCTGCTGCTGACGGGCGACTATCCTCTGAAGGGCCGGACGTTCATCGAGATCCGCCGCCGGCACGAAGAGGAGGAGGCTCCCCCGCCCTCCGCGTCGGTGAAGGGCGTGCCGGCGGACGCCGACAAGATCGCGAAGAAGCTGCTCAGGAAGGATCCGAAGGACCGCTACCTGACGGCGGACGAGCTGGCGGCCGACCTCCGCAAGGTCGCGAAGGGCGAGCCGCTGGGCGCGGGGCTGACGTCGAAGCTGCGGAAGCGGGTCAAGCCGCGGCCGAAGGGCTGGACCCGGAGGCCCCTCTCCTAAGGACCAAGGTCCAAAGACCAAGGGCCAAAGCGGTTCGGCACTACAAGACCTTCAGTAGCTTCTGGGCCAAAGTCCAAAGCGGGTCGACTCTACAAGACCTTCAGGACGATCCCGGACCTAGAGCCAAGGCAGGTCGATCTGGGAGCTTAAGTTCGCGCCCCTCCGGGGGTTGGGGGGCATCCGGTTGGTCTTTGGTCTTTTCGGGCCGCTTACTTCTGCTTGGCGAACTCGAACGTGCCCTTCTTCTTGCCCCACCAGATCACCCACTCCTCGGAGCTGGGCCACTTCTCGGTGGTCATGTCTTCCAGAGCCTTCAGGATGGTCTTCTGCAGGTCCGCGATCCGGCCCTTCTGGGCGTTCTCGTCCCCGTTCTTGCCCTGGTCGTCCTTGTAGCCGCCGCCCTGGTTCTGCTTGGCCCACTTCTGGCAGTCCTTCAGCAGGTCGATGAGCTGGTCGATCGCCTCCTTGCGCTTGAGGTCGACCGTGGCCATGATCGCCGCCTTGGCCACCGTGAGGTAGTCGTCCTTGAAGCCCTGGTAGATCATCGGCACGGAGCTGTCGTCGTTCAGCTTGCCCAGCGCCCCCATGATGGCCGCGCGGACCTTCGGCTCCTTCTGATTGGGGCCGCCCAGGGCGCCCATGAGCGGCGGCACCACCATCTTCTTGTAGTCGGCGTAGCCGCCCAGGCCGGTCGCGGCCGCCGCGCGCACGTCGGGGACGTCGCTCATCAGCAGCGGAATCAGGTGCTTGGCCGTCTTCTCGTGCTTCTCGCGGGCCAGCTCCGAGACCGCCGCCTGCCGCGCCGGGGCGCTCGGGTTGCGGAACGCGGTCTTGAAGCGCTTGATCGCCTCTTCCGCGGAATCGTCATCCCCGAGGGCCAGGCTCGCCAGCGCCAGGATCGCTGCCTTCATCTCTTACCCTTCCGGTTCTATCTATAGTTGTACGACGCCCGGGGGGCTCCGAGGGGAAAATCCGCCTACAAGCCCCGCAGGGCCCGGGCGATGGGGACCGTCGACGCCCTCCAGGCCGGCAGGAGGCCGCCTCCCAGCCCCATGAGCACTGCCATGATTACCGCGGCGACCATGAGCGTGGGGGTGACCTGGAACTTGAAGGCCATGTCGCTGAAGGTCATCCAGTTGACGGTGCCCGTAGCGAAGTTATTGAAGCCGACGTAAGCCAGCGCGGCGCCGACGATCCCCCCCACCAGCCCGAGGAAGCCCGATTCCAGCACGAACGCGGACCAGATCGCCATGCGGGTGAAGCCCAGCACCCGCATCGTGGCGATCTCCCGCGTGCGGCTGATCACCGCCGCGTACATCGTGTTCGCCACGCCGAAGATCGCCCCGATCGAGAGCACGAAGCCCATGATCCCGGACACGAACATCATCATGCCGCCGGCCAGGTTCTGGCTCTTGAAGTACTCGGCCTGCGGCCGCGCGTCGAGATTGAACTGCTTGTCGTCCTTGATCAGCCGGGAGACGCGTTCGACGTCTCCGGGCCGCTCGACGCGGAAGAGCACCGCCGACGCCTCGCGCTTATATTCCGCCTTGAAGTCGTCGAGGTCGCCCCAAATCTCGCTCTCGTAGGCCTGGCCGCCGTCGCTGAACAGCCCGACGACCTTCCAGGTCCGCCCCTTGAACTTCAGCTCCGATCCGGGCTTGATCCAGGGGAACCGCGACGCCACCCCGGCGCCGACGACCAGCTCGCCCAGGGCCGGCTTGAACCAGCGGCCCTCGGTGACTTGAAGGTTCGGCCGCAGGGCCTTCGCCCGCGGCCCCACCCCGCGCAGCGCCGCGTTCGCCTTGTCCTTCCCGATCCGCGGGAGCGCGGCCACCACCACGAGCTCCGGCGACATCAGGAGCTCTCCGGTCGCGTCCCTCGCGACGCCCTTCAGGGCGAGGAGGTCGTCGACCTGCTTCTTTGTCACCAGGCTCTGGCTCTCCGCGGTGACGCCCGTGCGCATCGCGATCACGTTCAGGGGGTCGCCGGTCCCGACCAGCGAGCGCTCGATGCCCACGCTCATCGCCGCGAGCAGCAGGAAGATCACCGTCGCGGCGGTGATGCAGAGCGCGGTGAGGATCGAGGAGACCCAGCGTACCCTCAGGTTCCGGATGTTGTACGCGAGCGGGACGGACATCAGACCACCTGCCTCAGGCCGTCGACAATCTTCCGCCGGGACGCCCGGATGGCCGGCACAAGGGAGCTCGCCACGCCGCAGACGATGGCGGCCACCAGGGCCGCGACGGCGGTCTTGGGGGCCATCATGAAGACCGGGAAGTAGACCTCGTTGGGGCTCCAGCGGACGCCGTTGAAGAGCGCGAAGGCCGCGCCGAGGGCGAGGACCGTCGCCGCCAGCGACACCAGGACCGACTCCAGGACGATGAACGACAGGATCTGGCCCGCGCGGAACCCGAGCGTGCGCAGGACGGCGATCTCGGTGACCCGCTCGCGGACGGACATCGCCATCGTGTTCGCGGTCATGAGGACCATCATCGCCAGCACCGCGCCGCAGATGAGGGTGACCATGAGCTTGAGGTTGCCCATCATCTGCATGAACTGGTCGGCGAACTCCTTCTCGGTGATGGTCTCGGTCGGGTCCGAGGAGTTCCGGAAGCGGCCGTCGATGAGCTCCTTGAGCTTCACGACATCGTCGGACCCGCGCGCCTTCATCCAGTAGGTGCCGACGATCTTCTGCCCCTTCATCATCTCGTCGAAGTAGTCCCAGCGGTAGAAGAGCATCTCCTCCGAGCGGATGTTGGGCGCGGTGAACGTGCCGACGATGAGCAGCTCCGGGTTGAAGTCGTAGAAGGTCCCCGTCATGTTGAGCGGGCCGTCGACCTTCCAGCCGTAGCGCTTCAGGAGCGACTCGCCGACGAGCGTGCCGTTCTTTGTCTTGCGGAGGCGGTCGAACGCCTCGTCGGGAATCCGCAGCTCGGAGAAGAGCTTCCGGTAGCCCTCGATGTCCACCGCGAAGCTCGCCGGCCAGTTCTTCGGGTCCTGCCAGTACGCGCCCACCCAGTTGAACTTGATGACGTGCTCCGCGTGGCGGGCGACCTCGTCGCCCATCAGGAAGGCCTCGTGGCCGATCGGGAGCGGCGTCGCCAGCCCCAGGTCGTGCTGGACCACCACCCGGTTGTGGGGGGCGGCGACGTCCTGCCAGGCCGTCATCTCCGTGAGGGCGGTGGCGATGAACACCATCACGAACACGAGGAAGGCGATCCCCGCCATCGTGAGCAGCGTCCGCAGACGGTTCCGGATCGCGTTCCGCCAGATCAGGTGGAGGTATTTCATCCCTTGACGAGCGATCCCTTCTCGAGATGCACCGTCCGCCGCGCGCACGCCGCCGCCTTCGGGTCGTGCGTCACCATCACGATCGCCTTCTTGAACTCCTTGTTCAGCCGGCCGAGAAGGACCAGCACTTCCTCCTCGCTCTTCTTGTCGAGGTCGCCCGTGGGCTCGTCCGCCAGCAGCAGGGTCGGGTCGCCCACGATCGCCCGCGCGATCGCCGTCCGCTGCTCCTGGCCGCCCGAGAGCTGCCGCGGCGTGTGGTCCGCCCGGTCCGCCAGCCCCACGATGTCGAGGGCCAGCATCGCCTGCTTCCGCCGCTCCGCTTTCGACAGGGACGTCAGCAGCAGCGGCAGCTCCACGTTCTCGAAGGCCGTCAGGACCGGAATGAGGTTGTAGAGCTGGAAAATGAAGCCCACGTGGCGCGAGCGGAAGGCGGCGAGCTGGCGCTCCGACATCCCCGCCAGCGCCTCCCCCGCCACCTCCACCTCCCCGGACGTCGGCTGGTCGATCCCCGCGATCAGGTTCAGCAGCGTCGACTTGCCGGAGCCCGACGGCCCCATCAGCGCCACGAACTCCCCTTCCTCGACCTCGAGGTCGATGTCCTCGAGCACCGGCACCGGCGTCTGGTCGCGGTAGTAGGTCTTCGCCACCTTGCTCACCCGGACGATCATTTGCTCTTCTCCCGAACCCGGACCGCCGCGCCGTCCTCGACGGCCGCCCCGCCCGTGACCACCTGCTCCCCGCCGCTCAGGCCGCTCTTGATCTCGACCCCGTCCTCGCCTTCGGCGCCGGTTTCGACGGCCGTCGCGCGGACCTTCCCGGCCTCGATCACGAGGACCGACGGACGTCCGCCGCGCTCCCGCACGGCGCCCTTCGGCGCGATCACCTTGCGCGGGGCGCCGGCCGCCTCGCCGGTCCGGAGGAAGGACGCGCGCGCGGCCATCTCGGGAAGCAGGCGCTCGTCCGGATCCAGCAGGCGCACCTTCACCTGGACGATCCCCTTCTGGCGGTCGGCCGTCGGCACCACCTGCCGCACCTCGCCCTTGTACTTGTGGTCGGGATGGGAATCGAGCGTCACCTCGACGGGCTGCCCCGCCGAGACCTTGGCGATGTGGCTTTCGTTGACGTCCGCCACCATCTCGAGCGAGGCGCGGTCGAGGAGCACGCAGATCGCCCCGGCGGCGGTCTGGCCTCCCACCGGCGGGCCGACGGTCTCGCCGACCTGCGCGAGGCGGCGCACCACCACGCCCTCGAAGGGCGCGCGGATGAGCGTGTACTCGAAGGACGCCTCGACCTGCTTGAGGCGCGCGCGGGCGAGGTCCAGCTGGGTGCCGGCCCGGTCGAGGCGCTCGCGCGGCTCGGTGCCGCTCTCGACGATCTGGGTCCAGCGCTTGAACTCGCGCTCGGCGTCCCTGAGCGCCGCCTTCGCCTCCTCGACCTGGGCCGCCACGTCGGCGTTCGCGAGGCGGGCGACGATCTCGTCCTTGCGGACGCGGCTGCCGACGTCGACGCCCAGCCATTCCAGGCGGCCGAAGACCTTCGAGCTCACGTCCGCCTTCCGGTCGGGCAGGATGTAGCCGCTCGCCGACAGGATCGCCCCCGCGTCGCCCGCGCCCACGAGGCGCACGAAGCCGGCCTCGACCTCGGGCGCGCGCGGCCCCCCCAGCTTCGCCCACCCCAGCCAGCCCGCGCCGGCCAGGAGCAGCAGGCCCGCGACGACCGCCCCCGCGCGGGAACGGGGCCGCCGCGCGGTCCGATCCAGGCGGAGGGCCGACAGATCGCGCGCCGCGGTGCGGGGTTCATCAGCCATGGGAGGCCTCAGTCTAGTGGTTCGACGACCTCCGTTCCAGGGCCAAGCCGCTCACCACGGGCGGTTCGACGACCTCCATTCCAGGGTCGCGGCGCCGACCCCGCGCGTCTCCCCTCACAACGCGGCCGTTTCGGCTTAAATTCCTTGGGCGACGGCCGCCCGAGCGTATGATGAAGGGTTCCATGAGCGAGCGGGAGGCGCGCCTCGGCTCGCTGGCGGTCCGCAAGGGCTTCGCCAGCGAAAACGAGGTTCAGACCGCCCTCGACCTGCAGCGCAATCTCGAGCCGTCCGCCGACCGCCCCCCCGCCAAGGTCGGCGAAATCCTCGTCGAAATGGGCGCCCTCACCGGCGACATGCTCAAGGTCCTCCTCGAGGAGCAGGAGCTCGTCCGCCGGAACGCCGCCGAGCCGGAGGCCGCCGCGCCGGCGCCCGCGGAGGCCAAAATCATCATCCGCTCCGCCGTCCCCCTCTCCGTGAACGGCAAGCCCGTGCTGACGACGACCCAGATCGGGAAGGGCGACATCCTCAAGATCGGCAACGCGGTGATCCAGGTCGAGGCGACGCTGACGGTCGTCCCCGCGTCCGACGCCCCGCCCGAGCCGCCGCCCCCGCCGCCCAAGAAGAAGCCGCCGACCGGCATGCTCGAAAAAGTCGCGGACCTCGGGACGCGCTTCTTCAAGCGGAAGGAGTCGAGCGGCACCGACCTCCCCGCGCCGGCCGGGCCGGGCCTGGGCGCGAAGCTCCTCAAGG
>DASVNH010000291.1:0-10901 GCA_036383955.1 Planctomycetota bacterium | reverse complement strand
CCGCGATCCTCAAAATTACATCTTCGTGCGCTTGGTGCCTTTGTGGTGGCGCTCGGCGTTCGGCTCGGTGTGCTCGGTGTCTCGGTGGTGACGGTCAGCTCCGGGTCCTCAAGCGTCGGGCGTTCTCGACGCGGATCGCGCGCTCCGCGTCCGGCGCGAGCCCGGATTCGCGGAGCTTGAGCGAGGCCGACTCCCACGTGAACAGCGGGAAGAAGGATCCGAAGAGGACGCGCTCGATCCCCACCCGCTTCGCGAAGCTCTCCACGCCGCCCATGCCCTCGAGGCCCGCGAGGTCGAAGCCGGCCACGCCCGCCGCCGCCAGCTTCCCCAGCAGCTCGGGCTTCACGTTCCGGTGCGCGTTGAGCAGGACGAGCCTCGCCTTGGGAACGGCGGCCTCGAGCAGCGGCGCGGGATCGACTTCCGGCACGTTCAGCCGGGGATGCTGGGTCCGCTCGTCTTCCATGCGCAGCGCGATCTGGACGATCAGCCGCCGCTCCGTCGCCTGCTGGACGAACTGGACGAAGCGCGGGTCGTCGAGCGTGTATCCGTGCCAGCCGGGATGGAGCCGGATCCCGGGCATGCGGTGGTCTTCATGGCAGCGGCGCAGGTCCTCCTCCCAGTCGGGGAGGGTGGGATCGACGGTGCCGAAGGGCACCAGCAGGCCGTCGCGCCGGCAGTCGTCCGCCAGGCGCGCGTTGACGGCGGCGACGTCCCGGTGCAGGAGGGCGTCGAAGCTCCCCGCCCAGGCTTCCGTGACGCCGCGCTCCCGCAGGAGGTCGGCGAGCTCGGTCGGCGACGCGTCCCCGCGGACGCGCCGGAAGGACCAGCGGGAGAGGTTGACGTGGATGTCGATCGTCACGACGGGATCCCCTTGGCGCGGAGGATCGGCCCGAGCAGGCGGCGCAGGTTGCCGCCGAGGATCAGCCGCTTGGCGTCGTCGGGGATGTCGGCGCCGATCACCTTGGCGAGCTGCGAGGCGAAGCTCCGGCCGCTGACGTCGCTGCCGTAGATCACCCGCTCGGCGCCGAGCTCGCGCGCGGCCATCTCCACGACCCCCGCCGTGGGATCGAAGCCCGCGACCTCCATGGGGATCCGCCGGTGCTTCCGCAGGGTGCGGATCCCGAGCTCCCAGGTGCCGCCCGAATGGCCGCAGATCAGGGCCGCGTCGGGATGGCGCGCCGACAGCTCGACGACATCCGCCGGGCTCGACTCGCCCGGCTCGTTGCCGGGCGTCTTGATCCACGTGTGCTGGTACACGACGGCCTTCAGCTCGGCCGCGCGGCGAAGGATCGGATCGAGCTGGGGGGCGTTGCAGCGCAGCGAGACGTGAAGCTTCACGCCGACCATGGGGCCGTCGCGGATGCAGCGGTCCATCTCCTTCAAGCCGTTGTCGACATGGTTGGGATTCACGAAGACAAAGCCGAGCGCGCGCGGATGTTGCTTCTCCAGGCCCCGAAGGTAGCGGTCGTTCACCTTGACGACCTCCTCCGGGGAGGAGTTCTTGTCGCCGAAGGCGAGGAAGATGAGGCGTTCGATGCCCATCCGGTCCGCGTAGGGGAGCAACTGCGACATGACATCCCGGGGATCCGCCACCGGGTCGCCCCGGAGATGGCAGTGCAGATCCCAGATCCGCGCCTCTTCGAGCGGCCGCCGGCCGGCCGTCGCGCAGCCGGCCGCGGCGCCCAGCAGGCCCCCCAGGAACGTCCGACGTCGCATCACCTATCTTCCCCTTCCGCGCGGGGCGGGGTTGCGGCGACGAAAAGTAAGGGCGAAGCGGCGCGACCTCCCGTGGGAAGGGTATAAGTAGTCGACGACATGAACGTGGGCGATACGAGCCTCGGCGGGTCCCGGAGGGACTTCCCGGAGACCGTCCTGGACGTGGTGCGGAGGGCGTCGGACGCCTCGCCCGACGTCCAGCGGGTCGGCCTGGAGGATCTCTGCCGGCGCTACTGGAAGCCCGCCTACCATTACTTCCGGGTCGCCTGGGCCAAGTCGAACGAGGACGCCAAGGACCTGGCGCAGTCCTTCTTCGTCTGGATCGCCGGGCCGGGGGTCCTGAAGCGCTTCGATCCGTCGCGGGGCGGCTTCCGGGCCTTCCTGAAGTCGCTGCTCCGCCACTTCGTCCAGCACCACGACGAGGCGCTGGGCCGCCTGAAGCGGGGGGGCGGCCGCGCCCAGCTTCCCCTGAACGAGGAGTCCGCGCCGCCGCAGGCGGGTCCGGACGCCGGGTTCGAGGCGGACTGGCGGAAGGCGCTGATCGACCAGGCGGTGGAGGAGGTGCGGGAGCGCCTCAAGAAGGGGGACAAGGGCGTCAAATTCGATCTCTTCGAGCGCTACTACCTGGACCCCGGCGCCGAGCGCCCGACCTACGAGACGCTGGGACGCAAGTTCGGCCTGCGGGCCGGCGAGGTGCAGCACTACCTGGCCGACGTGCGGGCCGAGGTGCGCCTCCAGATCAAGGCCCAGCTCGAGGAGGGCGCCTCCGGACCCGGGGAGCTCGAGGAGGAGTGGAATGCCTTCTTCCGCTCCTGAGGACTGGCGCGAAAGCCTCTACGAGGACCTCGCCAGCGACGAGCGCGCGCAGCGCGCCTCGCCCGGGAAGGGGCCGTCGATCTCCCGTTACGAGATCCTGAACCTCCTCGGGGAAGGGGCGGCCGGCCAGGTGTTCCGGGCCCGGCATCGGGAGCTGGGCCGCGAGGTCGCCCTCAAGGTGCTCCGTCCGGTGGTGGGGCTCTCCGAGCTCGCGCGCCAGCGCTTCCGCCGGGAAGCCCAGACGGCCGCCGGCCTCTCCCATCCGCGCATCGTCTCGGTCCACGACGCGGGCGAGGAGAACGGCGTGCTCTACCTCGTCATGGAGCTCGTCGAAGGGAAGCCGCTGAGCGAGGTCCTGGCCGGGAAGACGCGGCCGTCGAGGGAGGTCCTCGCGCGGACGCTGGAGCAGGCGGCCCGCGGCGTGGGCGCGGCCCACGAGCGCGGCGTCGTGCATCGCGACCTCAAGCCCGCGAACATCCTCCTCACGCCGTCGGGCGAGCCCAAGGTCGCGGACTTCGGCCTCGCCCACCTCCTGGATTCCTCGGCGGAGCTGACGCGGACGGGCAGCACGGTGGGAACCCCGCTCTACATGGCGCCCGAGCAGGTCGAGGGCCGCGTCGGCGACATCACCCCGCGCACCGACGTCTATTCGCTGGGCGCCATCCTCTACGAGATCCTCACCGGCCGCCCGCCCCACCTGGCGGCGACCCTGATGGAGCTGTACGGCAAGATCGTGCGCGAGGAGCCGGCCGCGCCGCGGGCGCTGGGCGCCGACATCCCCCGCGACCTGGAGACGATCGCGCTCAAGGCCCTCGAGAAGGAGCCGGGACGGCGCTACCCGACCGCCGCCGCGTTCGCCGAGGACCTGCGCCGCGCGCTCGACGGCGAACGGATCGAGGGCCGCCCGGCCGGGCTCGCTTACCGCGCCTGGCGCCGCTGGCGGCGGAACCGCCTCGCCTACTCGCTCGGAGCGGGAGCGGCCCTCGCGCTCCTGACGGCGGCCGCCGTCGGCTGGACCGAGCGCGAGAAATCCCGGCGCCTGGTCGCGGAGCGGGAGAAGCGCGTCGACCTCCTTCGGGACCACGCGCGCATCTCGCTCGACGCCGTCCTCAAGCTCCGGCGGGTCGGCGCCAACCAGGAGATGGACAGCTTCATCCCCGGTCTCGAGACCGCCTACCGGCAGGCCCTGGAGGGCGCGCCGGACCTCGCGGAGATCGAGTATCTCATGGGCCGGATGCACCGCGCCCTCATGGACGACGAGAAGGCGGAGGCGTTCCAGGAGCGGGCGCTCGCCAAGGATCCGCTGTACGCGCCCGCGCTCTACGAACGCGCCCTCCTCCTCACCGGACACTTCGGCGTCGGCCTCGGAAAGGCCATCGCCGAGTCGCGCCAGCTGCCGGCCGGGCCGGCGACCGCGAAAGTGGCGCGCGCGCTGCCGCCGGTCGATCCGGAGGACGTCGAGGACAGCCGCGAATCCCTGGTGCGGCTGCGGGAGCGCATCCTCCGGGACTGCGCCGCCCTCGAGCGGAAGGTCGCGGCGGGAGCGGCGGACGTCCACATCACCGACGCCCACGTGCGCACGGTGCAGGGGCTGCTCGCGTTCCACCGCAAGGACCACGCGAAGGCCCGCGAGATTCTGGAGGGCGTCATCCAGGACAACCCGCGGCTCGAGGACGCCTGGTACGCGCTGGGCATGACGCTGGGGCGGCAGGCGGCTCTGGAGGAGGCGAAGGCCGAGAGCCGGGAAGCGACCTTGAAGCGCTTCGAGGAGGCGGAGGCCCTGTGGACGCGGGCGATCTCGCACGACGTCGGGTACGGGCTTCACTGGCTGGGCCGGGCGTCGGTCAGCCGGGCCCGCGGCCTCTTCTACATGCGGCGCGGGGGCGACGCGGTGCCCGAATTCCGCAAGGCCGAGGCGGATCTGGGGCGGGTGCTGGAGATCACGTCGAAGGTGCCGGAGGCGCTGTACCGGCGGGCCAACGTGCGGGACCTGGCGGGGGTCTGCCTCCAGGGGGCGGGCCAGAATCCGACGGCCGACTACGACGGCGCCGAACGCGACCTCAGCGAGGGGATCGCGCGCTTCGGCGAGCACGGCGACATCTGGATCGCCCGGTCCAGCGTGAGGGTCCACCGGGCGCTGTGGAAATCCCGCCGCGGGGAGGATCCCTTCGGGGAGCTCGCGGCCGCGGAAGAGGACCTGCGGAACGTCCTGCGGCTCGACCCGACGGGGGACGCCGCCTACATGTCGCTGGGCTACCTGAAGACCGTCCGCGCCGGCTTCCGCAAGCGCCAGGGCACGGATCCGATGCCGGATCTGGTGGCCGCCGAGCGCGACCTGACGGAGGCGGTCCGGCTGCGCCGGGACTACCCGGTCACCTGGAGCCACCGCGGGAACGCCCTGCTGGACAAGGCCCTGCTCCGGACCGAGCGCGGCGAGGACGCTTTCGACGACCTCCTCCAGGCGGAGGACGACTTCACCGAATCCGTCCGGCTCGCGCCGACGAACGCCGACAGCTGGGCCCGGCGCGGCACCGTCCGGACGCAGCTGGGGCGCCACTACGAGAAGCGCGGCGATCCCGCCAAGGCGGCGGCGAGCGGCACGGCCGCCGTGAGCGACTTCACCCGGGCCTTCGCCCTGAATCCGTCGTTCGAGGCGCGGTATCAGGCGGAGCTGGCGGACGCCCGCCGGCGCGCGGCCGCCCACTGACCGGGGGGTCAGTGTTTCCCTGATTCCGCCTGAATCCCGGGCATTTCCTTTGCCGGGAGGATCAGCCTTACGCTACAAGACGGTCCGGATTCGCCTTCCGGAAAGAGCGGGGGTCATGAGCGCTTCCCAGGACGGGAGCCGGCGGGTGCTGGCCCTCGTCGTCGAACGAAACCCGGTCGTCCAGGCCCTCGAGAGATTCCTTCTCGAGCGGGCCGGGTACGCGGTCGAGTTCAGCTCCGACGGCCTGACGGCCCTCGCCCGGGCCCGGGAACTTCGCCCGGCCATCCTCATCACCGAGATCCTGGTGCCGAAGATGGACGGCCTGACGCTGTGCCGGACGCTCAAGTCCGCGCCGGAAACGCGCCAGATCATCGTTCTCGTGTTCAGCCACCTCGCCGCCGAAGATCGGGCGATCGAGGCGGGCTCCGACGCGTTCCTTCTCAAGCCGCTGACCGAGGAACGGCTGGTCGACACCCTGGGGAAGCTCATCGCCAAGCACCAGGAAAGCCTCCGGGGGAAGAAATGAAGCGCCTGTCTACGGGTGTGCGGGGCCTGGACGAGATCTTGTCGGGGGGCATTCCCCTGAACGCGATCACGGTCCTGATGGGCTCGCCCGGCACCGGGAAGTCGATCCTGGCCGAGCAGATCGCCTTCGCCGGCGCGACGAAGGAGCGGCCCGCGCTTTACCTCACCACCTACTCCGAGCCGCTCGAGAAGTTCATCGCGAACTCGCAGGCCTACGCGTTCTTCGAGTCCGCCAAGGTGGGCGTCGAGATCCAGTACGAGGACCTGGGGCAGACGATCCGGGAGCACGGCTTCGCCTCGCTCCCGAAGGTCGTCGCCGAGCTCATCGCCCAGCGGCGCCCGAGCATCGTGATCATCGACTCCTTCAAGGCGCTGTGCGAGCTGGGGGCGACGCCCCAGGAATCCCGGACGGTCCTTTTCGACCTGGCGACCGTCCTCTCCAACTTCGATTGCACGACGTTCCTGGTGGGCGAGTACGCCAGCGAGAACCTGACGGAGCTGCCGGTCTTCGCCGTCGCGGACTGCATCCTCTCGCTCCAGAAGCACAAGCTCGCGGGCGGGGAGCAGCGCTTCCTCCGGGTGGAGAAGATGAGGGGGTCCGCGTTCGTCCCGGGCCTGCACGCCTTTTCGATCGCCGCGGACGGCCTGGAGGTCTTTCCGCGGCTCCTCACGCCCCCCGCGTTCACGGGCTACGCGGGCAGCGCGGAGCGGCTGAATACGGGGGTCGAGGGCCTCGACGTCCTGGTCGAGGAGGGCATCCTCCGGGGGAGCACGACCGTGCTGGCCGGCCCCACGGGCTCGGGCAAGACCATGCTCGGCCTCCAATTCCTCAACCAGGGCCTGCGGGCGGGAGAAGCCGGCCTGCTCGTGGGTTTCCAGGAGAACCCCGTGCAGCTCCTTCGCGTCATGAAAGGCATGGGGTGGGATCCGAACGACCCCACCCGGGGCGGCCTGTTTGAATTCCTGTACCGCTCCCCCGTCGAGATGCAGCTCGACGAGGTGGCGCTCCGGATCCTCGAGCGGGTCCGGACGGGGAAGGTGAAGCGGGTGGTGATCGACGCCCTGGGCGACCTGAAGCGCCGGAGCGTCGAGCCCGGACGCTTCGCCGACTACGTCTACGCCCTCACCCAGTGGTTCGCGCTCAACGGCGTGACGTGCCTGATGGCCTACGAGCTGCGCGAGCTCTTCGAGTTCCATTCCATCACCGGCGAGGAAGTCTCCAATATGGCCGACAACATCCTCCTCCTCCGCTTCACCCCCGGCGCGACCATGGAACGCACGCTCCGGGTGGTCAAGACCCGGGGCAGCGGCCACGACCAGCGGGAACACCGCCTGCTGCTTTCGAAGATGGGGGTCGCGGTCGGGAAGCCGTGGGAGGGCGAGGGATGAGCGCGCGCCCCGACCTCCTGAAGCGCCTCGCGGCCATCAACCGCGCGATCACCTCCTCCCTGGACTTCGACGAGCTGCTTCGGCTGGTCGCCCGGAGCGGCGTCGAGCTCCTGGGCGGCTCGACCTGTCTCGTGCTCCTCCGAGAGGGGGAGGAAGAGCTCCGCGTCCGGGCCTCGGAGGGCGTCGACGCGGAAGCGGCCCGGCGCTTCTCGGGCCCGCTGACGGAGGCGGTGCTGGAGCGGCTCGCCGCCCATCTCGACGTCCGGGGCCCGGCCCCCGTGTCGTCTCCCATCATGGTCGATCAGACCCTCCAGGGCATCCTCGTCCTCGTGCCCCGGGCGGCGCTGGACGCCGACGAAACCTGGCTGCTTTCGGCCCTGGCCGACCAGACGGCCGTCGCCCTCCGTAACGCCCGGCTCTACGAGGGATTGAAGGAGCGCGACCAGCGGCTGGAGGCGGAGGTCGAGGCCGCGCGCGGCCTGGCGCGGCAGCTGACCGCCGCCGTGCAGGAGCTCGAGGCGTTCACGTACACGGTCGCGCACGACCTCCGGGGCCCGCTGCGGGCCATGGGCGGGCTGTCCGACCTCCTCCTGGACGACTGCCGCGACCAGCTCGACGAGGAACACAAGGACTACCTGCGGCGCATCAAGGACGCGAGCGCCCGGATGGATCTGCTCATCCGGGACCTGCTCGCCTACAGCCGCCTCTGCCGGGGGGAGATGAAGCGCGAGACGGTCTCCCTCTCGGCCGTGATCGACGACGTCCTGGAGGAGATGGGGGACGAGCTCGCCGAGAGCGGAGCCCGGGTCGAGGTGATCCCGCCGATCCCTCCCGTGCTCGGCCAGGCGGGCATCCTCGGCCAGGTCGTTTCCAATCTGGTCGCCAACGCCGCGAAGTTCGTGGCCCCGGGCGTCGAGCCCCGCATCCGGATCTCCGCCGAAACCCGGGACGGCTGGGTGCGGCTCTGGATCGACGACAACGGCATCGGCATCCCTCCCGAGCACTTCAGCCGGGTCTTCCGGATCTTCGAGCGCCTCCATCCCCAGGACTCGTATCCCGGAACCGGCGTCGGGCTCGCCATCGTCCAGCGGGCGATCGACCGGATGTCGGGCCGCGTCGGCGTCGACTCGCGGCCGGGCGAAGGCAGCCGCTTCTGGATCGAGCTCCCCGAGGCCGGGTCTCCGGTCGGGAGGAACGCGTGATCCTGCTCGTCGAGGATGATCCGAACGACGTCCTCCTGATGCGCCGGACGTTTCACAAGCTCGGCCTGGAGGACGACCTGCGGGTCCTGTCCGACGGGGAGGAGGCCGTCGCGTTCCTCGCGGACGGCCGTCCCGTCCCGTCGATGGTGATCCTCGACCTCAAGCTGCCGCGGCGGTCGGGGCTCGAGGTCCTGGCGTGGATGCGCGCGCGGCCGGCGTATCGCTCGCTTCCCGTCCACATCCTCAGCTCCTCCGAGGAGAAGGCGGACCTCGCGCGGGCGACGGCGCTCGGCGTCGCGTCCTACCGGACCAAGTCGGTGGGCCTGGCGGACCTCGAGGACACGCTCCGCAAGATCGTCGGCCCCGAGTGCCGCCGCCCCTGATACGCTGGGCGCATGCACTACCTGCTCTTCTACACGGTAGCCGACGACTACCTCGCGCGCCGGGGCGCCTTCCGAAAGGCGCATCTCGAGCTGGCCTGGCGGGCGGCGGCGCGGGGCGAGCTGGTCCTGGGCGGGGCGCTCGCGAATCCGCCGGACGCGGCGATCCTCCTCTTCCAGGGCGATTCCCCCGCCGCCGCCGAGGCCTTCGCGCGGGAGGACCCTTACGTCCGGAACGGCGTGGTGGTCTCGTGGAAGGTCCGCGAGTGGACGACGGTCGCCGGCGCCGGCGCGGCGACGCCGGTCCGCCCGGAGTCCCTCTAAAGCGGATCCACCGGAGGAGATGCGGGGATAGGACGGATCCAAAACTCCTCTGGGAGATGGGGCGAGGAGACGGATGAAAAGATAGATCTCCCGAATCCGTCGCTTCCCGGAATCTCCTCCGTTCCCTTCTAGCCCGCCCGCTCCAGCGCCACGCGGTCCCAACTCGCCCGCCGCGCCGCGGCCTCGTACGCGCTCCGCAGGAACGCCAGCACCTCCTGGTCGGGGGCGCCGGAGTCGCGGACGTCCTCGTACTTCAGCAGGAATTCGCCGAGCGCCGTGTTCCACGCTCCCGGCGGCGGCACGCGCTCCGTCTCGAGGCCGGGAGGCACCGGCGCCGCGTAGCAGTAGAACGCCGCGTGCGGAAAGCGCCGGTCCCCGGGCCAGAACCCGCCGCTGATGACCTCGTGCGAGTAGGCCTCTCGCGTGATCGGGTCCGCGCCGGGACGCTCGGGGGCCCGACGTCCCGAGAAGCGCGTCACCGCGAGGTCGAACGATCCCCAGAAGAAGTGCACCGGGCTCGTCTTGCCGGTGAAGCCGGTCTGGAACCGCTTGAAGAGCAGATCCGCGTTGATCAGGGCCTGGCGGAAGCGCTCGACGGCCTTCGCGTCGTACGAGGCGTGGTGCCGGTCCTCGGGAAACGGCGTCGGGTCGTCGAACTCGACGGGCACGGGCCAGAACCTCACGCGGATCCCGAGCTCGCGCAGCCGGTCCCGGTACTCCTGGTAGAAGTCCGCGACCGAGCGGGGGAAGAGCTCGATGTGGGCGCGACGGCCGTCGCTGGCACGGATCTCGAGCCGGTGCGAGAGGAAGTCGAATTCGGCCTCGAACACGCGGTGGTGCCCGCCTTCCGGGACGGAGGACGTCGTGAGCCCCCGCGGCGAGACGTAGAAGGGCACGTTCCACCAGTGGTTCTGAAGGGGGGAGAGGGCCAGGCGCGTCTTGCCGACGATCTGCGTCCACAGGTGCAGGGTGTCGCGGGTGCCTTCCCACGCGTCGTAGGGGAGCGGCGGCCAGTCGGGCTCGTCCATCCGTGAAGATGATCCGGTGTCCGGTTCCGCGTTCCTCCGGCGTCGGATGTCGTGGGCATGGCCATGAAGCGGCTCCCGGCGGCGGTCACGACCTCCCGCGCCGTTTCCGCGGCCGGATGTCGAAGGCTGCCCGGCGGCACGGCCTGCGTTACATCCACCTGCCGATCGGCTACGACGGAGTGCCCGCCGAGCGGACGCGGGAGCTGTTGGGGCCGCTCTACGTCCACTGCCATCACGGCAAGCATCGCGGGCCGGCCGCGGCGGACCCGCCCCGGCTGCCACGACGCGCGTCGCGATCCGTTATACTGGCGCGCGTCCTTCAAGGAGAGCGCGCCATGGCCGACGCCCGCGACGCCGAACTCATCCTGCGCCTCTACGAGCTCCGGCGCGAGCCCGTGATGCGGCAGGCCCGCGACGACATGTTCGTGAAGTTCCATCCCAAGAGCTGGGAGGACGTCCAGGCCGTCCAGAAGCGGGACCATCCGCTCAACACGGCGTACCGGATGGTCTCGTCCTACTGGGAGATGGCGGCGAGCTTCGTGAAGCACGGGGCGCTGAACGTCGACCTGTTCGCGGAGAACTGCGGCGAAGGCCTGTTCCTCTACGCGAAGATGCAGCCCTACGTCGAGCGCCTCCGGAAGGAGATCGCGGCGACGGCCTACGTGAACTTCCAGTGGGCCGTGGAGCACAGCGAGGAAGCGCGCCGCCGCCTGGCGGTCGTCCAGGTCCGCCTCAAATCCATGACCAAGTAACCGGACCCGGACCCGGACCCGGAACCGGCGGCTCCCCCCTGCCCCCCCGAGGGGGGAACGGG
>DASVNH010000290.1:0-3382 GCA_036383955.1 Planctomycetota bacterium | reverse complement strand
CGAAGCCCACCCTCATCGAGCGCGCCACGGCCGTCCTCCGGGAGATCGACGGCTCCGCGGAGCTCGCCGGCCGGGCCCTCAAGAGCGGCCAGAAGGACATCACGGTCGCCGACGGGGACCGGCTCACGACGCAGGGCGTCGTCCGCCTCACCCTCGCCCCCGACCGCACGCTGCTGCTCGCCCCGCGCGCCCAGGTGGTCTTCAAGCCCTCGAAGGAGCGGCTCACGATCCTCCTGGAGCAGGGCGAGCTGATCGCCGAGCTGAACGCGCCCGGCGCCGAGCTCCTCGTCGCCACCAAGACCTGCGAAGTCCGGCACCTCGGCACGATCTTCTCGGTCAAGGCCGAGGAGCGCCGCACGCTCGTCCTGGTCGAGGAAGGCCGCGTGGACGTGCGCTCGCCCAAGGGCTCCGTCACCGCCCGGGCCGGGCAGGCCGTCGTCGCCTCCGAAACCGCCGCGCCGGCGGCCGTCGCGAGCGCCGACGTCCGCCTCCCCGCCTGGACGCGGGCCCACCGCCCGGCCGAGCGGGTGCTCTATCTCGAGGAGTTCAACGCCAAGGGCGACTGGACGGGCCAGGTGGAAGGCGGGGCCGCGCGCACGGTCCGGACCGAGAAGCTGGGCGGCGGCACGCTCCTGACGGGCGACAGCGTGCGGCACCTCTTCGAGGTCCCCGCCCGCGGGCAGATGGCGATCGTCTACCAGGCGGACCGCGCGGGCCGCCTCAAGGTGCAGATGTTCTCGAACGAGCTGCGCTCGAACTACAAGATCGAGGTCCCGCTCAACAAGACCCAGGGCTGGAAGACGCTGGTGTTCGACTTCGACGACCTGACGGCGAACCTTCCGACGGCGCCGCCGAAGCCGACGCCCGGGGCCGGCTTCTCGAACCTCATGCTGCAGTACGACGAGGACGGGGACCGCGGCAACCTCTGGATCGACTCGATCCGGGTCATCTCGATCCGCTAAGATTCCAGTTCCCGGTTGTACGTCGCTTGCCGCCTCCGTCCACGTTATATAGATGATGATCCCGCTGCTTGCCCTGAGCTTCGTCGAAGGGCTCCTCCTGACGCTGGCCGTCCAGGACGACAAGGCCGCCGACGACGCGCTGGACGCCTTCAAGACGGCGATCAAGTCGGCCGTCGAGGCCGAGCGCGTCGCCGCCGTCGTCGAGCTCTCCAAGGTCAAGCACGCCAAGGTCCTCGCCCGCCTCACGCCGCTGCTGACGTCCGACGGCACCACCGTCCGGCTGGCGGCCGCCAAGGGGCTGTCCGAGTTCGCCGACCTCCGCAAGCCCGCCTCGAGCGCCCTGCTCGCCGCCCTGCCCGCGAACGCGAAGGTGCCGGCCGTCCAGGCCGCCTGCTTCGAGGCCCTGGGCGTCCTCCGCGAGCCCTCCTCGCTCGTCCCCCTGCACCGCGCCTTCGAGGAAAAGGAGACGGCCGTCGCCAAGGCCGCGATCGCCGCGTCCGGCGGCTTCCGGAGCGTGACCTCGATCGAGCTCCTCCTCGAGCTGCTCAAGAAGTTCGACAAGCTCCTCAAGACCGAGGCCGGCGGCAGCGTCACCGCCGGCAACGTCAACGGCTACGACGTCGCCGCCCGGGACGACGCCGAGCGCAAGCGGGCCACGGACCTGCGGCCGGCCGTCGTGAAGGCCCTGCAGGAGATCAGCGGGGAGTCGTTCACGGCCGGCGTCGACTGGCACGCCTGGTGGGCGAAAAACCGCGCGACCTTCCGCGGCAAGTAGGGGTTTTCCTGGGAGTGTCATCCCCGCCGGATCTTGCTAGACTGGTCGCCAGTCCATGAGCCCCGCTCCCGCGGTCCGTCGTGCCGTCGTCCTTCCCGTCGCGGTGCCGGCGACGCTGGTCCTCCTCGCCCTCCTCGGCTGGCTCGCCTGGGGATCGCTGAAGACGTCGACGCCCCCGCCCCCCGCCCCTCCCGGCATGATCCTGATCCCGGGCGGCGCTTTCGAGATGGGGAGCGACGACCCGCGCTTCCCCGACGCGCCGCTCCATTCGGTCACGCTCTCGCCGTTCTACCTGGACACGACGGAGGTCACCAACGACCAGTTCGCCGAGTTCGTGAAGGCGACCGGCTACGTCACGGTGGCCGAGCGCCCCTATGAGCCGCCCGGCGTCGACCGCTCCCTCCTGAAGCTGGAGGACGTCGAACCCTTCTCCACGGTCTTCACGCCGCCGCGCGGGGACGTCGAGCTGGACAACGCCCTCAACTGGTGGGCGCGCCGGCGGGGGGCGCAGTGGCGGCGGCCGGAGGGCGAGGGCAGCGGGCTCGACGGCCGGGGCCGGCATCCGGTGGTCCACGTGGCCTACGAGGACGCCGAGGCCTACGCGCGCTGGGCCGGCAAGCGCCTCCCCACCGAGGCGGAATGGGAGCGCGCCGCCCGGGGCGGCCTGGCCCGGAAGCCCTACGCCTGGGGCGAGGAGCGCGTGCCCGGCGGCCGCTGGATGGCGAACATCTGGCAGGGCCGTTTCCCGAGTGAGAACAGCCGCGAGGACGGCCACGACCGGACCGCGCCGGTCGCGAGCTTCGCCCCCAACGGCTACGGCCTCTACGACATGTCCGGCAACGTCTGGGAATGGTGCTCCGACTGGTACCGCGCGGACGCCTACCGCGCCGGCCCGTCCCGCGACCCGAAGGGGCCCGCGGACAGCCTCGACCCCGCCGAGCCCGGCGTCCCCAAGAGGGTCCAGCGGGGCGGCTCGTTTCTCTGCAGCGACCTGTATTGCGTGCGCTACATGATGGGAAGCCGGGGCAAAGGGGATCCGGGCTCGCCGATCGGCCACGTGGGCTTCCGCTGCGCCAAAGACGTCCCGTAGCCGGCCGCGCGCGCTCAAGGAGGGAAGGAATGGGCAAGACGCCGGAACGCGCCATTCTTCTGATCGAGGACAACGCCGACGTCGTCCGCTTCCTGCTCCGGCTCCTGGAGCCGCTCGGCGCCGAGGTCGTCGCGGTGGCCGACGGCGAAGCCGCCCGGAGGGCGTCGAAGAAGGCCCCTCCCGACCTGATGCTCGTCGACCTCGTGCTGCCGGGCATGAGCGGGCTCGACGCCGTGCGCGCGATCAAGAAGGACGATCCGCGGCTGGCCGCCACGCCCGTCGTGGTGCTGACCGCCCATCCCAGCCCCGACAACATCCGCGAGGCGGTGGACCTGGGCGTGGTGGACTACCTCGTGAAGCCGACCTTCCTGTCGGAGGCGGGCCTGGACCGCATCCGTCGCGCGCTGGAGGCCGCGCCGAAGGCCCCCGCGCCCCGCCTCAAAGGCTAAGCAGGGCGAGCGAAGTAATGGCATCCTCTCGCCCTGCTTACCCTGAGCGGAGCGAAGCGGAGTCGAAGGGTTATCGATGGAAATCCTTCGACTCGCTTGCGGCTCG
>DASVNH010000289.1:0-8581 GCA_036383955.1 Planctomycetota bacterium | reverse complement strand
CGACGCGTTGACGAAATGACCGCGTCAGAACGTCAACACGTCTAGCGGAGCGCCTTTTCGATCGACGTCCTGAGCGGGGCCAGCAACGTGGTTTGCAGCTCGGCTTCGAGGACGTCGTCCGCCGGCGTCCGGTCGGCTTTTCCCATCAGGCGGAGCGGCGAAACGGTGTCGGGGAGCGTGAACGAAACGACCGCGCGGAGGCCGGTGCCCTCGATCCGGTTCTTCTGGAAGGTCAGGCCGTCGCCGTCCTTGTAGACGATCCAGCCCTCGGGCAGCGCCGGCAGGAGCGCGCGCAGCGCCCGGTCCCGCGGGCTCAGCGTCCCGGGGCCGACGCTGAAGCGCAGCGGCGCGGAAGCCGGCACGCGGGTGACGTCCGGGCTCTCGTCGGCCCAGCCCGCCTGGCCCCACGCGTCCAGGCCGCGGAAGCGCGCGACGTACTCGCCCGGGTCCAGAATCGCGAACTGGTACGCCAGATCGATCTGGTCCAGCGTGGCGGTCTCTCCCGGCTTCAGCGAGACGAAATCCTGGAGGGTGCCGAGACCGCCCATCCGGGGGTCGACGTAGGGGACGTCGCGCCCGTCGCTCGTCCGCACCCCGTACGGCCCGTGCATGAGGCCCTGGACGTCGAAGCGGAGCTCGCGGCTGCCGCGGTTCGTCGCCTCCAGCGCGAGGAACATGGGCTGGCCGAGCGCGAACGGGCCTCTCGCGAGGAGGCGGACGTCGAGATCGGCCGCCGGATCGCGCCCCGCGCAGCCGGCGAGGAGGAGGAACGCGGTGACTCGCCCCATCTGTCGAGCTAAGAATACCCCGCTAGAGGCGGGCGGCGAGCTTCGCGTAGAAGTCCGAGAGCAGGCGCCGGGCCGTCTCGTCGATCAGCGCCGGGCCGGCGGCGGCGAGGAGGCCGCCCACGGTCAGCTCGCCTTCGCCGACCAGCTCGGTGCCGCCGTCCTTCTCGGTCAGGAAGATCCGCGCGGTGGAGCGCGCGGACCCGGGCAGGCCCTTGCCCTCGATCTTCAGCGTCAGCGATTCCGGCGGCATCCGGTCCAGGATCTCGACGCGGCCCTTGAGGGTCACGAGCCCGAAGCGCAGCACGGCGTCGAAGCCGTCGGGTCCCGAGGGCGTGAGCGACTCGCAGCCCTCGACGCAGGCCTTCAGCGTCTCGGGATCGAGCAGCGCCGCGTACACCTTCTCCCGCGGCGCGTTCAGGCGCTGGACGTGCGTCATCTTCACGCGATCTCCCCCGAAGGTACCATGCTTCGCGGCGACGACGTTCACGCCCTCCGCGCGATTGAGCCCGGACCGGGTCTACTACTGGCGCGTGTCCGCGACCAACGGTGGGGGCACGACGCCGGCCTCCGGCGGTTCGCGCGCGTTCACGACCTCGCCCGACCTGCGCGTGAGCGGGGATTGCGGACTGACCGGGTGGGAGGTCCTGCTGCTGCTGGCCCTGGCCAGGCGGCTAAAACCGAAGGCCCGCCGATAGGCCCACCGCCAGCCCGAAGCTCCCGACACCCTTGTCGCCGCTGAGCGTCGGCTCGTCGTAGTCGAACTCGAGGGCGAGGGCGTCGACCCACAGGGCCAGGGTGAGCGGGCTTTCCCGGCGCGTCTCGAGCGACACCCGCGCGAGGAAGCCCAGGCCGGGCTCGAAGTCGCCGAAGCCGGATGCGTCGATGTCCAGCGTCCCCGCGACCGGGCCCGCCGAAACGCGGAGGGCGACCGGCAGTTCCAGGAGCGCGGGCGTCGCGAGCCTCAGCCATCCCAGACGGGCCTGAACGTCGCCGGTCCCCGCGACCGCGCCGCCCAGGGAAATCCCCCAGCCTTCCCAGTCCAGGCCCAGCTCGAGGCTCGCCAGCGCGAGCGGGTCGCTCTCGATTTCCCGGGTCCCGAGCGGGGTGTCCGCCTGGAATCCGTCCAGGAGCAGCACGCCCACGCCCGCGCGGACGTCGATCAGCGAATGCGCGTGCGTCCCGAACTCCGCCGGCACCGGAACGACCTCCGGCGGCTCCTGGAGCATCAGGGCAAGGATGAGGGCGTTCATCACTTCTTCTTATAGCTCAAGGCGAAGCCGTCGTCCATCGTGCAGCTCAGGATCACCGTGTCCAGCTGGGGGTGCGCTTTCACGGCGTCGAGGTAGTCCTTCATCGTGGAGGCGTACTTGATGGCGTTGTGGCGCGCCAGCACGCCGCCGGGGGCCAGCTTGGGGAAGAGGGCCTCGAGGTAGTCGAGGTCCCGCCCCATGTCGGCGTCGATGAAGATCAGGTCCCAGGGCCCCTCGAGCTGGCGGACGATCTTGTGGGCGTCGCCCTCCATCACGGTCACCCGGCCGTCGAGCTTCATCGTCTGGACGTGGGCCCGGGCCTCCTTGGCCTTCTCCGGGTTGATCTCGATCGTGGTCAGCTTGCCGCCCGTCTTCTCCAGCGCGAGGCCCATCCAGATCGCCGAGTAGCCGTTGGCCGTCCCGACCTCCAGCACGCGCTTCGCCCCCGTCATCCCGATCAGCATGCCGAGGAACTTCGCGTCCTCGCGCGGCACGTTCCAGTAGCGGCCCGCCGTGCCTTCGAGCTCCTTGAGGAGCTTCTCGACGGCCGCCGGGTCGCGCTTCTCCTGGACGGTCGCGCCCAGCAGGGCCAGGGCCATCAGCGTCGCGCGCATGGGCACCTCCTCACGGCTCCACTATAGTGTTCCACGACGGCCGACGCCCCGTTTCCCGGCCGCGCGCGTAATGTAATAACGGTTATAGGAGAACGTGATGATCGTGATGGCGCTGTTGCTGGCTCTGGCCGAGCCCGATTCCAAGGTCGAGCTGAAGGGCCTCCATCTCTGCTGCGGCGGCTGCGAAGGCGCGGCCGTGAAGGCCCTCGAAGGCACGGGCGCCAAGAACGTCATGGCCGACAAGGGCGCCGGCACGCTCACGTTCATGGTCAAGGACGTGAAGGCGGCGCAGAAGGCGTTCGACGCCCTGGGCAACGCGGGCTTCCACGCCGAGACCGGCGTCCCGAACCTCCCCATGAAGGACGACAGCGGCGTGAAGCCGGGAAAAGTGAAGAGCCTCAAGCTCTCCGGCATCCACAACTGCTGCGGCGGCTGCGCCAAGCCCATCAAGGAAGCCGCCATGAAGGTCGAGGGCGTCAGCGGCGTCGAGATCGCCGAGAAGGCCACGACGCTCACGGTCAACGGCGACTTCGACGGCGCGGCCGTGATCAAGGCGCTCAACGCCGCCGGCTATCACGCCAAGCTGGCGAAGTAGCTGTTGACGTTCTGGTCTGACACTCAGCTCTCGGCCGGGGGGGTGGGGCGCCGGAAGAGCAGCCAGGCCGTCGGCGCCACCACCAGCGCCATGCCGGCGACCGAGCGGGCGTTGTAGCTCCGGCCCAGGAAGAGGATCTCGAGCAGGACGGCCATCGGGATCTGGGTCATGCCCACGAGCGCGACGCGCGGCGGGCTGCCCTGCCCGAAGGCGCGGGTGAGGGCGATCTGGCCGATCGTGCCGGCGAAGGCGAGGCTCAGCAGCATCCCGACCGTGCCGGCGGACAGCGTCGCGCTCTGCCGGACGGCCTCCGGCGAGGCCAGGAAGATCGCCCCCGTGGCGGCCGTCGCGAACACCGAAAAATGCACGACCACCGCGCGCGGATCCATGTCCCCGAGCCGGCTCAGGCTCATCATGACGACGGCGGTGAAGACGGAGCTGGCGACGGCCGCCGCCGCCCCGAGGCTGCCGGCCTTGAAGTGGGGCTCGGCGATGAGGACGACGCCCGCCAGGCAGGCGGCAACGGCCGCCCAGACCCGGCCGCCGGGCTTCACGCCCAGGACGGGCCAGGACAGGAGCGTGACCCAGACCGGGACCATGTTGACGAGGGTCGCCGCGTCGCCGACGGGGAGGTGGGTGTAGGCGTAGAACGTGCAGAAGATCGCGGCGCTGCCGGCGGCGCTCCGGAGCCAGAGCGTGCGGGGGCCGGGGAAGACGAGCGGCACGCGGCGGGCCCAGGCCAGGGCGGCGGCGAACACGAGCATGAGGCCGGCCCGCGCGAGCGTCACGATGCGCCAGTCGCAGCGGTCGGCGGCGGCCCGGCTGAGCGTGGCCATCACCGCGAAGGCGGCGGCCCCCAGGAGCATCCACGAGTACGCCGCGCCGCGAAGCGTTGATGAAGTGATGCGGTCATTTTATCAACACTTGCGGTAGAATCCGACGCTTATGGCCTTCCAGCGCCGGCGCGTCAAAGGCCGCGCCTTCCAGGTGTTCATCCCCGACGGCCCCGGGCCGCACCCCTGCGTCGTGTTCCTCCACGGCGTGGGCGAGAACGGCGTCGACGGCGAAAAGCACCTGAACATCGGGCTTCCGCCCTACGTCGAGCTCCACGCGCGCGACTTCCCGGCCGTCGTGATCGCCCCCCAGTGCGCCGGCACCTGGAAGTACGTCGGCGCCGACGAGGAGCTCGTCCTCGAGGCGATCGAGGCCGTCTCCCGCGAAACCAAGATCGACCGCTCCCGCCTCTACCTCACCGGCCTCTCCCAGGGCGGTTGCTCCACTTTCGATCTCGGCGCCAAGTTCCCCGAGATGTGGGCCGCCCTGGTCGTCGTCTGCGGCGCGGGAAAGCCGCGCGACGCCCTCCGCCTGCGCCGCACGCCCATCCGGATCTTCCACGGCGAGAACGACGAGGTCGTCCCGCCCAGCGGCGGGCACGGCTTCGACGGCGAGAGCGTGGGCAGCCGCGACATGTCCGTCCTCCTCCCGCACGCGACCTACGTGGAGTTCCCCGGCGCGGGCCACGAGATCTGGGACCGCGTCTACCACGACGCCGCCCTCTGGGAGTGGCTCTTCGCCCAGAAGCGCCCGTGATCGCCATCGTCGGCGGAGGCATCGTCGGCCTGGCCACGGCCTACGCCCTCCGGCGGCACGGCCCGGTGGTCTTCGAGAAGGAGCCGGCCGTCGCGCGCCACCAGACGGGCCGCAACAGCGGCGTCTTCCACACGGGCGTCTACTACAAGCCCGGCTCCCGCAAGGCCGCCCTCTGCGTCGAAGGCCGCCGCCTCATGGTCGAGTTCTGCCGCGAGCACGCCGTCCCGCATTCCCTCTGCGGCAAGATCATCGTCGCGACCGACCCGGCGGAGATCCCCCGGCTCGACGGCCTCGAAGCGCGGGCGCGGGCGAACGGCGTCGACGTCCATCGGATCGGCCCCGAGCGGATCCGCGAGATCGAGCCGCGGGCGGCGGGGATCGACGGCCTCCACCTGCCGCAGGCCGGCATCGTCGACTACGCGGAGGTCGCGCGCAAGCTCGCCTCCTTCGTCGAGGTGCGGACGGACGTCGACGTCACCGACGTCCGCGCCCTCAAGGCCAGGCTCGTCATCAACTGCGCCGGGCTCTACAGCGACCGCGTCGCGCGCTCGCGGACGAAGATCCTGCCGTTCCGCGGCGAGTACTACTATCTGCGACGTCCCGAGCTCGTGCGCGGCCTCATCTACCCGGTGCCGGATCCGGACTTTCCGTTCCTCGACGTCCACTTCACCCGGAAGATCCGCGGGGGCGTCGAAGCGGGGCCGAACGCGGTGCTCGCGTTTTCGCGGCAGGGGTACCGCTGGAAGGACGTCGACGTCCGCGACCTCCTCGACACGCTGGGCTATCCCGGCTTCTGGCGGATGGCGTGGCGCTACTGGCGCAAGGGGCTGGGGGAGATGTGGCGCTCGTTGAGCAAGACGGCCTTCGTGAGGTCGTGCCGCCGGCTGCTGCCGGAGGTCGAGGAAGCCGACCTGCTGCCCGGCGGGGCGGGGGTGCGGGCGCAGGCGCTGGGCCCGGACGGCCGCCTGCTGGACGACTTCATCATCGAGCGCCGTCCCGGCGCGATCCACGTCCTCAACGCGCCGAGCCCCGCCGCCACCGCCTCCCTCGCCATCGGCCGCCACGTGGCCGAGATCGCCGAGCGGGCCCTGGCACCATAAATTGGACAGTACGATTTATGGTTTTTTAGCGTGATCCTCGCGTCAAACTTGCGTTCACATTGGCAGACGAGGGACCCATGGACGGGGAAGACGGCCTCGTGCGACGCGCCCGCGAGGGCGATCGCACCGCGTTCGAAGAGCTGGTACGGCGGACCACGCGGATGGTCTATGCCAAGCTCTATCTCGAGACCGGCGACCCCCACCAGGCCGAGGACCTCGTCCAGGAGACGTTCTTGCGCGCGTTTCGTTCGATCCACCAGGTGAGCGACCCCGCCGGCTTCCGCGCCTGGCTGGCCCAGATCGCGGGGACGGCGGCCATCGACGCCTTCCGGCGGAGCCGGGCCAAGCGCCGGGCCGAGCCGGGCCGCGCGCCGTCGGTCGTCCTGGAAGGCGTGGCGGCGCCGGAGGTCGACGACCCCGGCCTCGCCGAGACGCGGGAGCGGGCGCGGGTGGTGCTGCAGTCGCTGCCGGAGGAGTACCGCCTGCCGCTGACGATGCGCTACCTGGACGGGGCGGACTACGAGACGATCACGGCGCAATTGGGGATGTCGGGCACCTCTCTGCGCGGCATCCTCCACCGGGGGCTGCAGATGCTCCGCAAGGCCGTGAAGCTGGAGAAGACACATGAGTCACGCTGATCACGAGTGGGCGCGGGAGCTGATCGCGGCGCACCTGGCGGGCGGGCTGTCCGCCGAGGAGCGCGCGCGCCTGGAAGCGCACGTCGCCGGCTGCGCCGAGTGCATCGCGGAGATCAACGAGGCGGGCCGCTTCGAGCGCGGGCTGGAGGCGGCGTTCGTGCCGATCCGCCCGGCTCCGGGCCTCGAGGAGCGGGTGATCCGCAAGCTGCGGGCGGCGCCGCCCACGCGCACCTGGGGGCTGTTCGGCCGATTTCTGACGGCCGCCGCCGCGGCGGGCCTGCTCGGCGCGGTGGGCTACGTGATCATGGACATGGAAGACCCCTTCCAGCCGAAGATCCAGCAGTCGCTCAGGGACGGCGAATGGGATGGTTATCTCGCGAAGAACACGCGGAGCCCGCAGGAGGAGAGCGCGGCGCCTCCAAAGGACGCATGGGCGGAAGGACGGGCGGGCCTCAAGGGGAAGGATCGGGGACGCGGCCTGGACGACCTGCGCCGCGCGGAGCGGCTGTCCGACCACAATGAATCCGCGGACGAAGACGCGTACAGGCGGATGAAAGGCGATTCGCTCGACTTCCTCTCGGACAAGGAGAAGTCGGTCGACATGCCGAATCGGTTCGGAGTCCCCGTCCCGAAGCCGGCCCCCCCGCCGCCTCCCGCCGCCGAGCCCGCTCCGCCCGGAGAGACCGTGCTCGCCCTGAAGGATCTGGCGGAAGGCGAAAAGCTCGAAAAGAGGATGGAACAGCTCGAGGAAGGGCAGAGCAAGAACTTCTACAGCTACCGCGAGAACGCGCCCGCCAAGCCGGCCGAGCTGAACTACTTCAAGCTGAACAGCAACGCCGGCCCCGGGATGGCCGACAACAAGAAGCTCCAGGAGCGGTTGGCGAAGGCGCCCGATGCCAAGCCGGAGCCGGGCAAGCCCCGGACGTCGCAGCAGGCCGGCATCGGCGGCGAAACGAAGGGCGGCGTGCAGGGCGCGGCCCCGCAGAACGATCCCGCCCCGCAGCCGGTCCGCAAGATCATCCGCTCGGGCGAGGTCGAGTTCGAGGTCGAGGGCTTCGACACCACCGTCGCCATGATCCAGAAGATCGCCGGCGAGGAGCGCGGCTTCATCGCCACCGTCAACAGCGAGAAGCTCGCCAACGGCAAGGTCCGCGGCTCCGTCGTGGTCCGCGTGCCGCCGGACAGCCTCGACACCCTGCTGCTCAAGCTCCGCGCGCTCGGCGAGCTCAAGAGCCAGCGCATCGGCAGCCAGGACGTCACCAAGGCCTTCTACGACAGCGAAAGCCGCCTCCGCGCCGCCCGCGCCATGGAAGAGCGCCTCCTCAAGATCATCAAGGACGGCAAGGGCGAAATCAAAGACCTGCTCCTCGCCGAGAAGGAGCTCGGCGAATGGCGCACCCGCATCGAGACCGCCGAAGGCGAGATCCGCTACTACAACAGCCAGATCAGCCTCAGCACCCTCACCATCACCCTCCAGGAAAAGGAGATCCGCGCGGCGTCGGGCGTCATCCGCACCGAGCGCGTCGACATGGCCGTCGAGGTGGAGGACGTCGAGAAGTCCCACCGCGACGCCCTGGCCGCCATCGCCGACGCCAAGGGCCGCGTCACCCGCTCCGAGCTCAAGCAGCACGCGGCGGGCCAGCTCAGCTCGGTCATCCAGTTCGAAGTGGCGCCGACGGCCTCCAACCCTCTCCGCGACCGCCTCCGCCAGCTCGGCACGCCGGCGCGGATGGACGTCAATATCCTCGAGGAGAACGAAGGCGGCCCGGTCCGCGCGGGCGCCGAGATCCGCGTGACGCAGAAGGACTCGCAGTTCACGGTGTCGATCTACAACCTCGCCAACATCCAGCCGCGCGAGACGACGCACCTCAACCTGGCCTGCCAGGACGCCGAGAAGACCTACAAGGACATCCTCGCCCGGATCGAGAAGGCCGGCGGCCGCGTGCTGACCAGCAACCTGAACCGCCAGCGCAACGATCAGACCACCGGCACGATCCAGTTCGAGG
>DASVNH010000288.1:0-17069 GCA_036383955.1 Planctomycetota bacterium | reverse complement strand
CGTGGACGTGTTGACGAAATGACCGCGTCAGAACGTCAACAGGACGTCAGCGCCGGGATCCTCGCGGGCGGGGCCAGCACCCGCATGGGGACCGACAAGGCGCTGCTCCCCTTCCGCGGCAAGCCCCTCGTCGCCCATCAGCTGGAGGTCCTGCGGAGCGTCTTCGAGGACGTTTTCATCGGGGCCAACGATCCCGCCCCCTACGCCCCGTTCGACGCGCGCGTGGTGCCCGACCTCCTGGACGAGCCCTGCGCGCTCGCCGGCGTGCACGCCCTGATCGTCCACGCGACGACGCCCCACGTCTTCGCGGTCGCCTGCGACCTCCCCTTCCTGAATCCCGAGCTCATCCGGCGCCTGCTGAAGCCGCGCGAAGGGGTGGACGTGGTGCTGCCCGTCTCCGGCCGGGGGCCCGAGCCGCTCCATGCCGTCTACTCCAAGGGCTGCCTGCCGGCCATCGAGGCCGCCGCCGCCCAGGGGATCTGGAAGATGACGGGGTTCCTGAAGAACGTCCGGGTGGCCCGGGTGCCCATCCGGGAGGCCGACTGGAAGGTCGACGGCCGCTCGCCCTTCCTGAACGCCAACACCCCCTCGGAGTGGCGCTCCACAGGGCCATAATGTCGCGTTAATCGTCGTGCCCGGCGCGCGTTCGCGCGGCACGAGGCATGCTTGATCGTGCCCGGGGGGCGTGCTAGACTCACGCCCCGCAAGGAGGCCCAGTGAGTCCGTCCGCCGCGGCGCTGAAAAGCATCTACGAGCCGATCCAGCGCGAGATTCAGGCCGTCGAGGAGACCCTCCAGCGCGAGCTCGCCCACGAGAACCCCTTCGTCACCCAGCTCCTCAAGCATTCGACGAAGTTCCAGGGCAAGCGGGCGCGGCCGGCCGTCCTCCTCCACTGCGCCCACATCCTGGGCGAGGCGACGGACGTCCACGTCGCCCTCGGGGCGGTCGTCGAGATGCTCCACACGGCCACGCTGGTGCACGACGACGTCCTGGACGAGGCGGGCGTGCGCCGCCAGGTCAAGACGCTGAACAACGTCTGGGGCAACGAGGCCTCGATCCTGTTCGGCGACTACCTCTTCGCGAAGGCCTACACGCTGGCCGCGAAGCTGCACAACCGGGACGCCAACACGATCCTGAGCAAGACGGTCGAGCAGCTCTGCGTGGGCGAGCTCTGGCAGATCTCCACGAAGTTCAACTTCGACATCGACGAAGCGCAGTACTACAAGATCATCGAGCACAAGACGGGATCGCTGTTCGCGACGTCCTGCCGCCTCGGCGGCGTGGGCAACGGCGCGGAGCCCGCCCAGGTCGACGCCCTCGCGCGCTACGGCGCCTGCGTCGGCATCGCCTTCCAGATCGTCGACGACTGCCTCGACATCACGGGCGACGAGGCGGAGATGGGCAAGTCGCTCGGCACCGACCTCGACAAGGGCAAGCTCACGCTGCCGGTCATCAAGCTGCTGCGCGACCTGGCCCCGCGCGAGCGCAAGCCGCTCCAGGACCTGCTCGCCTCGCACGACCGCGTCGAGGAGCGCCGCGAGACGGTCGTCAAGCTCCTCCGCGAGCGCGACCTGGTCTCCTGGTCGATGCGCAAGGCCCAGGACTTCATCGACGAGGCCAAGGGCCTGCTGCGCGGCTTCCGCGACTCCGTCCACGTGGAAAGCCTGCTCCACCTCGCCGACTTCTTCCTCGACCGCCGCGTCTAGGGCGAGCGAAGCGAGCCCCGTCCCCGGATTCTGAATTCCGGATTCCGGATTCTCCGGGGTATAGTTCCCTGAGCATGAAGCTGGTCAAGACCGACGAGGCCCGGCCCGGACAGAAGGCCGCCCGCGACGTGACCGACCTCCGCGGCAACCTCCTCTTCCGGAGCGGCACCGAGCTCAACGCCGAGCTTCTCGCCAGCTGCAAGCAGCGCAACGTGTCCCATCTCTTCGTCGAGGACGACGGCCCCTCCGCCGCCGCCTCCCCCGCCGACCTCGAGACCCGCAAGGCCCAGATCGCCCGCGACATCGACCGCCAGTTCGCCGGGGTCGACGGCGCGCCCCTCATGGCCGCGCTGCGCGAGGCCGCCAAGCGCCACCAGTACTCGGCCCTCCGCTGACATGGACACGCCCCAGCACGTCCAGGAGCGCGTCCGGAAGCTCGTGGACAAGGTCCAGGGGCTCCCCACCCTCCCCTCCATGCTCAACAACATCAACCAGATGGTCCTCAACCCGCAGACCTCCGCGAAGGAAGTCGCCCAGATCATCTCCAGCGACCCCGCCCTCACCTCCAAGGTCCTCCGCGTCGTCAACTCCTCCTTCTACGGCTTCCCCAACCGCATCACCACCGTCTCCCACGCGATCGTCATCCTCGGCTTCAACACCATCAAGTCGATCGTGCTGTCGTCGACGATCTTCGACGTCTTCCGCCGCGGCGCGAAGCCCGGCGACTTTGACCGCGCGGAATTCTGGAAGCACTCGATCGGCTGCGGCGCCGCCGCCAAGGTCCTCGGCCGCCGCATCAACTATCCGATGCTCGAGGAGCTCTTCATCGCCGGGCTCCTCCACGACGTCGGCAAGATCGTCCTCGACCAGTACGTCCCCGACAAGTTCGGCGAGGTCGTCGCCCTGGTGCGGTCGCGCGACATCCTGATCTCCGAGGCGGAGACCGAAGTCCTCGGCGTCACCCACGCCGACGTGGGCGCCTGGCTCTTCGAGAAGTGGAACCTCTCGAAGGGGCTCACCGACACCGTCCGCTGCCACCACAACCCGGCCCTCGCCGGCGAGAGCCAGCGCTTCGCCGAGATCATCCACGTGGCCGACGTCCTGGTCCGCGCGGTCCGCTTCGGCAACGGCGGGGACCAGAAGATCCCCGCGATCCAGGAGTCCGCCTGGCGCTCCCTCGGCCTCTCGGAGAAGGAGCTGGACGGCCTCCTCGCCCAGACCACCCAGGAGATCGAGAAGGCGATGATCTTCCTGGACTTCATCAACAAATGACGCCGCCCAAGAAGCCCGACTCCGGCTCCTTCCGGTCCGACCGGCCGGACTCCGGGACCTTCAAGGTGCCCGCGCTCTCCCCGGAAACCATCGCGATCCAGGACGTCGTGTCCCGGATGTACCAGACCCAGGACCCCGCCGAGATCGTCCAGCTGCTCGTGGCCGCCGCGACGGCCCACACTCACGCCGTCGGCGCGACCGTCTTCCTGCGCGACACCGAAGGGGCCTTCACGGGGGGCAACGTCATCCTGCTTCCCGAGAACACCGTCATCGACTACGTCTGCTCGCAGACGCGCCCCATCACCGTGCCGCAGGCCGACCGCTGGATCACCGTGTTCCCGCTGCGCGCCTCGGCCACGCCGTTGGGCCTCCTGGTCCTCGACGTCACGGGCGTCGCGGAGGAAGTCGCGCGCCTCGACCTCGAGCCGGTGACGATCCTCTCCGACCAGGCGGCGGTGCTGATCCACCACGCGCACCAGGTGCGCCGCTCGATCGGGGAGTCGACGCTGCTCTCGAACATCCTCGACTCGATCACGAACGCGATCGTGACGCTGGACCTCGACGGCCGGATCACCCGCCTGAACCGCAACGCGATGGCGGTGCTGGAGCTGTCGCCGGACGTCGTGGGCCGCCCCTATTCCGAGGTCTTCCTGCCCGAGGTGACGAAGGCCGTCGACTCCCTGCTCCAGGAGACGGCGCAGATGGGGTTCGCGATGGAGCGGATGGCGACGGCGAAGCTGGCGTCGGGGCTGGAGCTGAACATCGCGCTCTCGCTCTCGATCCTGCGCGACGAGACCTACGCGTCGCGGGGGACGATCGTGGTGCTGCGGGACATGACGGCGTCGCGCGAGCTGGACCGGCTGCGGAAGCTCGACACCATGAAGAGCGAGTTCGTGGCGAACGTCTCGCACGAGCTGAAGACGCCGCTGACGTCGATCAAGGCCTACACCGAGGCGCTGCTGGACATGACGGCCGAGGGGCAGGTCCGCTCGTTCCTGAAGGTGATCGACGAGGAGTCGGACCGCCTGCTGTTCCTGATCAACGACCTGCTGAACGTCTCCCGGATCCAGTCCGGCAAGATGAAGATGAACGTCGACCGGATCCCGCCGCGGGCGGTGGTGGACGAGATCCTGGGGATCTCGAAGGTGCACTCGGACAAGCACGAGCTGGTGGTGGAGATCGCGCCGGACCTGCCGCTGATGTGGCTCGACAAGGAGAAGCTGAAGGAGGTGATGGTCAACCTCATCTCCAACGGCATCAAGTACTCGCCGAAGGGCGGCAAGGTCTGGGTGCGGATGTTCCTGGAGGGCTCGAACCTCAAGATCCAGGTCCAGGACCAGGGCATCGGGATCGCCAAGGAGAACATCCCGAACCTGTTCCAGGCGTTCTACCGGGTCGACTCCTCGCACACCGCGGAGATCGCCGGCACCGGGCTGGGCCTCGTGATCGTGAAGGCCATCGTCGAGCACCACGGCGGGCGCATCTGGGTCGACAGCGAGATCGGCCAGGGCAGCGTCATCTCCATCCTCCTCCCCGTCCTCCACGAGCTCAACACGTCCGAGCTCGGCCGCCAGCTGGGCTCCATGGCCGAAGGCGGCTAGCCCGGTCCAGGAGTCAGGTCCAGGAAAGCGCCGGCGGGGCCGCTTAACTTCGCGCGACCGCTCGCTTCCTTCGAGAAGACCGCCAAGTTTGGCGCAAGCCGGCCGTCGCGGGAGGCGTGGACGTCTTCCCCGCCGCCGACGCCTGGGAAATGGCCCCCTAGAGAGTCCTTTCCCGCCGTGAAGTCTTGGTAGAACCGAGGGGCTCTTCCGCTGCTTGGCTCTTGGCTCTTGGTTCTTGGCTCTTGGTACTTGGCTCTTCGCCTAGTACATGGACATCCCCTGCGGGTACCGCAGATCGCGGATGCCCGGCAGGGGGCGGCGGGTGTTGCCCGCGTCGACTTCGAGGATGCGGTTCATGCCCTGCTCGAGGATCAGGGTGCCGCCGTCGTCGAGCCGGATCGCCTGCACCGGCCTGGAGAGGCTCTGCTGCTTCCAGACTTCCGTCGACTGCGTGTTGAACTCGGAGACCCGGCCGCGCTGGTGGTCGACGACCAGGGTGTTGCCGTTCTCCAGGCGCGTCGCCCGGTGCGGACGCAGGCCCGGCGCCGCCAGGCGCCAGCGCTCGCGGCCCTGGCGGTCGACCTCCACCACGTTCACCGAGGTGCAGATGAGGGTGTTCCCGTTCTCGAGCCGCTGCACGGCGTGCGGATAGTCGATCGCGTGCTGCCAGACGGGCTGCTTCGTCCGCGCGTCGTACTCCACGACGCGGTTCGTCGCGTACTCGGCCACCAGCGTGTTGCCGTTGTCGAGCCGCGCGGCGTCGTACGGATAATTCGCCTGCGGCTGGCGCCAGACGACCTCGCCGCCGGTGCGCCCCGTCGGCCGGATCTCGATGACCTCGTTGAAGTTCGTGTTCGCGACCAGGACGTTTCCGTTTTCCAGCTTCCGCGCGCTCCACGCGTACTGCGCGCTCTGCTGGTAGCTCCAGACCTCGCGGCCCGAGCGGTCCAGCTCGCGCACGCCCGCCTGGTCGCAGATCAGCAGGTGTCCCACCGAGAGCCGCGCCGTCGGCACGAAGGTCACCGAGCGCAGATGCTTGCGCTCCAGCTCCACCGTGCCCAGGGCCGTCGAGAAGATCGACAGCTTCCCCGCCGGCGCCGCGCGGAGCACCCCCACCACCTTGTCGCCGTTGCGGAACGCGAGCTTCGCGAACCAGCCCGAGGCGGCCTCGCCGCCGCGGGGGCCGTCGCCCCGGAGCAGGATCTGCCGGACCGACTCCCGGGGAAACGCGCGCTCCGTCCCGCCGGACGTCAGCACCACCGTGTCCTTGATGGACGTCAGGCGCCCCGTCTCCGCGACGAGGGTCTTCTTGTCGTCTTCGCGGACGACGACGTCCTCCACGCCTTCCTTGATCTCGGGCAGGGCGCCGGTCGGGGCCGAGAGGGTGATGAGCCGGACTTCGGAGCGGCGGACGCGGAAGACGCCGGCGGCGTGCTCGAGGACCGCCTCGTCCTTCTCGAAGCGGACCCGGCGGCCGCTGAGGCCGCCGCCCAGCGAGAAGCGGACCGCCTCCTCGCCCGCCTTCTCGTCGGCGGGCGCGGCGTCGCCGTCGAACGAGAGCTTCCAGACCTCTTCCGGCGAGACGTTGAGCGTGCGCCCGCTGGCGGCGTCGCGGAACAGGAGCGCGCCCGACGGGTCCAGGCCGGCGAGCTCGCCGCGGGATTCCGAGCGGTCCACGTAGGTCAGCCGGTCGGGACTTTCCTGCGGCGCCGACAAAACGGCCAGGAACCAGAGCTCGATCACGCGTCTCACTATAAGAGATTAGACGCCCGAGGAACCATGAAAGAGAAGAGCCGATGACGGAAACCCGGATCCGGAACGCGGGGGCCGGTCTCTTGACCGCTTCCCCGGCCGCGCCTAAGATGAGGCACCTTATGGCCCGACTCGTCATCCACGACGGCAGCTCGTCCCGCACGGTCGAGCTCACGGACGCCACCACGGTGGCCGGACGCTCCTCGGACAACAAGCTCCACATCGAGGACAAGCAGGCGTCCCGCAAGCACTTCCAGGTGGAGAAGACCGAGTTCGGGTACAAGGTCGTCGACCTCGAAAGCCGCAACGGGACGCGCGTGAACGACCGCGTCGTCAACCAGGCGCTTTTGCGGCCGGGCGACCGCATCCAGGTCGGCAAGCACACGCTCACGTTCGAGGACCCGTCCTTCAAGGAGCCGCCGGCGGACGTCGCCGCCCGCTTCGCCCCGCCCGCGCAGCCGGCGCCGGCCGTCGAGAAGCCTCCCGCCGACGCCCTCGACCCCGATCCGACGATGCCGGCGGGCGGTCCCGAGACGCGGATCCGCCGCCGGACGGGCGCGACGACCTCCATCGAGCGCGTGCACCGGATCGAGGCGGCCAAGGAGAAGAAACTCGTGACCTACGTCGGCGTGGGCGCCGGCGTGTTCGTCTTCATCCTGCTCGTCCTGGTGCTGCTGCCCTCCGGCAGCGGCGAATCCCCCGCCAGCGTCGCCGCGCGCGAGACGTTCACGAAGGCGCAGGGGCTCGTGAAGCAGGGCAAGTACGACGACGCCGAGCTGCTGCTCGGCCGGATCGGCGCCGACCAGAAGCAGTGGTACACCCAGGCACAGGGCCTGACCCGCGAGATCCAGGCGACCCGGGCGCGCAACGAGACGGCCAAGAGCGAGGGCGAGAAGAAGGCCTTCGACGAGATCTACGACTTCGGCGAGAAGAAGCGCGGCGACCCCACGGCCGCCGCCGCCCTCGCCGCCAAGTGCGAGGCCTTCAAGCGCGACTACCCCAAGAGCGCCAGCCTGTCGAAAGTCGACGAGTACCTCGCCGAAGCCAACAAGGCCCGGAAGGCCGCGCGCGGCGGCGACATCGCCGAGGCCGAGCGCGCGTCCCAGGAGTCGGTGAAGCGCAACGACTACGCCACGGGGCTCAAGCTCATCATCGGCATCCGCGAGAAGTACAAGGATGACCTCGACCTCAGCGAACGGCTGCTGAAAGTCCACGACGAGGTCATCGAGAAGGCCAAGGCCTACACCAACAAGCGCGTCGCCGAGGCCAACGACCTCGCCGCGCGCAACAAGGTGCCCGACGCCATCAAGATCCTCGAGGAGATCGTGACCCAGATGGGCGACGGCACCATCGAGGCGCTCGGCGACTACGCCCTCCGGGCCCGCACGACCCTCCAGGGCCTCAAGTAGCGTGCGCGAGCACTCCATCCGCATCCGCGTCCGCTACGGCGAAACCGACCAGATGGGGGTCGTCTACCACGCGAACTACCTCCTCTACTTCGAGGAGGCGCGGACCGACCTCCTCCGCACCGCGGGCTTCGCCTACGCGGACCTCGAGAAGCGCGGGCTCTTCCTCGTCGTGACCGAGGCCTCCTGCCGCTACCGCGCCGGATCCGCGTACGACGAGCTCCTCGACGTCCGGGTCTGGCTGGAGGACGTCGGCAAAGCCACCCTCCGCTTCCGCTACGAGGTGCGGGGACCCGACGGCCGCCCGCGCGCCGACGGCCACACGGCCCTGGCGGCGGTGGACGCCCGGAAGCGTCCCACGCGGCTGCCGGCCGAGATCGTCGCGCGCCTCGCGTAGCCTTTTTTCGCCCGGATTGCGCCGGGGCGCCCGTCTCCATATAGAGGAGCCGCGGGGGAATCCCTTTTTAGTGACAGCCTGGGGCGCCCCCACTATAATCGGCCGGTCTGGGATTCTGGAGGGAGCTGGCATCATGAAGCGCACTCTCGCTCTGGCCGTCTTCTTGGCTCCGTTCGCCGCCGTCGCTCAGGACAACGATCCTGACCGCTTCAAGGTGTCGAACGCGCTCCTCATCGAGGGGCAGAAGCTCCACATGAAGAGGAACATCCCGGTCGCCCTCACCAAGCTCAAGAAGGCCGCGGACAAGGCCAAGGAAGAGAAGAACGCCAAGGTTCTCGCCGAGGCGCTCGACCTGACCGCGCGGATCAACGAGAACCTCGACCCCGAGAACATCGACGCCGCGAAGGGCGCCTGGGAAGGCATCGTCGCGGACGCGGCGGACGTCCAGCCCTACGCCGACCGCGCCAAGGAGAAGCTGGCGAACAAGGGCGTCGACGTCTGGCTGACGCAGCTCGGGAAGTCGCTCGACGCCTGGCGCGTCTCGCCCGACCGCAGCCCGGCGGCGCTCCTCGAGAAGAAGAAGGTCGCGGCGGACAAGATCCTCGCGCTCAACCAGGAAGCGATCCCCGGCCTGATCTGGGGCCTCGGGGTGAAGGACGACGTCGTCCGCGACTTCGCCGCCGACACGATCGCCGAAGTGATCGACGACAGCGGCATCGCGGCCCTGATCGCCAAGCTGAATTCCGAGGACGCCAGCGCCCGCTCGGGCGCCTCGTCCGCGCTCCAGCGCATCTACCGCAAGTCCAACGACGCGGGCGAGCTCGACCGGCGCGCCAGCGAGCTGGAGCTGCAGCTGAGCACGGTGGCCGTCGCGCCCGAGAGCCGCGGCGCCGCCCACCACGGCAAGCTCAAGGCCGAGGTGAGCAACCTCCAGGCCGCCGCCGCGAAGATCCGCAACAAGATCCCGGCGACGCTCGACACCCCCGGCATCCAGGGCGCCCTCGAGAAGATCATCGGCGACGACAACGCCCTGCCCCAGGCCCGCCGCGACGCCGCGGTGGCCGCCGCCTGGATCGGCAACATCTCCGGCCCCCTGACGGCCGCCCTCATCAAGGGCATGGAGAGCAAGGACCGCAACGTCCGCGAGGCCTGCTGCCGCGCCGCCGGGGCCGTCAACACCGCCCTCAGCGAGGACAAGCACAAGCTCGCCGACGTCCTGATCAAGAACCTCCAGTACGAGCCGGCCAAGGACGAGAACAAGGCCGAGGCGTCCTGGGCCAACGACGAGTCCGTGCGGCAGGCGTGCGCGGAGGCCATGAGCCGCATCGCCCTCGTGAAGACCTTGCCGGCCCTCATCGAGGCCCTCGACGACAACGACGCGCGGGTCCGGAAGTCGGCCTTCGAGGCCCTCTCGGCCATCACCCGCCGCGACCTGGAGACCTCCAAGGACGAGAAGACCAACCTCCCGAAGACCTACGAGCCCGACGCCCCCCTCAAGGACCGGCGCGAGGCCCAGGGCAAGTGGAAGGAGTGGTGGGACGCGACCAAGGGCATCGTCGTCCTCGTCGAGCGCTTTCACACCTTCCAGTCCGGCTGGCGCGACCTCAGCGTGCTCAAGCTCTTCGAGCCGCCCGCGTTCCTGAAGGAGATCGACTCCCGCAAGTGGGTCTTCGGCGACCCGAAGGCCGTCATGGACCGCGCCGAGCGCGTCGTGAAGGACTTCCAGGCGAAGAAGGACGTCTACGTCCAGGACGCCGTCGACCTCGGCCCCGAGGCCCTCGAGCACCTCCTCAAGTTCATCGGCGGCGAGACCGAGCGCGAGACCAAGCCCAGCGCCGGCACGCGCTACTTCGTGGCGGAAGCCATCGCCAAGTCGATCGAGAAGAACAGCGGGGACGTGGGCAAGGTCCGCGACCTCCTGGGCGCCGGCGACGCCCCCAAGAAGATCGGCGCGGCCATCTGCCTGGGCTTCATCTCCAAGGCCAAGATCGGCGGCCCCGAGCGCGCGGCGCTCCAGGACCAGGGCCTGTCCGACGCCGACGCGGAGGTCCGCGAAGCGGCGGCCGTCGCCCTCGGCAAGGTCGGCGAGGACGGCAGCGCCGCCTCGCTCACGAAGGGCGCGACGGACGCGGTGACCGCCGTGCAGATCGCCGCCCTCCGCTCCATCGCGCTCCTGGCTCCCAAGAATCCCGACACCGTCAAGGCGCTGGGCGACTTGATCGCGGACGAGCCCGACGTCCCCGGCGGCGCCTCCAAGAAGTCGCAGAACGCCGGCGTGCGCGAGGCGGCCGTCGACGCCCTGGGCGCCATCGCGGATCCCGCGTCGATCGCGCACCTGCTGCGGGCCCGGCGCGACAACCAGCGCCAGGTCTACGAGGCGGCGCGGACGGCCATCCCGAAGGTCTACGCCGCCGGCAAGGACGCGGCGCGCGACGAGCTGCTGAAGGTTCTCAAGGACGAGCGCCGCAAGACGGACGACCGCGGCGGCGCGGCGCTGACGATCGGCGACTCGGGCGACGTGGACGCGGGCAAGACGATGAGCGAACAACTCATCGACATGAACGCGCCGCGCGTGCTGAAGGATCAGGACGCCGAAGTGCGGATGCGGATCTGCGCCGGCCTGGGCGGCCTGAAGGCGAAGAGCAAGCCGGTCGTCGACCGCCTCCTGCAGTGCATGGCGGACGAGGAAGAGCGCGAGGCCGTCCGCAACGCGGCCTACCGCGCCCTGGGCCAGATCTTCGAGCTGAACCCGAGCGATCCGGCCAGCCCCGACAAGGACAAGAACTTCGACGCGTCGAACCCGAAGGACAAGCGCTCGGCCGCGATTCAGGCCTGGGTGACCTTCGTCAACGGCCAGAGCCTGTCCCAGTAGTGCGCTACTGCACGTTCCAGTACGGCCCCCGCGTCGGGGCCGGCCTGATCCACGGACGCCTCGTCGTGGACCTCGGGCAGGCCTTTCAGCGGGCCTTCAAGCGCCCCGCCAAGTTCCCCGACCTGGGGTCCTTCCTGGCCCAGGGCGGCTACCCGAAGTCCAAGACCCTGGACCTCGCCACGATCAAGGAAGACCGGGTCGTCGCGATCCCCGTCCACGAGGTCAAGCTGAAGGCCCCCCTCAGCCGCCCCACCAAGATCGTCTGCGTGGGCCTCAACTACAAGGCGCACGCGGCCGAGCAGAACATCGAGCCCCCCAAGGCCCCCATGCTCTTCGCCAAGGCCCCCAACATCGTCATCGGCCCCGACGAGGCCATCCGGATGCCCCTCGGCCTCTCCGAGCAGGTCGACTACGAGGCGGAGCTGGCCGTCGTCATCGGTGAACCCGGTTTCCAGATCCGGAAGGCCGACGCCTACAAGCACATCTTCGGCTACACCGTCCTCAACGACGTGACGGCGCGCGACCTCCAGCGCGGCGACAAGCAATGGTTCCGCGGCAAGAGCCTGAACACCTTCTGTCCCATGGGCCCCAGCGTGGTGACCGGGGACGAGTTCGACTGCTCGAAGGCCCCGATCTCCTGCAAGGTCAACGGCGAGAAGCGCCAGAACTCGAATACGAACGACCTGATCTTCGACGTCCCCAGCCTCATCGAATACATCAGCGCGGCCTTCCCGCTGGAAGCCGGGGACGTCATCTCCACCGGCACCCCCTCGGGCGTCGGCATGTTCATGACGCCGTCCCGCTGGCTGAAGAAGGGGGACGTCGTCGAAGCCACCGTCGACGGCATCGGCACCCTCCGCAACGTCGTCGAGTAGGCCCTCTTGAAAAGGCGCCCTTCCCTGAGCCATAATAGGGGAAGCCGATGGACGACTCGGGGCCAACAGTCGAACATAGCCGGGAGCACCCGCTCTCAACCAGCGTGCTGGTGCTCAACCGGAATTACACCGCCGTCCGTGTCGTCACCGCCCGCCGCGCCTTCATCCTCCTCTGCAAGATGCAAGCCGAAGCCATCGACGCCCGAAACGAGGAGTTCCGCGTCTTCGATTTCCCGTCCTGGCTCGACTACTCCGGCCTCCGGCACAAGGAGGCCGCCCCGGAAGACGTGTTCGTCCGGACCCCGCGGCTGTCGGTCCTGGTGCCCCGGGTCATCCGCCTCGTCACCTACGACAAGATTCCCAAGCGCGAGGTGAAGTTCAGCCGGAAGAACATCCTGGCCCGCGACGGCAACCGCTGCCAGTACTGCGGCAAGCGCCTTCCCGTCTCCCAGCTTTCGCTGGACCACGTGCATCCCAAGTCGCGCGGGGGGAAGTCGAGCTGGACCAACGTGGTCACGGCCTGCAACCCCTGCAACACGCGCAAAGGGGGCCGCCTGCCGGCGGAGGCGGCGATGAAGCTGCGCACCGTCCCGGCCGTCCCGAAACGCAACCCCCTCCTCCAGGAGAAGGTCAACTCGCGGCAGTACCAGGTCTGGCGCCTCTTCCTCAGCGAGGGCGACCTGGCGCTCGAAGCGTGACCGGCGAATCTAGAATCTAGAATCTCGAGCGAGTACCCCCCCGCGGCCCCCCGGGGGGGCAAGGGGGTCGCCCCTTCCAGATTCTAGATTCGAGATTCCAGATTCTTCACTTGCGGCGCTTCTCGAGGACCTTTTCGACGGCCCCAAAGTCCACGCCCGCCGCGAAGAGCTGCAGCAGGAAGTGATAGAGGACGTCGGCCGCCTCTTCCGCGACCTCGTCCTTGCGCTTCGCCCGGACCGCCATCAGGTACTCGCAGCACTCCTCGAGCAGCTTCCGGCGCAGCTTCGCCGGGCTGTCCAGCAGCGCGTTCGTGTAGGAGCCCTTCCTCGGCTTTGTTTTCCGGTCGGCGAACGTCGAGAGCAGCTCGCCGATCGCGCCGCGCGCGCGCCAGGGCTTCGACGTCCAGCAGGTCGCCGCGTTCGTGTGGCAGGCCGGCCCCGTCTGGATCACCCGGGCGAGCAGCGTGTCCTTGTCGCAGTCCCAGTGCAGGCTCACGACCTTCTGGACGTGGCCCGACTCCTCGCCTTTTTTCCAGAGCTTCGCCCGCGAGCGGCTCCAGTAGTGCATGTAGCCGGTCTTCTTCGTCAGCTTCAACGCCGCCGCGTTGGTCCAGGCCATCATCAGGACGTCGTTGGTCCGGACGTCCTGCGCGATCACGGGGATCAGTTTCATCGGACCGGAATCCCCTTCCCGCGCAGGAGCTCCTTCACGGCCTTCACGGTCGTGGTCCCGTAGTGGAAGATGGACGCCGCGAGCGCCGCGTCCGCCTTGCCGCGCGTCAGGACGTCGACGATGTGCTCCGCCGATCCGCAGCCGCCCGAGGCGATCACGGGGATGTTCACGGCCTCGGCGACGGCCGCCGTCACCTCGAGGTCGTAGCCGTCCTTCGTGCCGTCGGCGTCGATGGACGTCAGCAGGATTTCGCCGGCGCCGAGGTCGGCGACTTTCCTGGCCCACTCGACGGTGTCGAGGCCGGTCGGCTTGGAGCCGGCGTGCGTGAAGACGCGGTGCGCCCCGCCCTCGCGCTTGGTGTCGATGGCGACGACGACGCACTGCGCGCCGAAGTCGCGCGACGCCTCGGTGATGATCGACGGGTTCACGACGGCCGCCGTATTGATCGAGATCTTGTCGGCGCCGGCGCGGAGGGTGTCCTTCACGTCGGCGTAGACGCGGATGCCCCCGCCGATCGTGAGCGGGATGAAGAGGCGCTCGGCCGTCCGCCGCGCGATGTCGTGGATCGTCCGCCGCGCCTCGAGGGTGGCGGTGATGTCGAGGAACACGACCTCGTCCGCGCCCTCGAGCTCGTAGCGCTCGGCGAGCGAGGGCGGATCGCCCACGTCGGCCAGGTTCTGGAACTTCACGCCCTTGACGACGCGGCCGTTCTTGACGTCCAGGCAGGGGATGAGGCGCTTCGTCAGCATCAGCGCTTCCAGCTCACCTTCCCCTTGGTCGACTGGAGCGTCGCGGCCGGCCGCGTGGCCATGTGCAGCGCCATCCCGAGGGCCTTGAAGGTCGCCTCGCAGATGTGGTGGAAGTTCTTCCCGCGGTGCACCAGGTTGTGCAGCGTGATCCGGGCCTCCATCGCGAAGCTCCGGAGGAAGTGCTCCAGCATCTCGTCGGGCAGGTCCACGTGGCAGTACGGCCGGTCCACCAGGTCCACGCTCACCGTCACGAGCGACTCGTCCATCGGGATCGTGCCGGTGCCCACCCGCGCCACCGGGCGGCCCTGGATCGCGTCCTTCAGCGCCTTGCCGAGCGTGATCCCGACGTCCTCGATCACGTGGTGGCTGAAGTCGCCCTTCGCGCGGATCGTGAGGTCGAACTTGCCGAAGCGCGCCACCGACTCCAGCATGTGCTTCAGCCAGCGGTCGGGGATCCGGATGTCGTAGAGGCCCGAGCCGTCGAGGCCGAGCTTCACCTCGACGTCCGTCTCCTTCGTCTTCCGGGCCAGCTTCTTCACTCTTTTCATGCCGCCACCTTTACCGCCTCGAGGTAATCAATCCGTCCCAGATAGAGCGACGACCCGATCACGAGCCCGTAGGCGTCGAAGCCGCGGAAGCGGCGGACGTCGTCCAGCGTGCTCACCCCGCCGGAGAACACCACCGGGTGCTTCGCCGTCTTCACGACGTCCTCCACCGGCGACCAGTCCACGCCCGTCCCCCGCCCTTCGACCGCGACGTTCGTATACAGATACCCGCCCAGCGGCAGGTCGTTCGCCCGCTTCAGGAACTCGACGGCGTCCACGCCGCTCGCCTCCTGCCAGCCCTTGATCAGGACCTCCCGGCCGCGGCCGTCGATCGACACCATGATCTTTCCCGGGTTCCGCTTCGACGCCCGGATCAGCCAGTCCCAGTCCTGGATCGCCTTCGTGCCCACGATGGCGCGGTCGACGCCCTTCGCCAGCAGGCCGTCGAGCGTCGCGTCGTCGCGCACGCCGCCGCCCCACTGGAGCTTCACGCGGCCGCGCAGGACGTCGAGCGTCTTCACGTTCGCCTCGCCCTCGCCGATCGAGGCGTTGAGGTCGACGACGTGGAGCCAGCCCGCGCCGAGCCCCTTCCACTTGTCGGCGATTTCGGCGGGGGCGCCGTAGACCCTCTCGACGTCCCGGTGCTTGCGGATGTCGAGCTTCACGACCTGCCCGTTCCAGAGGTCGATGGCGGGAAAGATGATCACGTCCGCGCTTCCGCGAAGGCGACGAAATTCTTCAGGACGCGGGCGCCGACGTCGCTGGATTTCTCGGGGTGGAACTGCACCGCCCAGACGTTCTTCCCCGCCGCGGCGGAGGCGAAGCGGCCGCCGTAGTCGGTGCTGGCGACGCAGGGATCGCCGCATTCCGAGGGGGCGAACGAGTGGACGAAGTAGAAGAACGCCGAGGGCGGCACGCCCTCGAAAAGGCCCCGGCCGTCGTGGTCCACGGAGTTCCAGCCGATGTGCGGGAGCCGCGCGTGCCGGAGACGGCGCACCCGGCCCGGGAAGAGGCCCAGGCCGTCGCCCGCCCCCTCCTCGCTGGTCTCGTAGAGGATCTGCATGCCGATGCAGACCGCGAACGTCGGCAGCCCGCCGTCGATTTTCTCGCGCAACGCCGCGCGGTAGGGCGCGATCTGCTCCGCGACCTTGCCGAAGGCGCCCACGCCCGGCAGGACGAGGGCCTTGGCCCGGAGGATCTTCTCGGGCTCGGTCTCGATGGAGACGGCCCCGCCGGCGCGCTCCAGCGCCTTGGCGATGCTGTGGATGTTGCCGACGCCGTAATCGAGCAGCGTCAGGGGCAGCGGCTCACGGCCCAAGGCGCACCTCGATCGAGCGGAGATGCGCTTCCAGGTTCTCCACCTTCGCGAGGGTCATCGCCGTCGGCGCGAGGGCCTGGAGACCCTCCTTGGACAGCATCTGGTACGACACCGTCCGCGTGAACGTGTTCGCCGTCAGCCCCCCGCGGCGGCAGGCCTCGCCGTAGGTCGGCAGGATCGCGTTCGGCCCCGCGCCGTAGTCCCCGATCGCCACCGGCGACCACTCGCCCAGGAAGACCGAGCCCGCGCTCTTCACCTTCTTCAAAGCCTCGGTCGGACGGGCCGTCGACAGCGTCAAGTGCTCCGCGCCGAACTCGTTGGCGAACGCGAGCGCCTCGTCCAGCGTCGCGGTCGTCAGCAGCGCCCCGGACGTCGTCATCGCCTTCCGGATGATCTCCGCCCGCGCGGCCTTCGCGGTCTGGGCCTCGAGCTCCTTCGCGACTTCCTTGGCCTGCGCCTCGCTCGTGGTGACGAGGACGCAGCAGGTGTCGGGCGAGTGCTCCGCCTGGCCGACCAGCTCCGCCGCGATGAAGCGGGCGGACGTCGTGCCGTCCGACACCACGAGCAGCTCGGTGGGGCCCGCCAGGAAGTCGATCGCCGTCGTCGCCTGGATCCGCCGCTTCGCCTCGGTCACGAAGGCGTTGCCCGGGCCCGCGATGATCTCGCACTTCGGGACGCTGGGGGTGCCGTGGGCCATCGCGAAGACGGCCTGGGCGCCGCCGATCTTGAACACGCGGGAGACGCCGCAGACGAGGGCGGCCACCAGGACGGCCTCCGGCACGGTCCCGTCGGCCCGCGGCGGGGTGCAGAGGACGAGCTCCTTGACGCCCGCCACCTTCGCGGGCGCGGCCGCCATGACCACGCAGGAGGGATAGACGGCCAGCCCGCCGGGGACATAGAGCCCGGCGCGGTCGAACGGCACGACCACCTTGCCGAGGCGGACGCCCTTCACCGGCTCGAACTCGAACCCTTTGGCCGGGTCCTGCTTGTGGTAGCGGACCACGCTGTCGTACATCGTGCGGATCGCGTTCGACGTCGTCTGCGGGCAGGCCTTCTCCGCCGCCGCCAGCTCCTCGGGGCCGACTTCGACGTCCTTCAGGTCCGCGCCGTCGAAGCGCTTCGCCAGCGCGCGGATCGCGCCGTCGGGGTCCTTCCGGAACTCCTCCCACACGGCGTCGACGGCCGCCCGGGTCTTGTCCTCCATG
>DASVNH010000287.1:0-19631 GCA_036383955.1 Planctomycetota bacterium | reverse complement strand
TTTCGGCGGAGGCGGAGGAGCGGCTCTCGGCGGCGGCGGGGCAGGCTTGGGCGGCGGAGGGGGAGGCGGCGGAGCGGCCTTCGGCGGCGCGACGGCGGGCCTGGGCGGCGGCGGAGGAGGCGGTGGCGGAGGAGGAGGCGGCGGATCGGCGGGAGCGGCGTCGACCGGGGCGAGCGCTTCCAGGACGTGGACCCGGTCGCAGCCGGGGCAGTTCACCTTCTTGCCCACGCCCGCGCCCATCAGGACGTTGCGCTCCCCGCACGGGCACTCGAAGAACCGCGCCTGGGGCAGGATCATCGTCTTCACGACGGGGCGGTTCGTCACCTTGACGAGCGGAAGGGCCTCCTTCCCCGGCGCCGGCACGTGACGGACCACCACGGGGATCGTCTCCGTGTTCTTCGCGTCCCGGCCCCACGCGACGATGACCGCCCCTTTGCAGCCGGCGCAGGGCAGCTCGCGGCCGAAGCCGCGGGCGTCGAAGGAGATCGGTCCCCCGCAGGGACAGGCCACCGCGTACAGGATGCGCTTCTTGTTGTCGTCTTTCCGCATGGGCGCTTCCGGCAGTGTAGCCCGGGGACGTCGAATTGGGTCGGAGAACCGCCCACCCCGCGGAACCTGAGGTAGCATGGGAGCATGGTGACGATCCTGCTCGCGCTGGTCGCGCTCCAGGAGGACCCGGAGGTCGACGCGGCCATCGCCAAATTCCGGGCGACGATGAACAGGACGAAGTCGCCCGTGGAACAGGCCACGGCCATTCATGACCTGGCCAAGACGCCTCACGAGAAGACCCTGGCGGTCCTGACGCCGTTCGTGACGTCGGGTCCCGGGCATCTGCGCGCGGCGGCCATCCGGGCGGTCTCCGGGTTCGACGACAAGAAGGTTCTCCCGCTGCTGATCAAAAGCCTGGGGGCGAACGCGGGCGAGCCCAGGGCGGTCGAAATGGCGCTCGAGTGCCTGGGCCGGCTGGGCGACGAGGCCGCCCTGCCCCACCTCCAGCGGCATCTCGCCGACAAAGACGACTTCGTCGCGCGGTCGGCCGTCAAGGCGGTCGGCGCCCTCCGGCACGCGTCCTCGATCGACCCGCTCATCGAGCTCCTCAAGGCGCAGGAGAAGGCCCTGGCCAACGCGGGGAGCGGCGGCGTCGGACCGGTCATCCCCAGCGCCACGAAAGGCTCCATCCGCCCCGACGCGAGCATCCGCAAGAACGCCGAGGCCCTCAGCGCCCTGATCCAGGAGTCCCTCGGGAAGATCACGGGGCAGGCCTTCAAGACGTCCGCGGACTGGCGGACCTGGTGGACGGCGAACCGGGCCACGTTCAAGGTCGGGCCGTGAGCGGATTTCGTCGCAAGACGGGCCGCTCGCCCGTCCCTGTGCGGGGGTGATGGTGGGCAAGCGTTTGGCGCTCCTGGCGCTGCTGCTGGTTCCGCGGCCGACGTCCGGCCAGGACGGCGGCGGGAAGGTCGACGCCTTCTTCGCCGAGGAAGTCTGGGCCAAGGTCGGCGAGCGCACCTGCCTCAACTGCCACACCGGCCGCGGCGAGGCCGCCGAAAGCGACTTCCTCCTGCGCGAGACCGAGCTCGATCCCGGCGCCCTCCGCCACAACCGGGACGCCTTCGGCCGCGTGGCCGCCGCGCGCAAGGACGGGACGTCGAAAATCCTCCTCAAGGTCAGCGGCGGCATGAAGCACGGGGGCGGCACGCCCTTCAAGGCGGGCACCACCGGCTACAAGATCCTCGAGGCCTTCGTCCGGCGCCTCGGCGAGGCGTCGAGCTCGACTCCCTACGTCCCGCCGCCCTTCTTTCAGGGCGTCGAGATGGCCACCCCCGACCGCCTGCTGCGGCGCGCCACGCTCTCGCTGGCGGGCCGGCTCCCCCGCCCCGGCGAGCTGGCCGGCGGGATGGACGCGGCGCTCGACGGCCTCCTGAAGGAGGACGCCTTCTACGACCGCCTGAAGGAGGGCTTCAACGACATCCTGCTCGCGAAGGGCTACGAGGGGAACGCCGACGACGCGCTCTCCTACGACCACTTCGAGAAGACGCGGCACTGGTATCAGAAGCACGACCTCAGCCACGTGCCCGAGAAGGAGCGGCAGAAGGCGGGCTACAAGCTGGCGGACGACTACCGCGCGGCCCTGCTGCGGGAGCCCTACGAGCTGATCGCCCACATCGTCCGGAGCGAGCGGCCCTTCACGGAGATCGCGACGGCCGACTATTTCATGGTCTCGCCCTACACGGCGCGCGGCTACGGGATCTTCGAGACGCTCAAGGACAAGTTCAAGAACCTGGACGACCCGTTCGAGTACGTCCCGGCCCGGCTCCCCGCGCTGAAGGGCCGCGACGGCAAGACGCAGCGGACCGGGGCGGGGATCTATCCGCACGCCGGGATCCTGAGCCTCTTCCAGTACCTGCGCCGCTACCCCACCACCGTCACGAACCGCAACCGGCTCCGGGCCCGCGTCTACTACCGGCACTTCCTGGGCATCGACGTCATGGCCCTCGCTCCCCGCGTGACGGACGCGGCGGCGGTGGGCGCCAAGTTCGCCAACCCCACGCTGCAGGCGCCCGACTGCGTGGTCTGCCACAGGACGATCGATCCGGTCGCCGGCCTCTTCCAGGACTACTTCAACGAGGAAGGCCACTTCGGCCCGCGCAAGGAAGGCTGGTTCACCGACATGTTCGGGCCCGGCCTCGAGGGCCGCGACCTCCCGCCCGAGGAGCGCTGGCGCGCCCTGCAGTGGCTCGGCCAGGAGACCGCCAAGGACCCCCGCTTCGCCGTCGCCATGGTCGAGCACGTCTATTACCTGCTGATGGGCCGGCGCCCCTCGCTCGCCCCCGTCGACATCGACGACCCCCACTTCGGCGCCAAGCGCCGCGCCTACCTCGAGCTCCGCAAGGAGGTCCGCGACATCGCCGCGCGCTTCACGAAGGAGAACTTCAACCTCAAGGCCGTCTTCAAGGCCTGGATCGCCTCGCCGTTCTATCGCGTCGACGGCCTGTCGAAGGCCGCCGCGACCGCCGCCCGCCGCGCCGAGCTGGACGACGTCGGCGTCGTCCATCTCCTCACGCCGGAGCAGCTCGAGCGCAAGGTGGCCGCCGTCTTCGGGCGCCGCTGGGGCCGCCTCGACGACGGGGACTCGAAGTACGGGATCCTCTACGGGGGCATCGACTCGAAGTCCGTGACCGAGCGCGCGTCGGACCCGAGCGGGGCGATGGGCGCGCTGCAGCGGATCCTGGCGAACGACGTCGCGTGCGCGAACGTCCCCGCGGACTTCGCGCGCGAGCCGGCCAAGCGCCGCCTCTTCCCGGACGTGGAGCTCGACGACCTGCCCGGCACGCCGGAAAGCGACGCGAAGATCCGCCGGACGATCGTCCATCTTCACGAGCTCCTCCTGGGCCGCGCGCGGGCGGAGGACGTCGAGCGCGCCGTCCGCCTCTTCGCCGGCATCCTGGAGGACGCGAAGGCGGCGAAGGGGCTGGAGAAGACGGAAAGCTACTACTGCCGCGCGGGCAAGGAAGAGAAGCGCTCGCCCGACCCGCACTACACGCTGCGGGCCTGGCGCGGCCTGGTGACCTACCTGCTGCGGCAGGACGACTTCCTGTACGAATGAGGAGGCATTTGGCATTTGGCCATAGGCAATAGCCGTTGGGTCCCCCCCTTCCGCTGGAGGGGGGACGGTCGGACTATTGCCTGGTGCCTATTGCCCAATGCCTGATGGCGAGGAACGAGATGAAGCGACGCGACTTCCTGAGGCTCTGCGGCGCGGCCGGCATGGGCCTCGCGGCGCCGGTCTCGCTCGGCGCGCAGGCGGCGGAGCCGGCGCCCTACGACGGCCCCTTCTACGTCGTGTTCAACGCGTCGGGCGGCTGGGACACGACCTATCTCATGGACCCGAAGGGCGTCGGGGAGATCAACCGGCTCTACCGGGACGGCGACATCCTGACCCAGGGCGCGCACAAGTTCGCGCCGAACGCGAAGCACGTGAAGGCCGGGATGAGCAACGAGGCCTTCTACGAGAAGTACGGCAAGGAGCTGCTGACCCTCAACGGCCTGGACTACTCGGTCAACAACCACGACCCCTGCTCGCGCTACATGGCGACGGGGAAGCTCGACAGCCTGGCGTACCCGACGTTCGCGGCGCTGGCGGCGGCGTGCAAGGGGCAGGCGTATCCGCTCGCCTTCCTCACCTTCGGCAACTACTCGTCGACCGGCAACCTGGTGCCGATGGCGCGGATCCCGTACCTGAACTCGCTCAACCTGATCGCCAACGCGGACGGCGTGGGCGGCAACGCGAAGGCGCCCTACCACGATCCCTTCGTGAACGCGCGGATCGAGAAGGCCCTCGAGGAGCAGGCCGAGGCGCGCAAGAGCGAGGCGCGGCTGCCGCGGGTGGAGCGGGCCGAGAGCATGCTCTACGCGGCCCAGCTGAACTCGAAGACGCTCGGGCGGGTGACCCCGTGGGTGCCCAAGAGCTCGCCGAAGGAGCGCCTTTCCCAGCAGGCGGACATCGCGCTCGCCTCGTTCAAGGCGGGCGTCGGCGTCTCGGCGAACCTGAGCATCGGGCAGTTCGACAGCCACAACAACAACGACGAAGACCAGATGAAGCTGATCCCCGAGTTCCTGGCGGGGATCGACTACCTGCTGAAGCGCGCCGAGGAGCTCGGGATCCGCGAGAAGCTGGTCGTCGTCATCCAGAGCGAGATGGGCCGCACGCCGACCTACAACAAAGGCAACGGCAAGGACCACTGGTCGATCGGCTCGATCATGTTCCTGGGCCGCGGGATCAAGGGCGGCCGCGTGATCGGCGCGACCGACGAGAAGCAGTTCCTCGTCCCCCTCGACCCGAAGACGCTGGCCGTCGACAAAGACAAGGGCGTCCGGATGCGCCCCGAACACCTGCACCTCGCCCTGCAGGAGCTCGCGGGGATCCAGAACCACCCCTTCGCCAAGCAGTTCCCCCTCACCGTCCCCGAGCCGGAAAAGCTGGTCGGGCTCTGGGGGTAGACGTGTTAACGAAATGACGCGGTCATTTCGTTAACGCGTAGAATCCCCCGGTGCGATTCGAGCGCTACGTCGCCATCGGCGACAGCTCCACCGAGGGCATGGACGACCCGGACGGCGCGGGCGGCTACCGCGGCTGGGCCAACCGGCTCGCGGAGACCGTCGCCCGCGCGCAGGGCGGCCTGCTCTACGCGAACCTGGCCATCCGGGGCAAGCTCACCCGCGAGATCCGCGACGAGCAGCTCGGCCCCGCCCTCGAGATGAAGCCCGACCTCGCCACCGTCTTCGCGGGGTCGAACGACATCCTGAAGCGGCGCTTCGATCCCGCGGCCGTGGCCGAGGACGTGGCCGCCATGCACCGCTCGCTGGTCTCGGCCGGGGCCGTCGTGCTCACGTTCACGCTTCCGGACCTCACGGGCGTCATGCCGATCGGCCGCTTCCTGGCCCCCCGCGTCCGGGCCTTGAACGAGGCCCTGCGGAGCGCCGCGGCGAGCGGCGGGGCCCGCCTCGTGGACTTCGCCGCCCAGCCCGTCAGCTCGGACCGCCGGATCTGGAGCGACGATCGTTTTCACGCGAACGCCGTCGGGCACGCCCGCATCGCCGCCGCTCTCGCCCGCGCGCTCGACCTGCCCGGCACCGACGACGCCTGGAACCTTCCGCTCCCGGCGGAACGCGGAGGACGTCTCAAGCGCTGGACGTCGGACCTGGGATGGTGGTTCCGCCACCTGCTGCCGTGGCACTGGATCCGGCCGGCCCACGCGCCCTGGGTGGCGAAACGGCCCCGGCTGGAGCCCGTTCGACTCCCCGAGTAAGCGCCTTCTCGCCCCGGCCCCCCGTCCTTGGTATAACGGTCGGACACCATACAGGAGATCCGCATGCTCGGCATCGACCTCAAGGGCAAGCGCGCGTTCGTGGCGGGGATCGGCGACGACCACGGCTACGGCTGGTCCATGGCCAAGGCCTTCCACCAGGCCGGCGCGACGGTCTGCGCGGGGACCTGGCCGCCGGTGCTGGGGCTCTTCACCAAGAGCCTCGAGCGCGGCAAGTTCGAGGAGTCGACCGTCTATCCCGGCGGCAAGCTGAGCTTCGAAAAAGTCTATCCGCTCGACGCCGTGTTCGACCTCCCGGAGGACGTCCCGGCCGACATCCGCGAGGACAAGCGCTACAAGGAGCTGACGGCCTACACGATGCAGGAGTGCGCGGACAAGGTGAAGGCGGACTTCGGCGAGAAGCCGCTCGACATCCTCGTGCACAGCCTGGCGAACGGCCCCGAGGTGAAGAAGCCGCTGCTCGAGACGAGCCGGAAGGGCTACCTGGCGGCGGTCAGCGCGAGCGCGTACTCGCTGGTCTCGTTCATCCAGCGCTTCGGCCCGCTGCTCAAGCCGGGCGGCGCGGTCGTCTCGCTCTCGTACCTCGCGAGCGAGCGGGTCATCCCCGGCTACGGCGGCGGCATGAGCGCGGCGAAGGCGGCCCTCGAGTGCGACACGCGCGTGCTCGCCTACGAGGCGGGCCGCAAGTGGGACATCCGCGTGAACTGCATCAGCGCCGGCCCGCTCGCGAGCCGCGCCGCGAAAGCCATCGGCACCATCGAGGCCATGATCGACTACTACAAGGCCAACTCGGCCCGCGGCATGGCCACGACGGCGGAGGACGTCGCGAACACGGCGGCCTTCCTCTGCTCGCCGCTGGCGAACGGCCTGACGGGAACCGTCATCCACGTGGACCACGGCTACCACGCGATGGGGATGTCGGCCGCCCAGGTCCTCAAGACGTGAGCAGCGCCACGGCGTCGTGGTTCACTTTGGGCTCGTAGCGCGAAAAGGGCCCGCAGTCGCCGTACTTCCCTTCCCGGGCCGCTTCCGCCAGCGCCCCTTCCTTCGTCGAGACGTCGTCGAAGAAGCGGAGGATGTGGCAGCGGAAGGTCTCGACGACCGACGCCTCGTTCACCGGCTTGTCGGAACTCCACCATTCCCCCCGCATCGGCCCCTTGGGGGTGTCCTGGGGCAGCACATCCTGGTGCACCCGCAGCGTGAACATCCGCGGACCCGCGCCGAACGTGACGCCCGCCTCGAGCGTCCGGACCACCCGGTCGCGCGAACCGCGGACGGACAGGAGGACGTCGCCGCGCCTCGACGTCCAGCTCCCGCCGTCGCGCTGAAATCCGGCGGCCTCGAGGACGGGGCGGAGGAAGTCGCCGAACACGTCCACCGGATCCATGCTACTTGATCGCGGAATAGTCCGCGGGGGTCAGGAAGACCGACTCGACCTTGGCGGCGAGCTTGATGCCGTCCTTCTGGCTGTCGGCGTAGACCTTCTGCCAGTCGGGATCGGCGCCGAAGGCCTTGAAGGAGGCGTCGCGGGCTTCCTTGCTCGGGAAGGCGAGGACGTAGACCAGCTTGGGTTCCGCGCCGGCCGTGACCCAGTAGCCGACGTTGGTCATGCCGTGCTTCTCGAAGAGCTTGCAGGTGTGGTCGCGGAAGCGGGCGTGCAGCGCGTCCATCTTGCCCGGGCTGGGCGTGTAGGTGCGCAGCTCGAAGAAGCGGTCGGCCTTCTGTTCGCGGGCCCCCGCCGCGTAGCCGCCGACGCCGGCCGTCAGGACGCAGAGCGCGATCGCGATCGTCTTGATCATCGTTTTCCTCCGGGTAATCAACGCCGGAGCGGGGAATCCGGGTGAGAATCCCCATTTCCCGCCGCGCGCATGGGCCGTCGACCGTCTTTGTCGGCGACGGGTAATCCAAGTCAGGGTCTGGAGGGAAAGAACATGGGTCGCGTTATGGGTTGGGCCGCGGGCACGCTCTGCCTCGCGGCGGCGGTCGCCGAAGCGCAGGAAAAGGTCGCCTGGGACAAGGCCGAGGCGGCGCTCGCGAAGGCCCAGTTGACCGGCAAGCCGATCGTCTGGTTCTTCGTCAACAGCGAGTTCACGAAGGACGCGGGCATCGTCGCGCCCACGACCGGCACGGCCGACCTGGCCTTCAACCACGAGTCCGTCGTCAAGCGCCGCGACAAGTTCCTCTGGGTGCGCGGCGACCAGACCCTGGCCAACCGCATGAAGATCCGCGGCGCCCCCATGGTCCGCATCACCGATCCGGAAGGCGACACGATCGTCGACGCCCCCATCAACGGCCCCGAGCCGCTCCTGACGGCGATGATCGCCGTGCTGAAGGACAAGTACGTCGACCGGCCGGTGCAGTGGGGCACGATCGTCCGCACCGGGCCCATCAAGACCAGCTTCCTGGTGGTGGCCTTCGACGCCCCCGGCGGCGAGGCCCTCAAGCTCTGGGAGGACCGCAGCCTCGTGAAGTACCACAAGATGTGCGACTTCGTCCGCCTCGAGGCCGCCAAGGGAAGCGACATCGCCAAGAAGTGGGGCGTGGCCGACTTCCCCACCTTCGTCATCTGCGACGCCCAGGAGAAGGTCCTCGAGAAGGTGTCCAAGAAGGAGCTCGACGCCCTCGACCTCCGCGCCTCCATGTCCAAGGCCTGGAAGAAGCTCGAAGGACGCCGCTAAGCCAGGAACCGGACCCCCTTCCCCCTCCCCGGGGGAGGCGTACGTTCCTGAACCTGATCCTGAACCTGGGTCAGGGGGGTATAGTCGGGGGATGAAGAGCTTCCTCCTCCCGCTCCTGGCGCTGCCGCTCGCCGGCTGCTTCTTCGGCAAGAAGATGGACGACCGGACGTGGGAGGCGGAAGCCGTCGCCCGCCTCAAGCCGGGCATGACCACCAAGGCGGAAGTGCTGACCCTCCTGGGCCCGCCCAAGGAGATCATCCGCCTGCTGGAGTCCGAGGCCTACGTCTACAGGAACGCCGTCGAGAAGAACACCAACACGTTTCTGATCCTCGTCAACCTGTCGCGCTCGGACCGGCAGTACGACGCCGTGACCGTGATCATCGACCGGAAGGACGTCGTCACCGCCGTCGGCTCCCGCTTCGCCGCCGACTTCGCGGAGTACGGCTTCCCGTGGGAATGAAGAGCGTCGCCGCGCTTCCGCTCCTGCTCGCGGGGTGCCTCCACGTCGATTGGGAGACGAAGAAGGAAGGGCTCCCCGCGCCGGTCGTCGAGGCCGCCCAGCTGAAGCCGGGGGTCCACACGATGAAGCGGACCCTCGAGCTCCTCGGCCCGCCCGACCTCGCCCTGCGCGTGGGGGACGTCGACCGCTTCTACTACGTCAGCTGGGACACCACCCGCGCCAAGTTCGACCTCTCCGCGCCCATCCCCGTCACCTCCCGGAGCGTGTCGCTCGACCTCTTCATCCTCTCGCTCAGCTCCGAGGATCTGCGGATGGCCCGCCTCGACTTCGACCGCGCCGGCGTCCTCAAGCTCCTGCAGACCCGCGATTTCGGCATGACGAACAACAACCAGTCGTTCGCCGTCGACGACCGCATCGTCAGCAACTTCCTCGAGGACCGCGCCCGCGCCCTGGGCATCGTGGAGAACGACGACGACGAAGAGGACGTGGAGCTCGATAAGTAGGCCTTAGGCCAAAGGCCTTAGGGGATCCCCCCTGCCCCCCGGGGGGGCCGCCCTCGGGCCTTGGGCCTTTGGCCTAGGGCCTCAGAAAAGCTCGGTGAGGCGCTTGCCGAAGGGCAGGATCGGGCGCGGACGGCCGGTGTGGTCGGGATACTCGGCGTGGATGTCGATGCCGAGGTGGTGGTACATCGTGGCCAGGACGTCCTGCGGATCCTTCGGGTTGTCCTTCGGATAGGCGCCCTTGTCGTCGCTCGCCCCCACCACGCGCCCGCCCTGGATGCCGCCGCCGGCCAGCGCCGCCGAGAACACGCCCGGCCAGTGGTCGCGGCCGTTCTTGTCGTTCAGCTTCGGCGTGCGGCCGAACTCGCCCCAGGCGATCACCATCGTCGACGCCAGCAGGCCGCGCTGGTCGAGGTCCTCGATCAGCGCCGAGTACGCCTGGTCCCAGCGCGGCAGGAAGCCGCGCTTCATGCTGTCGATGCCCTCGACGTGCGTGTCCCACCAGCGGAGGTCGACCGTCACCAGCTTCACGCCCGCCTCGACCAGCCGCCGCGCCAGCAGCATGCGCTGCGACCACGCGGGGCAGCCGCAGCGGTCGGTCGTGGGCGCCTGGAACTCGGGCATGAAGCCGTAGCGCTCGCGCACCGCCCGGGGCTCGGCGTCGAGGTCGAAGGCCTGGCGCGTCTCGGGGCCGGTCACGATCTTCCAGGCGTCCTGGTGGAACTTGTCCATCGCGTCCATCGTGCCGCTGGCGTCGACGGCCCGGCGCAGGCCGTCGAGATCGCCGAGCAGCTGGGCGCGTCCCGCGAGGCGGTCGACCGAAATGGCTTCGGGGGCCTGCAGGTTGGGCACGGAGAACGGCCCGGCGGCGGCCGGGTCCGCCTGGGTCTCGAAGGGCCGGTAGGCGGGTCCGAGGTACGACGCGTCGGTGCCGGGCACCATGCGCGGGATCATGACGTAGGCGGGCAGCTTGCGGCCGGGCTTCTGCTTGGCCACGATCGAGCCGCAGCTCGGCATGATGTTCACGTCGGGATTGGGGCCCGCCGGGTAGCCGGTGAAGCAGATCTGGTCGCCGCCGGAATGCCCCGCGTCCTCGTGGTGCAGCGAGCGGACGATCGACCACTTCTTCATGATCGCCGCCGACTTCGGCAGCATGTCGCAGATCCGGATCCCCGGCACCGCGGTGGATGTCGCGCCGAAGGGGCCCCGGTACTCGGACGGCGCCTCGGGCTTCGGATCCCAGGTCTCGTGCTGGCTCGGGCCGCCCCGCATCCAGAGCAGGATGACCGAGGCCTCGCGCTTCACGCCCTGCTGGGCGCGCAGCAGCTGGGGCAGCGACAGCCCGAACGCCCCCAGCATCCCCGCCCGGAGAAAGCTCCGGCGGTCCAGCTCCTGGATCGATTCGAGGTTCCGCATGCCCAAGCCCATAACGGATACCACCCGCCCCTTACGCCAATAATACACGACCGCTCAGGGCGCCGCTTTCCAGACGCGCAATGCTCTGAGCAGCGGCGGCGCGCCGTAGTTGCTGATCGCGAAGGTCTTGCGACGTCCCACGGGCAGCGGGTGCGCGATCTCCGTGTCGAGCCGGAGCTCGCGGTCGATCCAGACCCGCATCCGGCCTCCCCGGCGCTCGGCCCGCAGCGTGTGGTCGCGGTCGTAGTTGATCGGCCGCGGATCCTGCGCCAGCACCACGCAGTCGACCGGATGGATGGTGTCGATCGAGATCCCCTCGGGATACCCCATCACCGCGAAGATGATCCGGTAGCCTTCGAAGGGGTCGCCGCTCATCGAGAAGCCGAGCGACCAGCGCTGGCCGCCGGCGACGTCCGCCTCGATCAGGACGTCGTCGCCGACCTCCTCGCGCCAGCGCCAGACGTGCAGGCCGTGCTCGTGCCCCGGGGTGCCGAGGTGGAAGCCGCCGGGCAGGAAGCGTCCGAGCGGCTCGGCGGTGACCGTCCGTCCGGGCGTGTGCAGGAGCTTCGAGGGGCAGAAGACGCTTTCCAGCTGGGAAGGCAGGGCCGTCATCGAGGCGAAGTCCAGGGCGCAGACCGGCGCCCAGCGGACGAGCTCGCGCCCGTCGGACGTCGCGACCTCCCCCGGCCCGGCGACGACCTCCCGGCCCCCGGCGGCGAGGCGGACGCGGCCGCTCGACACCCCCAGGCGGGTCTCGTCCCGTTCCGAGGCGACTTCGAACGACGTGCCGAGCACCGTCGCCTCGGCCTGGCGGGTCTTGATCGAGAACGGAACCGCGCGCGGCTTCACCTCGCAGCGGACGACGCCCTGGTGGAGCTCCACGTGGTCCTTGAAGATCGCCGCGTCAGAGCGCTCCAGCAGGGCGAGGCGGGTGCCGTCGACGTAGCGGACGTCGCCCTGGCTCACCCGCTGGCCCTGGCCGACCGATCGGCCGTCGAGGGACGCCCCCGTGCCGGCGCGCCAGGGGAGGAGGGCCGCGAGGAGCGCGGCCGCGGCGGCGGCCGCCGCCCAGGGCGCCCAGCGGCGGCGCGGACGGGCGACCGCGCTGAGCTCGCCGTGGGCCGAGCGCAGCAGGGCGTGCATCTGGCAGTAGTCGAGGTAGACCTGGCGGGCGTCGGGATGGTCGTGGAGGATCTCGGCGAGGCGCTTGCGGCCGGGGGCGTCGAGGCCGCCCTCGGTCATCGCGCCGAGCAGGGCTTCGAGCTCGGGCCGGATCTCTTCGCAGGGCGTCGACATCAGGCGTACCTCGCCACGCACTGGACCAGGCTCTGGCGGATGCGGAAGAGCGCCTGGGTCACGGCGTTGGACGTCATGCCGCGCTCCTTGCCGATCTCCTGGAGCGACTGGCCGTCGGCGTAGCGGCGGCGGAGCATCTCGCGGAGCGGCGCGGAGAGCTTCTCGAGGCAGCCGCTGAGGCGCTCGCGGCGGCCGTCGAACGCCTCGTCGGCCTCGCGGGCGCCGAAGGCCACGGCCTCGAGCAGGTCGTCCTCGAAGACGAGCTTGTCGCGGATCGCCTTCTGCCGGAAGGCCATGACCTGGAAGTGGGCGACGCGGAAGGCCCAGGCCTTGAAGTTGGAGCCGGGCACGAACTCCTTGCTGTCCCGCCAGAGGACCACGTTGGTCTCCTGGAGGACGTCGTTCGCCCGGTCCGGATCGCCGAGCAGCGAGAAGATGTAGCCGAAGAGCCGGCCCTGGAACTCGGTCATCAGGCGCAGGAACTCGGCGTTCTTGTCCACGCTAGAGAATAACGCGGGGAGCCCGGACCTTACGGCTTGAGCCGAATCATGGCGGCGGCGTATCGACGTCCCAGCTCGCGGGCGCCGGGGGCGTCGAAGTGGGTCGTGTCGCCCTTGTCCTTGAGGCCGTCCGAGCTCACGCAGGCGGAGCGCTCGACGCGCTTGGCGACGTCCCCCAGCACCGCGTTCATCGGGGCGTAGGTCTCCTTGAAGCGGCCCAGCTCGCCGCAGACGAAGGGGACGTTCCCGAACTCCGCCCGCAGCCGCTTCACGAGGTCGACGAGCTTGTCGGCGTGGCCCTCGGCCTTGTTCGACTCCCCCTGGTGCCAGAGGAAGCCCTTGAGCGTGCCTTTCGCGAGCGCGGCCTTCGCGCGCGTGACGGTGTCGTCCCAGGGATGGGATTTCGTCTGGTCGTGGAAGGCGCCGGGGCGCCAGGCCTCGATCGGCGAGCCGCCCGCCGCGCAGGGCACGAGGCCGATCCGGATCTTCGGATCCGCGTCGGCCATCGCCTTGCCGAACGCGAAGCCGGGGCCGACGCCCGCGGCGGGCTTGTCCCAGTGGAGCGGCTCGACGGCCGGGGCCCAGGCGCCGTCCTTCGTGAGCGCGAAGACGCGCGGGTGGGGAGTCGCGTCTTCCTTCTCCACCTTGCCGCGCCCGGCCATGTTGGACTGGCCGAGGAGCAGGTAGACGTGGAAGGTTTCCTTGGGCCCGACGTCCTGCGCGAGAAGCAACGCGAGAAGGATCATGGCGGTTTCACCCACGCTTCGTTGAAGACGACCCGGCTCTGCTTGCTGCCGACGGCATAAATGAGGCCGTTCGGCGCCTGCGCGGCGGAGAGATACCCGTCCAGGCCGGGGATCTTGCGGACGTGGGGCCAGGTCTTGCCGTCGTCCGTCGAGATCGCCGCGAAGACGCCGCTGTTATGGTGGAGCACGAGCAGGTTGCCGCTGGCGAGCCGGAGCGCCGCCGCCTTCTGGCCCACGCTGATCCCCGCGAACGGCGTCTTCTCCGCCGCCCAGGAGTCCCCCTTGTCCGTCGAGACCATCATCGGCATCGGCTTGGGCCCGCGGAGAAAGGCGAGGATCGCCCCGTCCGAGCGCGGCGCGATCGCCGGATGGATCCCCGCCTTGACGAGGTCGCCCTTCCCGATCTCCCAGGTCACGCCGTCCGCGCTCCGGACCACGCGGGTGTCGCGGTGGCCGTCGCCGTCCGCCGCCAGGAACAGCGTCCCGTCCTTCGCGACGAAGGCGGAGCAGGGCTGGCTCAGCTGGCCGCGCGGCGCCACGAGCCGCGGGGCGGACCAGGTGAAGCCGCTGTCCGTCGACACGCGGACGTAGTCGGCGGCGTCGTCCCAGCCCCGGAGCGACTGGGTGAAGAAATGATAGATCCTGTCGTTCGCGCGCAGAAGCACGGGGGCGTGGTCGTTGACGCCGGGGACGTCGAAGAAGAGCTCCGGCGGATCCCAGCTGTCCGCGCCCGCGGGCAGGCGGCTCGCGGCCTGGGCGAGCTCGCGGCCTTCCTCGGAGACGCAGGTGTACCAGGCCGCCAGGACGTCGCCGTTCGGGCAGACGCAGACGGCGCTGAAGTGGTTCCACGCGGCGTAGACCGGCCCCCAGGCGTCCTTGGGGATCGGCGGCGCCTTCTTCTCCTTCACGAAGTCGAGGAAGTAGGGCGTCCGCGGCGCCTCGAGCGGCTTGGCGGGGGGACGTCGCTCCGGCGGCCGCGCCGACCGTCCCGGAAAGGGCGGCTCGCCGATCACGAGGCGGAAGCCCGTGAGGCGGTTGGCGTCGTCGGGGAGATGGCCGGAGCGGTCCGAGGGGCGGTCGACGCCCTTCCCGCCGCGGGCGACGCGGGCGTAGCCCTGGGCGGGGCCGGAGGGATCGGCGTCTTCGCCGGCTTCGTAGGGGCCGTGCCAGTCGAGGCACCATTCGCGGATCCGGGTTCCGATCGCGTGGCCGGCGCGCCGGGCGTACTCCCATTCGGCTTCCGTGGGGAGTCGGTAGGCCTTGCCCTCCTTCATCGAGAGCCAGGCGGCGTATTCGACGGCCCGGGTCCAGCTCACGCGCACGGCGGGGCTGTCGTCGCCGCCCTCCCCGGCGTGTTTGGGGTCGAAGGCGCGGAACTGGGCGTTCGTGACTTCCCACGGGGCGATCGAGAACGCGCGCTTGAGGTGGACGCGATGGGCGGGCGCCTCGTCCCACTCGCGGAGCTTCCACTCCTCTTTCGTTTTGGGCGGCGCCTCGCCCTCCCCCATCATGAAGGTGCCGGGCTCCAGGGGAATGAACTCGCCCGCCTGGAGGAGCAGGAGCCAGATCACGCTCACCCCTACAGGATACTTCCGCGCGGGGGATTGCGCACGAGACCGCGAGATCGCCGGCGCTAGGCTTCAGTCCCTAGGCACTTGGCACTTGGCACTTGGCACTCGTCACGCGGGCATGCCGTCGTGCAGCTTCAGCAGCTTCAAGAACTCGCGGCGGTTGGTGGGGCCGTAGACCGCGTAGGTCCGCTGGGGGTTCTCCAGGTAGGCCTGGCGCAGCTTCTCGACCTCGTCCTTCGGGAGCGCCTCGCGCGTCGCCTTCGCGTCGATGCCGTAGAGCGCGGCGCTGTTGAGGCCGAAGATCTTGGCCTTGACCTCCTTCGTGAGCGCCGGATAGCCGTGCTTCTCGCGGAGGTCGTCGGCGATCTCGAACGCCCGGAACGCCTCGATCTGGTTCTGCGGCGTCCCGTACCAGATCGAATCCGTGCCCCAGACCACGCGGTCCTCGCCCACGTGCTTGAGCAGCTTGCCCAGCACGTGCGCCGCCTGGTCGGGCTTCTTCATCAGCATCCACCAGGTCGAGCCGAGCTCCGCGTAGACGTTCGAATTCGGCCGGATGCCGTTGTCCTCGAGCGACTTGATCAGGCAGTCGACGCCCCGGTCCGCCGTCCCCGGATCGTAGGGCCCCTCGACTTTCTTCGGATCGTAGCCGGAGTGGTAGATGACGTAGCGGATCTCGGGGAAGCGCTTGGCGACGCGGCCGACGTCCACCGGCCGCTCGTACTTGTTCTCGCCGAGGAAGCCGAGCGGCAGGCCCTTGTGGGTGCACACGATCTTCACGCCGAGCTTCATCGCGCGCTCCATGACGGGCACGCCGAGCGTCTCGTCGTCGAGCCACCAGCCGTTCCCCTTGGGGCCCCAGAGGCAGTAGGTCTTCCACGCCGCGACCTTGTGCTCCTCGGCCAGGCGCTGCATGCCGTCGAGCTGCGCCCCGATCGGATCCACGTTCGGCGTCACCAGGCCGTGGACGAGGAGGCGCTTCGACTTCGACATCCGGTCGATGATCTCGCGCGTCGCCACCGCGTCGTCGATCGGGCAGGGCTGGGCGGCCGGCAGCGCGGGCAGCGCCGACAGCACCGAGACGGTCGTGTCGCTGTCGAGGAAGATCTCCTTGGTGTAGAAGAAGCGCGAGAGCCCCTGGAGCGGGTCCTTCACGTTCCGGCCGCGGCCGAAGAGCTGCTGGAAGCTCTTGAAGAGCTGGGCCGCCAGCGGGTTCTTGTCCTTCCAGGCCCCGTCGGGCATGACGTGGTGCGACTGGACGTCGAAGATGAACTCCTTCCCCGCCAGCGCCGCCTTCGCCGCCTCCTGCTCGAAGAGCATCTCCGGCGTGATCCGGTAGAAGCCGCCCGACGCGCCGTAGACCTCGTTGATCGTCGCGAGCGTCGCGGCCATGCCGCAGGCGCCGGTGAGGAAGGTCCGCCGCGACACCCCCAGCCGCGCCGCGTGCCGCTCCGCGATCCGGCGCACGCGCCGCTCGGCCTCGACGTCCCCCGCGGTCTTCGCCGGCGGCAGGTACTCGCCGTTGGAGACGGGATCGAACGTCAGCGGCAGCGGTTCGTCGAGCATGATCCCCTCACCACAAAGGCACAAAGGTCACGAAGCTTGCGCCCCCCCGGGGGGGAGGGGGGACCTCCATAAGCGTCCTCTTCGTGTCCTTTGTGTCTTCGTGGTTAACGTTCTTCTTGGGGCTGGGTCAGATCTTCGTTGTCGTTGGTGAAGTGCACGAAGGCCACGCACATCTCGTCGGTGGTGTTCTCGCCCCAGCGGACGGTTTTGGGGGGAATCGACGGATTGTTGGAGTTCTTGAGCGAGTTGTCGTAGACGGCATGGAGCCACACGCGGGTGCCGCGGGGAAGCTGGATGTTCTCCCGGAACTGGTACGTCTCCTGCCAGTTGAAGTCCCAGTCCTTGATGTCGACGAGGTCCCGCTTCGTGCCGTCGGGCAGCGTCGCCACGACCGAGATCTCCCGGCCGAGCAGGTGCATGTGCGGCATGACGTCGAGCGCGGAGACGTTCTTCGGCACGATCCACAGCGCGGACACCTTGTGCCGGTCGGCGTCGGCCGGGATCTTCAGGAGGAAGTTGGCGATCGTGCCGACGTGGAGCCGCTTCTTCACGGGCGTCTTCGCGAAGTGGAACGCGATCTGGGCGCCCGCGTCGGTCTCCGGCCGCCCGGTGCGGTGGTAGTGGGTCTCGAGCACGATCCGCTCGCCCTTGGCCCAGAGCCGGGCGGTGCCGTCGGGGAGCATCCGGGGCAGGTTGCCGGGGGCCCAGCCGCCGAGCGAGCCCGAAGGCAGGATGCCCGGCCCGGATCCGTTGGAGCGGTAGCCCGGACCCTCCTCCGCCGCGTCCTTCTTCTCCGACTGGTCCGATTTGTCGAGGAAGCCGATGATGTGGTGCACGGCCAGCCCGTTGCCCGGGCGGTACTCGATCCCCGTCACCCACTTGTCCTCGTCGAACGGGTTCTTGACCACGTAGCAGCGGTACTCGTCCGGCCCCTTCGGGCCGACCACGTGGCCGCCCTCGGCCTTGAGCACGACGTCGGGCGTCCCCAGCATCCAGCCGTCGTCGAACTTCGGCGCCGGCGGCAGGTGCTTCACGTCGCCCTTCGGCGCGCCGGCCGCGTGCCAGCGCTCCAGGACCGCGAGCTCCGCGTCCGTCAGCCGGCGCTCGTTGTAGTAGATCCCCGCGTTCGTCGTGGGCTTCCACGGCGGCATCGCGCGCCGCTTCGTGTACGTCGTGATCTCCTTCGACCACGCGCTCGCCTGGTCGAAGTCGTCCAGCGTGAACGGCCCCACCTGGCCCGGCCGGTGGCAGGCCACGCAGTGCTTGTTCAGGATGGGGGCGACGTCCTTCGCGTACGTCACCTCGCCGGCGGCCGCCGCCTCGGTCTTCTTGATCGAGCAGCCGACGGCCTGGGTCTCCTTCACGGCGGGCTCCTTGCCCGCGAGCGCCGCGTCGAGCGCGTCCCGGAGATAGTGGGTCCGCACGAACTCCTCGACCTTGTGGTCGTCGATCAGCCCCCGGTAGCGCACGCGCCCCTCGCTGAGCACGATCGCGGCCGGCTGGACGTCGACCTTGTAGAGCTCGGCGACCTTCCCGCCCGGATCGCGGAGGACGGGGAGGGGCCAGGCGGTCTTCTTCACATGCTCGGCGATCTCGGCGTCGGACTCGTTGCGGTTGGCGTTGATGGCGAGGAAGGCGACGCCCCGCTCGCCGTAGGTCCGGGCGTAGTCGGCGAGCCGCGGCTCGGCGGCGCGGCCGCGCGGGCATTCGATGCCGGTGAAGACGAGGACGACGGCCTTGCGGTCCTTGAAGGAGGCGAGGGCGACGTCCCGCCCCGCCAGGTCCTTGAGGGTGAACTCGGGGGCGGCTTCGTCCAGGAGCGCGAGCAGCGCGGCGAGCAGCATGGCTATCTCCAGAATCGCCGATTCAGACAGCTTCGATTAAGGGTTTGTTCGCCTTGGACGCTTCCATTTCATACACTTCCGTAGCCCGTAGCCAGTAGCCCGGCGTACGCGACCGGCGCTACAGTTTACCGGGGGACGGGCTTCGGGCACCGGCATGAATGAAATCCAAGTCGACGCCGTCGGCGGCACGCGGGTCGCCGCGGCCCGCCCCGCGGAGCCGTGCCTCCTCGTGCTCTTCGGCGCCACGGGCGACCTGGCCCATCGCAAGATCGTCCCGGCGCTCTACAACCTCTGGAAGGCCGGGGAGCTCCCCCCCCGCTTCGCGCTCGTGGCCACCAGCACCTCCATCGGGGACGCGGCGGCCTACCGCGCGCAGCTGCGGGCCGCGGTGGAGAAGCATTCGCGCACGAAGCCGATCGACGAGGCCGTCTGGGCCTCGTTCGCCGCGCGGATCGAGACCTGCCCCGGCGACGTGAACAACCCGTCGGCCTACGACGCCCTCCGCGAAGGCGTCGAGGACGCCGAGCGCCGGCACGGCACGGAAGGCAACCGGCTCTTCTACCTGGCGGTGCCGCCGGCGGTCTATCCGGTCATCCTCAAGAACCTGAAGGTCGCGGGCCTGATCCATCCCCCGGGCGGCATCCCCTGGGCCCGCGTCGTCATCGAGAAGCCGTTCGGCCGGGACCTCCCGAGCGCGCGCGAGCTCCACGGGCTCGTCGCCGAGACGCTCCACGAAAGCCAGACCTTCCGCAGCGACCACTACCTCGGCAAGGAGACCGTCCAGAACATCCTGGTCTTCCGCTTCGCCAACTCCATCTTCGAGCCGCTCTGGAACCGCATGCACGTCGACCACGTGCAGATCACGATGGCCGAGGAGATCGGCGTCGAGCGCCGCGGAAAGTTCTACGACCAGACCGGCGTGATCCGCGACGTCGTCCAGAACCACCTGCTCCAGGTCCTCGCGCTCTGCGGGATGGAGCCGCCCGCCACGTTCCGGGCGGAGGACGTCCGCGACGAGAAGCACAAGCTCTTCCGCTCGATCCGGCCGCTCACGCGGGAGGACGTCGTCCTGGGCCAGTACCGCGGCTACCGGGACGAGGAGGGCGTCGCGAAAACCTCGCGCACGCCGACCTACGCGGCGCTGAGGATGTACGTCGACAACTGGCGCTGGCAGGGCGTGCCGATCTACATCCGCGCGGGCAAGGCCCTCAAGCGGCGCACGACGG
>DASVNH010000286.1:0-43394 GCA_036383955.1 Planctomycetota bacterium | reverse complement strand
ACCACCGAGGTGTCCCAGAGCATGTTGAGGCCGGGGGGGATCACGATCCGGATGTTCTGCGCGTTCGTGATGGTCGCGACGCCGCCCGCGTCGGTGATGACGACGTTGGTCGCGGTGGTCGCCGGGTCGTTGATCGTGAAGCCCTGCGACGCCGAGGCGATCGTCGGGCTGCCCTGGATCGCCTTGGACTGGTTGTCGAGATCGGTCGTGAAGCCCGAGGCCGTGACCTCGAGGCGGAGGAAGTCGGGAGTCGACGGCGCCGAGAACGTCTGGAAGGCCAGGCCCGAGACGGTGACGGTCTGGCTCGCGACGAAGTCGGAGGTGACGGTCAGCACGAGGGTCTTGAAGGCGTCGGCGTACGCCACGGTCGTCGAGACGTTGCCGCTGCCGGCGCCCATCACGATGCCGGCGGTACCGAGGTTCTGCCAGACCATGTTGAGGGCGGCGGGGATGCGGACGCGGAGGCCGGTCGCGGCGCGGATCCGCGGGAAGGTGCCGTCGTCGGTGATCGTGAACGAGGACGCGCCGGTGGGGCCGGGGCCGACCAGGAAGACCTGGCTCCCGCTCGACGACAGCGTGGGCGCGCCGATGCCCTTGGTGTTGACGTCGGTCGCCTCGGCCGTCGCGTCGCCGTCGAGCTCCAGGGTCAGCTGCCCCGAGCCGGCCACGAAGTTGTCGAACTGCAGGCCCGTGATCGTGGTGGCCTCGGAGGCCACGAAGTTCGCGTTCACGATGAGGACGGCGGTCTTGTTCGCGTCCGCGTAGGTCACGCCCGTCTGGGTCACCTTTCCGTTGGTCGAGGTGATGGTCGTGATCGCGGTGTTCCAGGTCATGTTGAGGCCGGCCGGGATCTTGATCTGGATGCCGTTCGCCGTGGTGATCTTGGGCGAGCCGGGGGCGTCCGTGATCACGAGGGCCGTACAGGCCGTGGGGGGATCGTTGACCGCGAAGGACTGGGCGGCGGAGCTCAGGCTGGCCTGGCCGCCGATCTGCTTGGTCTTGTCGTCGACGTTGCAGGTGGTGAGGGCCCCGCTGTTCACGACCAGCTCGAGGGGCGCGGTCGAGGATTCCGCCGAGAAATTGGCGAAGCCGAAGCCGGAGATCGTCAGGGTCTGATTGACCGAGAAGCCCGTCGTGACGTTGATCAGCATGATCTTCGGACCTTCGGGGAAGGTCACGCCGCCCACGACGCCGGCGCCCGCGCCGCCCACGTTCAGCGTGCCGACGGTGTCGGTGGTGTCCCACTCCATGTTGAGGCTCGCGGGGATGCGGATCCGGATGTCGCCGGCCGCCGACATCCTCGGGTTGGCCGGGTCCTCCGTCAGCACGATCTGGGAGATGGGCGTGATCGGATCGAGGACATTGAACGACTGGTTGGCGGCGGAGGAGATCGTGGGCGAGCCGATCCGGACCTGCTGCGTGTCCGTGGCCTCCGCGGAGCTGTCGCCGTCGACCTCCAGCGTGAGATTGCCCGTGGACGAGTTCCCGAACGCGGTGTACTGGAGGCCGCTGACCGTCAGGGTCTGGCCGGCCGCGAAATCCGTGGTGACTTCGATGATCACCGTCTTGTTGCCCGGCTCAAAGGTCACGGGGTTGACCACCCGGCCGCTCGCCGTGCCGCCGAACGTGGCCGCGGTCACGCCGGTGTTCCAGGTCATGTTGACGCCGGCGGGGATCCGGATCCGGATGTTGTTGCCGTCCCGGATGCTCGCGCCGCCGGCGGCCTCGGTGATCGTGATCATCGACATCGCGATCGCCGGATCGTTCTTGGTGAAGTTCTGGACGCCCGCGGAAGCCATCGTCGGGCCGCCGATGGTGATCGTCTTGTCGTCGACGTCCTCCGTGGCGACGTCGCCGTCGACCTCCACCTCCAGGCTGCCCGTGCTCGCCAGCGTGGGCGTGGCGAACTGCAGGCCGGTGATCACGGTGGATTCCCCGGCCGTGAAGTTCGCGTTGACGATGAGCACGGCGGTCCGGTTCCCGTTCACGTAGGTGACGCCCGTCTGGGTCACCTTTCCGTTCGTCGAGCCGATGGTGGTGATGCCCGTGTTCCAGGTCACGCCCAGGCCCGCGGGGATCACGAGCCGGAGGCCGGTGGTCGTGTTGATCATGGGCACGCCGGGCGCGTCGGTGACCGTGATGGCGGAGGCGTTCACGGCCGCGTCGCCCACCACGAGGAACTGGTTGGTCGCGGAGGAGACCGTCACCCGGCCGCCGATCTGGATCGTCTTGTCGTCGCTGTTGCAGACGGAGTTCGGGCCGGCGGGGACGCCGTTGACGATCAGCTGGAGGCTCAGGGGGCCCGACGCCCCCGAGAAGGGGAAGAACTGCAGCCCGGAGATGTCCACGAACGCGTTCGCGCCGAAGCTCGTCGTCACGTTGAGGACCGCCGTCCGATTGGAGTCCTCGTAGGCCAGCAGCGTGGAGGAGACGACCCCGGTCCCCGTCACCGTCGCTGTCACCGTGGTGATCGCGGTGTTCCAGGTCATGTTCAGCCCGGCCGGGATGCGGATCCGGATGTCGCCGGTCGTGTTGTCCGAGCGGACGCGGGGGACGGCGCCGTCGCTCACGCGGATCGTGGCCGCGGCCGTCGCCTCTTCGTCCTGGTTGAAGGTCTGGTTGACCGTCGAGGAGATCGTGGGCCGGCCGATCGACTTCGAGTTGAGGGTGTCCTGGTCCTCGACGAGCGGGTCTCCGTCGACCTCCAGCTCGATCTGCGTGCTGCCGACGGCGACGAAGTTCGCGAAGCGCAGGCCCGTGACGGTCACGCTTTCGCCGGACCCGAAATTCGTGGTGATCACGTTGAGGACGACCGTCCGGTTCGAATCTTCGTAGCCCAGCACCGTCGTCGACACCTTCGCGTTGTTCGAGCCGATGGTATTGACGCCGCTGTCCCAGGTCAGCCCCAGCCCGGCCGGGATCTTGATCCGGATGTCGTTCCCCGTGGTGATCATCGGCACGCCCGTCGCGTCCGTGATCAGGATGTCGGTGGCGACGGACGTCGACAGCGCGGACGAATCGTTGAAGGTGAAGCTCTGCGCCGGGGAGCTGATCGAGGCCGTGCTGCCGATGGTGATCGACTGGGCGTCGACCCGGCACACGGTGGTCGTTTCCGTGCCGCTGCAGATGAGCTCGAGGTTGCCCGAGGAGACGGCGCCGAAGTTCTGGAACTTCAGGCCCAGGATCGTGACCGTCTTGCCTCCGACGAAGTCGGCCGTCACGTCGATCCGGACGACCTTGTTGCCCGGCTCGTAGCTCACGCTCGACGACACGTTGCCGGAGCCGCCGGGGCCGCCCATGACCGCGGAGACGGTCGTCACGCTGGGATCCCACTCCATGTTGAGGCCGGTGGGGATCCGGATCCGGATGTCGCCGGTCGCGTCGACCGCCCGGATCCGCGGGAACGTCGCGTCGTCGGTGATGACGATCTGGGCGGCGGCGGTGGACTCCTCTCCCTGGTTGAACAGCTGATTGGACGCCGAGGCGATGTTCGGGCGCCCGATCGCCTTGGTGACGCCGTCGTCGTCCTCGACGGCGGGGTCTCCGTCGACCTCCAGCTGCAGGTTGGTGCTGCCCGTCGTGGCGAAGTTCGCGAAGCGCAGGCCCGACACCGTCACGCTCTCGCCCGACCCGAAGTTCGAGGTGATCACGTTCAGGACGGCCGTCTTGTTGCTGTCCGCGTAGGCCAGAAGCGTGGTCGAGACTTTCGCGTTGTTCGAGCCGATCGTCAGCACGCTGGTATCCCAGGTCATGTTGTAGGCCGCCGGGATCTTGATCCGGATGTCTCCCGCCGTCGTGATCATCGGCACGCCCGACGCGTCCGTGATCGTGATGTCCGAGGCCGCGGAGGTCGACGCCAGGTTCGAGTCGCCGAACGTGAAGCTCTGCGGCGACGCCGACAGGATCGAGGGCGTGCCGCCGACCTGGATCTGCCCGACCGAGGTGTGGACGGTCGTGCCGGCCGACGCGACATCCAGCTCGAGTCCGGCGGGGCCCGAGGCCGCGAAGTTCGTGAAGCGCAGACCCGTGATGGTCAGGGTCTGTCCGGCCGAGAAGTCCGTGGTGACGTCGATTTGGACGGTCTTGTTGTCGACGATCGGATACGTGACGTTGGCCGCGACGACCCCGGTGCCCGCGCCGCCGATCACGAGGCCGGGCGCGGTGACGGACGTGTCCCAGATCATGCTGAGGCCGGCGGGGATGCGGATGCGGATGTTGCCGGTCGCGTCGAGCGCCCGGATGCGCCCGGGGTTCGAGTTCGTCACGAGGATGCTGGGCGCGTTGGTGGCTTCCTCCCCCGCGTTGTAGGTCGTGCCCGCGATCGAAATCGTGGGCTGGACGACGCGAAGGTTGGCCCCCGTGGTGGTCTCGGAGGTGCCGTCGGTATCGACGTCCAGCTCGAGGCTGTCGGCGGCCGACGCGGACCCGAAGCCGCTGAACGTGAGGTTGTCGATCCGGAGGATCCGGCCCGGATCGAAGGTCGTGGTCACGTCGATGAACAGGCTCTTCTGATCCCCGGAGTACGACACGGCGCCCACCGCGCCGTTGACCCCCGAGCCCGCGAAGGAAAAGCTCGGGCTGAAATCGAGAGCCCACACGATCGGAAGGCCGGCCGGGATCCGGATCTCGATGTCGTTCGTCGAGGTGATCATGGTCACGTCCCCGACGGGAACGTTGGTGATCGAGATCTGATTGTTGGTCGTGTTCGGATCGTTGACGCCGAAGTTCTGCTGCGTCATCGACATCGTCGGGATCCCCGCCACGCGGAAGGTCTGGGCCGACGTGGTGGACGCCAGCGTCCCGCCGTTCACGACGAGCTGCAGCCCGAGCGGTCCGGAGGCCACTCCGAACCCGCTGAACTCCAGTCCGTTGATCGTCAGGGTATCGTTGGCGACGAAGTCGGTCGTCACCGGAATCAGGGCGACCTTGCTTGTCGGATAGGTGACGGCGAGATTGTCCACCTTTCCGGAGGCGGAGCCCGCCACGGTGACGGAGGTGATGAGGGTATCCCAGCTCATGTTGAGGCCGGCCGGAATCTGGATGCGGATGCCGGTTCCCACCTTGATGGCCGGGAACGAGGCCTGCTCCTGGATGTTGATCTGGCCGCACACGGTGTCCGGATCTCCCGTCCGGAAGATCTGGCTGCCGCCCGACACCGTGAAGAACGGATTGCTCGCCACCGTGATCGTGTTGGTCGCCGGGTCGCGGTCGTCGACGGCGAACGCGTGGCTGGTGAAGGTCGCGTCCCCGTCCTTGTCGAGGAAGAGGGCGTCGCTCGACCCGGCTCCGATGGTCGTGTAGCGCATGCCGCTCAGGGTGAAGATGTCGCCGGGAAGCAGGCCGCCCGCCGTCGTCGTGATCGTGAGAGTCTTGGTCCCGAGCGAGAAGCCCTGGACCTTCCCGACCTGCGGGCCTCCGAAGAACCAGGGGGACGCCGGGTCCCACTCCACGTTGAGGCCGGCCGGAATGATCAGCCGCATCGTCTTGGTGGCGGGAGCCACGACCGTCATGTCGCCGCCGAAGCAGCCGAAGGTCAGGACGCCCGCCTCGCGGGTCGTCTCGCCGAAGTACAGCGTGCGGACGACGCCGTCGGAGTTCATGTAGCCGCCGACCTCCTGCGCCGACGCGGCGGACGCGGCGGTCAGGAGAGCGAGGATGAGGGGCACGGCGGGTCGGATCATGGTGGTTCTCATCTCCCTACTCACTTCAATCGCTGCCTTACCGATCCGAGGCCCTCTCCCTAGCGGGGCGGCCCCCGCAGATAGACGTCGACGGCGCCGTTCGTGTCGTCGTCCGCCGCGTTCGTCGCGTCCGTGACGAAGACGACGTAGCTGCCGTCGGTCGTCACGGCGGGGCGCTGCGAGTTCCCGTTGAGCTCCAGCCCGTAGGTGCTCACCGACATCCGCTCCGTCTCCCGGGTCAGCCGGTTGTGGCGGAAGATGTCGATGCTGGTATTGGTGTCGCCGTTGACGAGGCTGGGGGAGGGCGACTGGAAGACGACGAACTGGCCGTCGCCGGTGAGCACCGGGACGTCGCAGCCCTGGCCGGCCTGGGTGCCGAACGTGTGCTGGGACACGATGAGGATGTTGAGGGTCGTCGTGTCGAAGAGGAAGATGTCGGGCTCGGGGCCGTCGTCGTCCGGATGCAGGTTGGAGGCGAGGGAGCGGAAGACCACGAAGCGTCCGTCGTTCGAGATGAACGGCGTGGTGCAGACGCCGTTGGGATTGCCGCCCGCGAGGGTCAGCGAGACGCGGCGGGTGAAGTCGGTGTCCATGTCGCGCACGAAGCAGTCGGTGGCGGGATTGCCGTCCGGGCCGCCCTCGGCCGCGTTCGTCACCAGGTTGGTCGCGTCGGATTCGAAGACGATGTAGCGGCCGTCGCCGGAGATGCGCGGAGCGCGGCTCGCGGCGTTCCCCTTGACGTTGTCCACGGCGAGCGAGCGCCGCGACACCAGCTCGGTGAGCAGGAAGCCGGTGAGCTCCCGGCGATAGATGTCCGCGGCCGTGTCCGAGTCGGTGTCGCCGGGGACGTCGGTGCCGTCCAGGTTCGTCGCCCGGGAATCGAACGTCACGTACCGGCCGTCGGTGGAGATCATGGGATTCTCGCAGACGCCGTTGGCCTTGTCGCCGGCGGGGCCCGAGAAGCGCGACACCAGCAGGGTGGTGCCGGCCACGACGTCGCGGACGTAGATGTCGCCCGTGGTGTCGGGATCGTCGGCGTGCAAGTTCGTGGCCGCCGACCGGAACGCGACGTAGCGGCCGTCGGCGGAGATCGTCGGCGCGCTGCTGGCGCCGTCGCCGGTGCCGGTGCCGAAGCGGTTGACGGAGACCAGCGCGGTCGTGCGGGTCACCATGTCGCGCAGGAAGACGTCGACGGCCCCGTTGTTGTCGCCCGCGACCAGGTTCGGGGCCTTGGTGGCGAACGCGATGTAGCGCCCGTCGGCGGAGATCGAGACCACGCGGGAGTCCAGCGAGACCGCGTCGCCGCCGCTCTGCTGGTTGTTGTCGCCCAGCGACGAGCGCACGGTCACGAGCACGCTCACCGTGCTGTCGTTGATCGATTTGTCGCAGCTGAAGCCGAGGCCGAGGCCGGCGGCGAGAAGGGCGAGAAAGACGACCGAGCGCGAGGGCCGGGACTCGTTCTTCATGGAGGCTCTCCGATTTCGCTACAAGTGTAGCGGCGCCTTCCGAGCCTCGCCAACTTTATTCACTATGCATTATGGGTTGGGCCGGGCCCGTCCCACGGGATCTTTACCGGCGGCGGCGGCGGGGCATTTCAGGAATTCGCGCGCCGCGGCTTGTGATCGCGCAGCAGGCTCAGGACGAGCTCGAGGTCCGCCGTCACGGGCGCCGAGTACTCCACGATCTCGCCCGTCCCGGGATGCGTGAACGAGATCCACCAGGCGTGGAGCGCCTGCCGCATCAGGATCGGCTCCTTCGGGTCGGGGACCCGCGGGTCCTCCTCGACGCCCAGGTCGCGCAGGAAGAGCGCGTCGCGCCGCCCGTAGGTCGAGTCCGCCACGCAGGGGTGGCCGATCGACCCCATGTGCACCCGGATCTGGTGGGTCCGGCCCGTCTTGGGCCAGACTTCCACGTAGGTGAAGCCCTCGAAGCGCTCGAGGACCCGGTAGAAGCTCACGGCCGGCTTGCCGCCCGTGTTCTTCTTCACCACCGCCATCTTCTCGAAGTCCTTGGGATGCCGGTCCATGTCCTTGTCGATGACGTCCTCGTCGAACTTCACCTCGCCCTCGACGATCGCGCGGTAGGCCTTCTTCACCTCGCGATCCTGGAACTGCTTGGTCAGCGCGCCGTGCGCGCGCAGCGTCTTGGCCGCGATGATGACCCCGCTCGTGTCCTTGTCGATCCGGTGCACGATGCCGGGCTTGTAGACCTCGTCCGTCTCGGGCAGCGTCCCGCAGTGGTGCAGCAGCGCGTTGACCAGGGTGTCGTCCCAGTGCCCGGCCGCCGGATGCACCACGAACTGCGGCGGCTTGTTGATCGCGATCAGGTGCTCGTCCTCGTGGACGATGGTCAGCGGGATGTCGACCGCCAGCACGTGCGGCTCGATCAGGTGCGGCATCTCGCAGACGATCCGGTCGCCCAGGTTGATCTCGTAGGCCGGCCGCGTGCCGTGGCCGTTGACCGTGATCTTCCCGTCCTTGATGAGCTTCTGCACCAGCGTCCGCGAGTACGTCGGGATCCGCTTGTGGATATAGATGTCGATCCGCTGCAGCGCCGCTTCCTTGTGGATCTCGAACTCGTGCCGCTCGAACCGCGCGTAATCGACCTTGATGGGCTTGGCCACGGCGACAGAGTACCTGAATCGGAGACGAGATACGAGAGACGAGAGACGGAGCCTAGTGGTTCGACACGCTTGATATCCAGGGTCGCTCTCCTGGATCGCGACCCTGGGAATCAGGCTGACTCACCACTAGTGGTGAGCGAGCTAACCTAGGGAATCAAGCGTGTCGAACCACTAGTCCGGAGGTCGCGGAAGCGCCGGATCCGCGTCGCTGAGCGACTCGAGAAAGGCCACCAGGGCGTCGATCTCGTCCCCGTCCAGCCGCAGCGGCGCCAGCACCCCGCTCTCCTGGTGGCCCGCCCGGAAGGACGGGCGCAGCGTGGAGTAGAAGCGCACGACGTCCCGCAGCGTGGCGAACTGCCCCTGATGCATGTAAGGCGCAGTCCGCGCCACGTTCCGCAGGCTCGGCGTCTTGAACTGCCCCCAGGTCTCCGGCAGGTCCGACAGGAATTCGAGCTTCCGCGCCCCCTCCGCCCGCGCGTCGCTGTGCGGGCCGCTCCCGTTGAAGGGATCCCCCCGCAGCCCCCGGATTCCCGCGTGGCGCCCCGGCCCCGGCAGGCCCTTCGCCGGAATCAGCCCCAGGTCGTGGAACTCGCCGTCCGTGAACGCCGGCCCCACGTGGCAGAGCCGGCAGTTGCCCCGCCCCATGAACAACTTCAGCCCCCGCCGCGCCTCCGGCGACAGCGCCGCCAGCTTCCCCGCGTCCCCGTCCCGCAGCCCTTCCACGAACACGTCGAACGGCGCCCGCCGCGACACCAACCGGCGCCCGAAGGCGGCGATCGACTTCCCCAGCCGCGCGAAGACCCGGTCCACCTCCTCCCGGTCCTCCGCCCGCATCGCCGCCCAGACCCGCGCGCCCTCCGGATCCGCGAGCGGCCCCCCCGCCGGCGGAAAGCGCCGCGCGTCGGAGAAGTCCGGCAGCGGGCCGAAGACGGTTTCGTACGACGTCCTCAGCCGCCCGTCCCCGCGCAGCAGCTGCGCCGCCTCCAGGCGCGACCAGCCGTGCTCGTCCGGATTCTCCAGCGGCTTCAGCGCCTGGCTCCAGAGGGAGTCGGCGCGGCCGTCCCAGAAGTACCAGCGCTGATAGGCCGCGTTCCACAGCGACGGCACGTGCCGGTCCAGCGGAAAGCGCGAGGACAGCGCCTCGCCGTCGGCCAGCCCCCGCGCGGGATCGTGGCAGGTCGCGCACGCGATCTTGCCGCTCCGGGACAGGCGGACGTCGAAGAACAGCCGCTGCCCCAGCGCCGCCGCCCCCGGATGCTCCGCGAAGGCATTCGTCGGGTCCGCCGGCGGCGGGCCCAGCGGAGAATGGCGGAGGATGCGCTCGACCTCCTCCGCGCTGAACTCGGCCACGCCGCTCGCGGAGCCGACGCCGCCGCGCAGGAGCAGGAAGGCCGCGAGCGCCGGCGCGGCCAGCGCCCAGAGCAACGCGATCCCCTTCACTCCAGGATCACCTCCACCTGCGCGCGCTCGGTCCGGGCGCCCTCCGCGATGTCCACGTAGAGCTCCCAGCGGCCCGGCATGTGAAAGAGCAGCCCCTCGGTCTTGAACGTTCCGTCCGGCTGCCGCGTCGTGCGCGCCACCCGGTTCATGCCGTGAAAGTGCTCGGGCATCCGGGCGTCGACCTCCACCGCGAGCGGCCCCGACGGCGCCGCGCGCGGCTCCACCCGGATCCGGGCTTCGAAAGGCTGGTTCAGCGGGATCGGCGACGGCGTCGTCTCGAGGATCACGACGTAGCGCCCCTGCGCGCTCTCGAAGCGGCGCGGGCCGGACGTCGCGTCCCGCCCGCACGACAGCGCCGCCAGGAGCAGGACCGGAACCATCCGCCGCGTCATCGACCGCCTCCAAGCAGGGGGAATCCGGCCTTGATGAAGAAGCCCGCGCTCCGGCCGTCCGTCCGGAACACCTGGCCCAGGTGGTTGCCGGCGTCGTCGACGACCAGATGATCCGGCGGGCCGAACGCGATCCACGCCGGCGCGCGCAGCTGGGTCGGGCGCGGGCCGGGCCCCGACCAGCGGCGCAGGAAGCGGCCGTCGGCGTCGAACGTCTTCCCTTCGCAAAGGAGGACGTCGAGCACATGCACCTGCCCCGCCGCGTCCGCGGCCACGCTCCCGGGACGCAGGAACGCCTCGGGCTCCGCGCCCCGGCGCCCCCACTCCGCGACGGGCGCGCCGGACTCGTCGAAGACCAGCACGCGGCAGCCGAGGCCGTCGGCCACGTACACCCGCTTCCCGTCCGGCGCCGCGCCGAGGCCGTCCCAGCGGGAGGGACCCTTGAGCGCGGGGGCCCGGAGGACGCGCAGGCGGGTCATGTCCTTCGTGTCGAAAACGACGACCTCCGCTTTCGCCGGGTCGAGGGCGTAGAGGCGGCCGCGGGCGTCGAGCGCCAGCGCCCCCGGCACGCCGCCGAAGTCCCACGCGGCGACGGCCCGGGCGTCGGACCCGGCCTCGAACGGGCGGCCGGGGACGCGCGCGAGGGCGAGCAGCTGGATGCGGCGGTGGCCCGCGTCGCTGACCCAGGCCTTGAGGCTCTTCACGTCGAAGGCGACCGAGACCGGATCGTTGAACTGGCCCAGCCGCGGGCCGTAGCCGCCGGCGCGGGCGATCACGCGGGAGACGGTGTTCTCCGTCACGTCGACGAAGAACACGGCGTGGGAGTCGCGGTCGGCGACCGCGACGAGCGCGGACAGCCCCGGCGGCTTGGGCGCGGCGGGATCGACGATCGCGGGCTTCGCGTGCATGCGCTCCCACCACGGGAGGCCGGCCCAGGGCGTTCCCGGCGGGGCGTCGCGGTACGGAAAGATCTGGACGCGGCCTTCGACGGGCTCGGCGACGGCGGCGAACGCGCCGTCGGGCGCGACGGCCACGTGCGAGGGGGCGTGCAGGTGCCCGCCGCCCTGGCCGGGGCGGACGGGCCCGGCGCCCCACAGGCGGGTCAGGCGGCCGTCGGCGTCGAAGACCTGGATCCGGTGATTGCCGCTGTCCGCGACGAGGAGCTTCCCCGCCGACCAGGCGAGGCCGCCGGGCCGCCGGAAATAACCGGGCGGCTCGCCCCAGGCGCCCCAGGAGGTCAGCGGCGCGCCGTCGGCCTTGAACTTCTGGATCCGGTGCGCCCCCGCGTCGGCCACGTAGATGTCGCCCTTCTCGTCGGCGGCCGCGCCGGTGGGCCGGCCCAGCAGCTCCGCGCCGAGCGTCAGCCGCGGCTCGCCGCGCAGGCCGAACACGCGCACGCGCCGGCGGTCGGGCTCCGGGACGAACACGCGGTCGCCGTACACGCTCACGTCCGCGGGGGAGACGAGCGGCTCGTCCTTGGGGAACTGGAAGAGGAAGCGGCCGTCGGGGTCGAAGATCTGCACGCGGCCGTTGCCCGCGTCGGCGACGAAGACCTCCCCGTCGGGGCCCACCGCCACTCCCGACGGCCCCGCGAGCTCGCCCGGCGCCGCGCCGAATTTCCCCCAGGCGCCGGCGGACCGGCCGTCGGCCCCGTAGATGAGGACGCGATGGGCGCCCGCGTCGACGACGTACAGCCGCCCGCCCTTCCCGAACGCGGAGCTCCGCGGCTCCAGCGGTGATTCCGCGTGGGCGTCGGGAACCCCGATTTCCCGGACCGGCGGCAGCAGGACGGGATCCTGAGCCGCCAGGAGAACGACGAGGCTGAGCAAGCCGGAATCCTAGCACGGAGCGGAAGGAGGATCCATCGTCATCCTTGATCGGCGGAGGCGCCCGCCTATAATAGTCGACCGATTCTAGGAGCCGTCCTTGACCAGAGCCCTCGTCCTCGCGACCCTCGCGCTGCTGGCCGGCGCGCCCCGCGCGGACTTCCGCCTCGAAGAGCGGCTCCCCGCGACGTCCCTCGTCTTCGCCGAGATCCCCTCCGCCGCCGCCTTCCGCGAAGGCTTCAAGAAGACCCGCCTCTACAGCTTCTTCAAGGACGAGGAGATCCGCGCCTTCGCCGGCGAGACCCTCGACGCCGCCCTCCGCAACATCGAGAACCTCACCGCCGACTTCGAGAAGGAGACCGGCGTCGCCGTCGACCGCGCCTGGGAGCTCCCCGGCGGCCAGGTCGCCTTCGCCCTTCCCGCCGTTCCCGAGCTGGGGGCGGTCCCCGACGCCCTCCTCACCGCCGACTGCCCGGGCAAGCGCGACGTCCTCCTGAAGATCGCCGCCTTCGCCCGCAAGAGCCACGACGCCCGCTCGAAGGATAAAGCCCAGACCTACAAGATCGGGGACGTCGACGTCCTCACCGGCGCCTTCGTCACCGACGTCGTCTGGCATCTGGCGGTGTTCGGCGACGTCCTGGCGGTCGGCACCACGCGCGCGGCCCTGGAACATCTGGCGGGCCCGGCGCCGGCCGCGCCGCTCGCGAAGTCGGCCGACTTCCTGAAAGCGCGCGAGAAATCCGGCGCCAAGGAGCTGTTCTTCTTCGCGGACATCGCGGGCTTCCTGCGCCAGGCGACGCCCAAGCTCGCCGAGCACGAGAAGAAGCTCTTCGGGGCCCTCGGGCTCGACGGCTTCACGTACGCGGCGGGCGGCCTCGCCTTCGGGGACGGAAAGGTCGTCGAACGCTTCTTCCTCGGCACGGGCGCCCAGCGCCGCGGCCTGGCCAAGTTCCTCTCGCTGAAGGGCGCCGCGCCGGGCTTCGAGACGGCTCCGGCCGACGCGATCCACTTCGTCTCGCTGTCGATCGACCTCGCGGAGCTCTTCGACACGGTCCTCGAGATCGCGGCCCAGGCCGATCCGCCCGCCGCCCTGCGCCTGAAGGACCAGCTCGCGGACCTCGAGAAGCAGGCGGGCGTCACGCTCAAGGGCGACCTCTTCCCCGCCCTCGGCCACGCCGTCTCCGCGTACGCGGCGCTGCCCGGCGACGGCCTCCTCCCCGAGGCGGTCACGACCTTCCAGATCCGCGACGCCGCGCGCTTCGACGCCTGCCTCCAGGCCGCCCTGCGCAACATCCCCGCCAAGCTGGGCGCGATCGAGTTCAAGGGCCGCAAGATCGAATACTTCAACTTCGAGGGCCCCTCCGGCTTCGATCCGACGCGCATGCTGCTCTCCAACCTCTACTGGATGCGCGACGGCGACCGCCTCCACGTGAGCGGCCTGGTCTCCCTGGCCTGGGGCTTCGGCTCCGCCAACTCGCTCAAGCGCCACGTCCTCCGCCGCGAGAAGCCCACGCTCGCCGCGGCGCCCTCCATCAAGGACTGGGTCGGCGGCAAGACCGACGACGCCTCCCTCGTCTTCTACCTCGACCTCGAGCGCGGCTTCACCGCCTTCTACAACACCGTCGCCCCGATCACCCTCTTCTTCCGCGACGGCCTCCACCAGTCCGGGGCGGGCGTCGACCTCATGAAGCTCCCCCTCGGCGAGACCGTCGGCAAGTACCTCTCCCAGGTCGTCCATCGCGTGAAGGTGGAGCCCGACGGCCTCCGCGTGGAAGGCGTCTCCGCGAGCGGCGCGAGCCTGATGACGATCGTCTACGCCGGCGCGGCGGTGGCGGCCGTCTTCCCCGCCGTCGCCCGGGCCGAGGAGAACGCGAAGACGTCGGCCTGCCTGGCGCAGCAGTCGGGCGTCTACTTCGCGCTCACCCAGCACCAGGTCGACAAGAACGCGCTGCCCAAGCAGACGGGCGCCGACTTCCTCAAGGCCCTGAAGGACGGGGGCTACCTGGACGACGTCCCGGTCTGCCCCCACGCCGGACTTCCGGCCTATCGCGGCCCGGCGAAGGACGTCAATACGATGGACGACCTCGACGTCTTCTTCTGCGACGAGCCGGGGAACCATCCCGACGGCTCGATCAACGTGGTGCGCAAGAACGGGGCGATGGAAGCGCTGCGGCAGGACCATCCGGACTACGCGAAAGCCTTGAAAACGACGAAATCCATCAAGTAGCGAGTAAGGACAACGATGATGCTGACCTGCGGCAAGTGCGGACGCAAACATCCGATGACGGACGAGGACGTGGCGTTCTTCTACCCTCGATTCTTCTGCCTGTCGTGCGGCGAGAAGCTGGAGTTCGTCGTCGCCGACGCGAAGCTGGCGACGCTGAGGAACTCGAACGACCGTTCGCGCACGCTGGCGGCGGCCGATCTCCAGGGGCTGCCGCCCTCGGACCAGCTGCGCAAGGTCGTGAAGCGGGGCGACGGAGCCGGCGACGGCGGCGGCTAGGCGCTCCGGGGCGCGCTTGAATTATTGTATTCCAGGTAACAATCACACCTCAGCCCCGGTCTTACCGCATCGGGTCCGTTCGTGGGGTAGACTCTGGGGAAACCTACAGGAGATTCGCTCATGCGCCATAAGCTCCAGTTCCGCACCTTGATCGCCCTTCTGGCCGTCGCGTCCGTCCTGCCCGCCTGCGGGGGCGGCGGCGGCGGGGGCGGCGGCGGCTCCTCCGTGACGACGATCCTCGTCTCGTCGAGCGGCGCCGTGACGCCCGTGCCCGGCAACGGCGACTCCGACCAGCCCTCGGTGTCCGCCGACGGCCGCTTCGTCGCGTTCCGCTCGGTCTCCACGAACCTGGTGGCCCCGCCCACGACGGCCGCGCGCTCGCACATCTACAAGAAAGACCTGCAGACGGGAGCCATCCAACTCATCTCCGCCGCCGGCGCCGCCGAAGGCAGCGGCAATTCCAGCAACCCGGCCATCTCGTCCGACGGCCGCTTCATCGCCTACACCTCGTTCTCCACCAATCTTGTCGCGGGCGTGACCATCACGGGCGCGGGCGCCATCAGCAACGTCTATCTTTGCGACACGCTGCCTGTTACGCCGACGACCACCCTGCTCAGCTTCACCGCGGCCGACGGCACCGTTTCCGGCGGCGCCAACAGCGGGAATCCCAGCATCGCCGTGACAGCCGGCCCCATCGCCCACGTGGCCTACGAATCGGCGGCCCAGGACATCGTCGTCGCGACCTATACCGCGTCCCCCACCAACATCTTCTGCAAGCGCACGGGAGGCTCGAACGAGCTGGTTTCGGTTTCCACGACCGCCGGAACGGCCGGCAACGGCTCCAGCGTCAACGCGTCCATTTCAGCCGACGGCCAGCGGATCGCGTTTGATTCCACCGCGACCAACCTGATCGCCGGCGACACCAACGGCCAGACGGACGTTTTCGTCCGGGACTTCATCCCCGTCACCGACACCACCACGCGCGTGAGCGTCCTCAACGCGGGCGGCGAAATCACGGGCGGCGGGAGCTTCGCGCCCAACATCTCCGGCGACGGCCTGAGCGTCGTCTTCCTCACGCAGGGCACGAACGTCGACGTGGCCGACGTGACGCCCAACGACATCTACATGCGCGTGAACTGGGCCGCTGGCGCGAGCACGGTGCAGATCTCCGAGCACCCCACGACCACGGGCACGGGCAATTCCTGCCAGTCCCCCGCCACCAACACGGACGGCAGCATCATCGTCTGGAACTCGGCGTCGTTCGAGCTGGTCAACGGCGACGCCAACCAGGACCGCGACGTCTTCCGGCGGAACCGGAACACCAACGTCCTGGACCGGGTGTCGTTGACCGCCGCGGGCGGCGAGTCGGGAACCGGCGTGCCGGCGAACGCGACCGCGACGCTGACGCGGCCGGCCACGTCGTCCACCGGCGCGTTCGTGGTCTTCGATTCCAACCAGACGGACCTGATCACGCCGGCGACCACGGTCCGGCACGTCTTCCGGCGCGGATAAGCCGAAGCTGAAGAAAAACGCCCCTCGCCCGGCCGGGCGGGGGGCGTTTTTTTGTCGGCTCCGGGATCAGGGGGGCAGGACGGGGACGGACGTGATGTTGGCGGGGAGCTCCTCCCCGTCCAGCGTCAGCAGGAACGCGATCAGGTCGTCGATCTCCGCCTGCGACAGCCCCAGCGGGGTCAGCTCGTTCGTCCCGACGAAGCCGGTCGCGTCGCCGCCGCGGTCGTAGAAGAGCATGACCGCCTGCAGCGTCTTCAGCGACCCGGTGTGCATGTAGGGGCCCGTCTCGCCGATGGAGCGCAGGGTGGGCGTCTTGATCTTCCCGAGATCGACGGGACCCGTGGTGGCGGACGCCAGCTTGTCGTTCCCCGCGACCGTGTCGTCGCTGAAGGCGCCGCCGCCGTTGAAGGGGTCGGCGAGCACGGTGGGCACGCCGTCGATGCGCCCCCGGTCGGCGGGGGGGCTGACCGGCACGTGGACGCCCTGCTGCCGGATCGCGATGTTGTGGAAGACGTTGTCGGTGAAGTTCGGGCCCCGGTGGCAGACGATGCAGCGGCCCTTGCCGATGAAGAGCTTCAGGCCGCGCTGGGCGGCGTCGCCGAAGGTGTTCGGCTGGCCCGCGACGAACTTGTCGAACTCCGAGTTCGTGCTCACGATCCGGCGCTCGTAGGTCTGGATGGCCTTGCCGAAGTCGGAGAAGATCTTGTCGATCGCCGCCTTCTGGGGGCCGCTGAGGCTGACGTCGTACGAGGCGAACGCGGCGCTGTAGTCGCCGGCCCCGCTGTCGCCGGGCCGCCCCTGCGACGAGAACGCGGGCGCGGCGGGGGGCGTCGGGAACGCCGGATTGAAGACCCCGAGGTCGTCCAGGTCGTCGATGAAGGCCGGCAGCGGCCCGAAGATGGCCTCGTGGGCGGCTCGGTAGTGGTCGCGGATGACCATGGCGAACTGGACCCGGTTGCCGTTGTGCTCGACGGGGGATTCGGTGGGGCCGAGCGCCTGGCTCCAGAGGCTGTCCTTGCGGCCGTCCCAGAAGTACCAGGTGTTCTGCTCGACGTTGTAGAGCGTGGGCGCGTTGCGGCCGGTGAAGCCCGCGCCGAGCGAGGTCTCGTCGGGCACCGTGCGCTGGTCGCTGAAGCCCGTGGCCGGATTGTGGCAGCGCGCGCACGAGATCGTGCCGGTCGTTCCCACCGGCCCGTTTCCGGACACGGGGATCGTGTTGTCGGCATGGACCAGCGGGCCGGAGAAGCGCGGATCGAAGAAGTACTGTTTCCCGATGATCTGGGCCGCGGGCAGGAGATTCAGCCGCGTCGTGAAGAGGCTGTTCGTGGTGTCGACCGGCGCGGCCGGCAGGTCCGTCAGCGTCTTGATCTGCGTCCATTCGGCGTCGGTAAAGAAGGCGCCGCCGCCGTCGTCGTCGCTGCCGCACTTCGAGCCGGACATGAAGGCGGCGCCGACGAGAAGCAGGAGCCGGGTGACGAGCGCGCGCGTGGGCATGAGCACCCTCCGAACGGAAGAATCCTACCCGACGGAGGGCCGCGATGCGAGGCTCTAGCGCTTCCGGATCCGGTCCTTCAGGGCCGCCGGCATCTCGTCGATCTCCCCGTCGTCGAGCTTGCCGTCCTTGTCCGTGTCCCAGCGCTCCAGGAGCGACTTCCATTTCTCCGGGATCGGGATCGGGCCCGACGGCGTCTCCGGCGTCCCGGGCGTGCCGCCCAGCAGGCCCGCCCCCAGCCGGCTCCCCCGCATCTGCGTCAGCGCCTTCAGATCCTCCGGCGTGTCCGTCGTCATCTGCAGGCCCAGCAGGCACATCTCGTCCGTCGTCTGCTCGCCCCAGCGCACCGGCTTCGGCGGGCTCGACGGGTTCTGCGGGTTGTCCGTCGAGTTGTCGTAGAACGCCTCCAGCTTCACCACCGTCCCCTTCGGCAGCCGCACCGACCGCTCGTACTGGTAGGACCCCTGCCAGTTGAAGTCCCAGTCCTTGATCCAGATCAGCGGCTCGGTCTTCCCCCCCGGCAGCTCCGCCCACACCCGCATCTCGCGCCCCACCGTGTGCATGTGCGGCGCGATCCCGATCAGGTTCGCGTCCACCGGCAGCGGCTGGCTCTCCGCCGACGCCTTGTGCCGCTTCGCCCCCGCCGGGATGTACAGCCCGCGGCTCGCGACCGCGATCCCCGTCACGATCTTCTCCGCCGGCGTCTTCGTGAAGTACAGGCCCAGCCGCGACTGGTCCTCCTCCTCCTTGCCGGTCGGGTGATAGTGAATCTGCAGCACCAGGTCGCTCCCCTTCCGCAGGTACATCCCCGTCCCCTCCGGCAGGAAGCGCGGCGTCGCCCCCGGCACCCAGCCGCCCAGCCCGCCCGTCGGCAGGATCCCCACGCCGCCGAAGCCGCCGAAGCCGGTGCCGTCGACGTCCTTCTTCCGCCCCTGGCCCAGGGAGTCGAGGAACATCAGCGCGTGATGCACCACCGCGGGGTTGCCGGGCTTGAACTCGACGGCCGCCACGGTCTTGTCGGCGTCGATCGGGATCGGCACCACGAAGCAGCGGTGGACGTCGCGCCCGCCCGCCGGGATCTTGAAGGGCTTCGCCATCGTGAGCACCAGGTCGGGCGTCCCCAGCCGCCAGCCCTCCGGGAACGACGGCGCGGGCGGCGCGTTTTCGCCTTCCGGCGCGCCCGACTCCGCCCAGCGCCGCAGGACGGATTTTTCGTCGGCCGACATCCTCCGCTCGTCCTTGAACGCGTGAGCCTGGGGCTCCGCCTTCCACGGCGGCATGCGGCCGTCGGACGTCGCTTCCACCAGATGCTTCGCGCGCTTGGCCGCGTCCTTGTAGGTCGTCAGCGGGAACGGCCCGATCTCGCCGGGCCGGTGGCACGAGGCGCAGTGCTTGAAGAGGATGGGGGCGACATCCTTCGCGTACGTCACGTCCTGAAGCAGCGCGGTGAGCAGGATCATCATGGCAGGGGGCATCCAAATACGGGGGTTTCACGGACGGCAGGCGCCCGCCCGCTGGCGAGCGCGGTCAACGCGTCTTCGAGGTCGCGGGTGCGGGGGACGTCGCGGCGCTTCCCCTCGGGCGAGAAGCGGTCGTCGATCCGGCCCCGGTAGACGTCGGGGACGACGGCGGTGGGCAGGCGGGTGACACCGTGGGCGGCCGCGAGCGAGCGGTTCACGTCCAGGATGATCGTCCCGTTCAGGCCGAAGCGCTCGGCGTGGGCGCTCGCCGTCTCCACGGTCAGGCCGGGCTCGGCGTAGACGAGCCAGACGATTCCGCCGCGGGCGGCCCAGTCGTCGCCGATCCGCTGGATGTCGGGGGCGTAGGAATTCGAGACCGGGCACTCGGCGCCGACGAAGAACATCAGGGTCGGGCCGGAAGCCTTGGCGGGCGCGCCGGCGCAGGCGCCGAGCGCGAGCCCCATGACGCATGCAAGGGCGCGCACGTGATTGTTCATCATGACAGACGGATGGCAAGCGGGGTTCGCCGCGATTAAGGATTCCGCCGGCCTTTCGGACGCGGAATGTTGAGGGACCGCTCACTTGCGGCTGGCGGCGGGGGGCGCGCGGAGGGCGTCGATTCGCGCCTTCACCCGGTCGGCCGCCGGGATGCCGGCGAACTCCTTCAGGATTTCGCGGTAGGCGTCGATCGCGCCGGTCTTCTCGCCGATCGCCTCGAGCGCCTGGGCCTCCCGGATCCGTCCGTTCACGGCCTCCTCGATCCGGCGCGCCTTCTCCTGCGCCTCCGCGTAGAGCTCCTCGGAGTCCACCTTGTCGAGGTGGCGCCAGGCGGCGGCCAGGTCGGCCCGCGAGAAGGCCTCGCGGGCCTTGGCCATCTCCTCGGCGCTCTTCACGGGCCCGGATTTCTTCCGCTTCAGGACGGGCCCGACGTAGGAGGTCGCCGCGACGACGTCGTCGTACCACATCTCGCAGGGGCCTTTGATCGCGTCGTTCATCGTGTACAGCCCGAGGCTGAACTGGTTCGACTTGAGGGTGGCGACGTCCCGCAGCCGGAGGTTCGGGAAATCCGCGGCCAGGCGGCCGTCGATCCAGAAGGCGATCCGGCCGTCGCGCTGGCCCGGCGTGTTGGCCTGGACCATGAGCTCGTAGCAGATCCAGCGATTGAGAGCCGGGGTGATGTCGGGCCGCTTGACGAAACGCGGCCCGAAATAGTTCGGGTTCGCGCCGTACGGGGCCTGCTGCCCCGTGGGGTAGAAATGCTCGCCCCAGCGGTGGCGCTGCTCGGGATGATAGACGTAGACCGCCAGCGGACCCGGAGACACCATCTTGGGGTCGTCGGGGGACCGGTAGGTATCCAGCAGGATGCCGTACTTGCGGCGGCCGTCGGCGGGGACGCCCGGCTCGGCTTCAGGAACTCCGGGGGCCGTCGCGCCGATGCCCCCTCCGTTATGCGTGGCGCCGTGATAGAGCTCCGTGTTCTTTCCGTACTTCGCGTAGTAGCGGAGATGGAGGGTGTCGAGGCCTTCCTTGAGGTGGAAGGCGACGCCCTTTCCGGTCTCCTTGTTGGGGCGCGGATAGGGCAGCGAGACGTCCAGGGCGCGCTTGCCGCCGTGGACGTTCTCGGGGGCCGGATTGAGGTTGATGCCGCCCCAGTTGTTGTCGAAGCGGAGCGCCGGGGCCTCGAAGTCCTCGAAGAAGACGACGTCCGGATCCCGTTCGATCCCCGCGTCGCCGGGGTACTTCCCCGCGATGCCGGCGTGGCCTTCCGGAAGAGGAGGCAGCGCCGAACGCGTGCCCTCTTGCGGAAAGAGTCCGGCCAGCAGAAAGACGGCGAAACGCGCCATGCCCGCTCCAATGGATCCCCCCTCCATTCCGCGTCCGGCCGGCGGCGGGCCGAAGAAAATCGAATTCCCGGGCCAATCGGCCCCGGTCGCGTGAAGCCCCTCCAGAGACGGAGGTCGAGGATGACGCGCGCGCTGACGATCTGGCTCGCGATCGCGGGATCGGCCCTTGCCCAGGAGGTGGACCAGGCCCAGGTGGACCTCGCCATCGACCAGGGCGTGAAGGCCCTGAAGCGGCGCAACAACGATCACCTGAGGGTCTTCCAGATCGGCGGGCGGCCCATGCAATTCGCCGAGCTGGTGGCGTTCACCTACCTGCACGGGGGCGTCCCGGAGTCCGATCCGGACCTGAAGAAGCTGGTCGACGACATGCTGGAACGCGAGCTGTTATCGACCTACTGCGTCTCCCTTCAGGCGATGGTGCTCGAGGAGCTCGACCGGGTGAAGCACCAGAAGCGCATCCTGAAATGCGCGAAGTTCCTGGTCGACAACCAGAGCGCCGTGGGCCAGTGGGGCTACGGACTCCCGACGGCCTACCTCGAGGACGAGACGCCGCTGAAGCGGAAGGACGTCGCCTCGGTCGGCGCGAAGCGGCCGCTCGCGATTCCTCCGCCCGGCGTCCGGACGAAGCCCCCGGTGGCGAGCCGGATCCGGGTGAAGAAGGAGCGCGACGGCCAGGGCGGCGACAACTCCAACACGCAGTACGCGGCGCTGGGCCTGCGCGCGTGCCACGACGCCGGCATCGTCCTGGAGGAGAAGGTCGTCGAGCTGGCCCTCAAATGGCTCCGCGACACGCAGAAGAACGAGAAGGCGCCTCTCGAGGAGCTCGTCGAAGGCGGCCTGGGGACGCGCCGGCAGACGGTCGTGAAGCGCCAAGCCGCGCCCCAGGGCTGGTGCTACGGCGATCACGACAACCACAAGCCCTACGGCTCGATGACGGCGGGGGCGATCGGGAGCCTGGCGATCTGGGACTACATCCGGGACAACGACGAGGGCAAGAGGAAGTCCTGGAAGAACGATCCGGACGTCCACGAAGGCCTGGTGTGGCTGACGAAGAACTACTCCGTCACCTACAATCCCGGCGCCCACGAGAAGGTCCCGGGGTTCGAGGAGAACACCCCGCACGGGTACTTCTACTACATGTATGCCCTCGAGCGGGCCGGCCTGCTCTACGGGACCGAGGTCCTGGGAAAGCACAAGTGGTATCCCGAGGGGGCGAAGGAGCTGATCGCGTCCCAGCGGCCGGACGGCACGTGGGGCGCCGACGCGTCCGACACCTGCTTCGCCATCCTCTTCCTGAAGCGCGCGACCCGGTCGCTCGACATCGCGACCCACGGCGCCGCCGACAAGGGGAAGTAGCGCCTAAGCAGGGCGAGTAAAGTAGTGGCATCCTCTCGCCCTGCTTACCCTGAGCGGAGCGAAGCGGAGTCGAAGGGTTATCGAGGGAAATCCTTCGACTCGCTTGCGGCTCGCTCAGGATAAGCGGCCCGCGAGGAGTGCCAGAAGTTAACTCGGGCCGCTTAGGCCCGGCGGCGCCGCGCGGCGGCGGGTCCGATCGACGCGATGTTCCGGATCGACAGGGTGCTCTGGCCCGCGCCTTCGAGGATCACCAGGCGGGCGCCTCCGAGCGCCCACTGCTCGACTCCGTCGACGCGGAAGATGCGACCGTCGTTGGTCCTGACTTCCTTCGCGCGTCGGGTGTCTTCCAGAAGCGCCTCTCGAATCTCCTCGCGCGTCATCCGTTCGATCCTAACGTGAACTCATCGGCCCTTCAACTCTGAACGATTGCGCAAGCGGCGTGCCACGAGGATCTCCTACGCGACTGTTTCGAGACGCGTCGATTCTCCGTTACCGCGTTACGTTTCGTAACGTCAGCGCGGGTCGGTCTCGGCGGGCGCCGAGGCGTAGCGGGCGGGCTTGAGGGGGACGCCCCGCGGGGAGACCTTCGCGACCTCCCGGTAGGCGCTGCCTTCGGTGGCGTCGTAGACGAAGCGGACCTTGCAGGGGCCGGGCAGCTCGTTCAGCAGCGCGCTGACGGACTCCCAGCCCGTGTAGAGCACCTGCTTGGCGCCGGGGGGCAGCGCGACGACGTGGGCGGCGCCTTCGACGACCGGCGGCGCGTAGGACTCGGGGCGGACGACGTGGGTCCGGCCGCTGGTCTCCATCACTTCGAACCAGCCGAAGCGCGGCTCCTCGCCCTTCTTCTCGAGCGCGAGGAGGATCGGCTCGGAGCCGGAGTTCCGGAACTCGACGATGAAGCGGTCCGTGCACCAGATGAAATGCTCGAGGCCGACGAGTTCCACGGGCGCGGGTTCCGGCGCGGCCGGCTCCATCTCCTTCAGCATGGCGACGGCGCGCTCGGCGAGGCGGGCGTCGGGGCCCTTCGCGGTCTCGCGCAGGATCTCCTTGCCGCGGAGGCCGAGCGACTTGATCTCGCTCTCGGCTTCGCGGCGGAGGTCGGGATCCGGATCCGCCAGCTTGCGGACGATCTTGGCCGCGCGGGCGCGCTCGGCGGCGCCGCCGTCGCCCTGGCCGAGGGCGCGCCAGCCCAGAGCGCCGATGACGGCGGCGGACAGCACGACCATCAGGACCGCGTTTAACTTCGGCATATTCCTACTAACTATAGACGTACCACAAAACCGGACGTTCGGCGGAATCGGCGATACACTGGACGCCATGGATCCCCGCCGGCTCTGGATCATGCTGGACGTCGAAACCACCGGCCCCGACTACGCCCGCCACTCGCTCGTCGAAATCGGGGTGGCGGCCGGCTCGGTCGCGGAGGGGGTCGTGGGCCGCTTCGAAGCCGTGCTGAAGCCCGTGAGCGACGTGGTCGAGGCGAGCCCGGAGTCGTACGCGCGGGCCCTCAAGGAAGGCCTGGACCCGGCCGAGGGGATGTCGAAGTTCGAAGCCTGGTGCGCTCCGTTCCAGGCGCGGAAGGCGCTCTTCGTGGCGCGGCCGGCGGCGTTCGACTGGCCGTGGATCGTGGCCTACAGCTGGCGCTTCCTGAAGCGGAACCCGTTCGGCTTCAAGGCCGTCTGCGCGAGCTCGTGGTTCCAGGCCGTCGGCAAGACGTTTCACGTCGAACTTCCTCACGTCGCCGTTCAGGACGCCGAGATCCAGCTACGCCATTTTCTCGCGGAAGGCTAAGAGTCTAGTCCAGGAAATCCCGGTCCTTCAGCTTGCGGGGCAGATAGTCCGTCGTCAGGTAGCGGAAGTCCTTGTTCGCGAGCGCGTCCAGCTCGTACTTGAGCCCGCTCGCGAGCATGTTCTTGATCTCCTTCTGCCATTCCTTCTTCTGGAACCAGGGGTAGGCGAGGAGCTCCTTGCCGCGGGTGACGTCGTTGTCCTTGAGCTTGATGCCCAGGTTGCGCGGCATCTTGTGCTTCTCGGGGTCGAAGCTCGACAGCCCGATGAACTTCGCGTCGGGGATCGCCATGCGCTGGCTCTCGAAGGCCAGGTTGATCGAGCCCTGCTTCACGACCGAGTAGATGTAGTAGCCCCAGGGGTCGTTGTCGACCAGGACCATCACGGGCTTCTTCCACTCGTCGTGGATGCGGCGGCACAGCCGGCGCACCCCGCGCGGCGGCTGCCCGTTCCCCGTCAGCAGGATGCAGTTGTGCTTCTTCCAGAACTTGTCCTCGGACAGCCGGTTGAACTGCGTCGACTTCTCGATCAGCAGCACGAAGTCGGCCGAGCACTTCTTGATCTTGATCCCGGGCTCCTCCACGATCGAGGGCACCGTGTGGCCGCTCTTGCCGGCCTTGGTGCAGTCGATCGCGTCCCCGTCGTCGACCAGCGTGACGTTGCCCACGATGCTGCCGCGGCCCTCGGCCGAGACGTGCAGCTCCTCGCGCAGCGCCTCGAGCGTCACCTCGAGGTCCTCGATCACCGGGTCGCTCTCGGCCTGGTCGTCGAAGGTGTTCTCGCTCGACTCCTTGAGCGTGTGCTTCGTCCGGTAGTAGATCTCGCGCAGCGACGTCGTGCAGTCCGCGCGCTGCAGCTCGGCCAGCGCGTCGGCCACCAGCATCGTCTGCATGAACTTCTTGGCCATGCCGAGGTTGAAGAACGAGCGGCCGGTGGTCGCGCTCTTCATCTCGATGATGCGCTTCTTCGCGTTGAACTCGACGTTCGACAGCGCGCGCACCGGGATCTGGAACTCGGGATCCTTCTTTTTCTTGGCGGCCTCGAGCACGACGTCCGCCAGCCCGATCAGGCGATCTTCGACGCTTTCCTTAGCCATTCCTCTTCTCCTTGCCCTTCGGAGCTCCCGCCTTGCCGGCGGGAGCGGCGGGGGGCTTCCCCTTCCCCTTCGGCGCGACGGCCTTCGCCGGCTTCTCGGGCTCCGCCGCCACCGCGGCGGCCGTCGGCGCGGCCGCGTGGGCGGCTTCGATGTTCGGCGCCTGGGGCACCGCGCCCAGCACGCCCTCGGGGGTGATGATGATCGTCGACTCCCCGGCGGGCTCTTCCGGCTGGCCCTTCTTCTTCAGGATCTCGTCCGTCTTGTCGCCGCCGGTGATCTCCTTGGCGATCTTGGTGAGGCGCTTCTTGAGGTCGTCGGCGTCGAGCTTGCCCTTCTTCAGGCGCTTGCAGGCGTCGGCGACCTCCTCGATGTAGGCCTCGAAGACGTCGCGGCGCTTGAGCTCGAGGGCCGCCCGCTCGCGCTTCCGGACGAACGCGCTGAGGCGGCGGCCGGCTTCGTTCAGGGCGAGGCGGATCTCCTTGCGGATCTCGTCGTAGTCGGCGACGGCCTCCTTCGACTCGCTGGTGAACGGCACCCAGACGGAGGCCATGTGGACGAAGATGACGAGCGGGCCCGTGGGGAGCGCGCCGCGGGACTGGCTGAGGCCGTAGTTGCGCCAGGAGGTCTCGACGACCGACTTGGTGACCGCGCAGGCGCCCGGCTGGTAGAGCAGCGGGACGCGGTTGGCGAAGCGCATGACGCGGGCCATCTGGACTTCGCCCGCGCTCTCGTCCTCCTCGCCCTCGGCGAGCGGCACGGCGCCTTCCTGCTCGACGACGCTCTGCACCATGCCGGCCTGGCCGGTGCCGAACGCGAGGCCGACCTCGATGGCGAAGGGATTGCCGCGGTAGACGGCCGGCTTGCGGCTGACGGCCGTGTAGAAGTCGCCCTTGATCTGCTTGTAGAGGCCGGCCAGGATCGCCTTCTCGCCGATCGGCGAGAGGCAGTCGGTCGGCGGGTTCATGAGCGGGGTCTTCTGGATGGCGCGGTACAGCTTCTCGGCCGTGTCGCCGTGGATCTTCCGGACCAGCATCTTCGGATCGATGCCCGCCGTCTTGCAGATCGCGGAGGCCGTCGCGGGCGACACGCGGGAGAAGTCGGCGGAGAGGAAGCCGGCGACCCAGTGGCTCTTGGTGTCCTGCAGCATCTTCATGAGCACGCCGAGCTCGATGCCGTAGGGGTGCGGCTTGATCTCGCGGGGGGCGTCGGGCAGCTCGCCCATCATGCGCTCGAAGACGACCTTCTGGCCCTCGGGATTGACGTAGGTGATCTTCGCGTGCGGATTCGCGACGGAGGTCTGCTCGAGGAACTCGTCGACCGAGGTGCGCCCCTTCTGGTAGCGGCCCTCGAGCTCGATGGCGACCCGGGTGCCCGTGTGATCGAAGGGCCAGTCGGTGGATTCCTTGTTGACGAGCTGGCGCGGCTCGTTTTTGGCGGTGTCGATCGTGATCTCGACGTAGCGGGCGGGTTTCTTCTCGCTGAACTTGGAGGTGACGCGGACGGGCTTGCCGGTGGTGAGCTGGCCGTAGAGGCCGGCGGCCGAGATGCCGATGCCCTGCTGGCCGCGGCTCATGCGCAGGCGGTGGAACTTCGACCCGTAGAGCAGCTTGGCGAAGATGCGGCCGATCTGCTCGGGGACGATGCCGGGCCCGTTGTCCGTGACGGTGACGATGAAGCGTTCGGCCTGGGCGACCGACGGCCCCTTGGCGGGTTCCTCGCCTTCCTTGGCGGGCTTGGCGGGCGCGGCCTCGGCGTGGTGGACCCCGTTGGCGACCTCGATCTTGACCTCGATGTCGGGGAGGATGCGGGCCTCCTCGCAGGCGTCGAGGGAGTTGTCGACGGCCTCCTTGACGGCCGTCAGCAGGGCCTTGCGGGGGGAGTCGAAGCCGAGCAGATGCCGGTTCTTGGCGAAGAACTCGGAAACCGAGATTTCGCGCTGTTTCTTGGCCATGTCCTCCGCGCTGACGCGGTGGACCACGGCGGGAGCTTTGACTTCTTTCAGGACCGGTACGTCTTCTTTCTTGACCGGGGATGTGCCGCCCATCTGTTTCCCCTCCTTCGAGGACGCTTTGCTCTTCTTCGCCAATTTCCGGAAGGGGGGACCCGTGCCCCGCCTCTCTCCTACCGGGACAAATTATAAACCATGTTTTTGCGCGGGTCAAGATCGAGCGCTCGGAAGCGGCGCGACGGACCGTCCTTTATGATGGAGGCGACATGGGCCGTTACACGCCGCAGGAACGCGCCTACCTGGTTGTTTCCAGCGCCATTGTCGCGATGGGCCTCCTGGCGGCCCTCCCTCTCGTCTTGTGGCTGGCCGCGCCCGAACCATTCTCCTCCGAGTCCATCGCGCCGCCTCCGGCACCCCCGTCTCACGTCGGGCTCCGGGGGCGACTCGTCGACCTGACCGGCTTCAACGTGCCTCCCGGCATCCTGGGACACACGCGCGTCGTTCTTCTCCGGGACGGTGTCCCTCTGGGAGACGAGGTCATCCCCGAAGACGACGGCGTCTTTCTGCTCGCGGGCCTGGAGCCCCTTCAAGGCCAGGTCCTCCGCGTCTCCACCCTCCTCCGAGTCAACTTGTCCCACGGCACCCTCGATCGTCCCGTGACGCGCGACATGCCGCTGGACGCGTCGCGCCTGAATCTCGGCGACATCCCTCTGCCCAGGGCGGAGGATTTCGGCCTCATTGACTTCCGGGTGGTCGATGCGGAAGGGGCCATCCTTCATCCGGAGTGGGTCGGGTTGGAAGCCGTCGAAGGTACTTCGACTCCCCCCGTGAGCGTAGCCAGGCTGGATGAGCTCGACGTGGGCGCGAACGCGCCCGTCGAATATCGCCGGGGAGGTCGGGGGACGATCCTGCACGTCCCGCGAGGGGAGTACTGGCTTCGCGCGGCCGCGTTCAACCGCCTTCTGCCCGCCGTCAGGATCAGCGTAGGCTCCGCGCCGGTCGTCGCCACGATCGCCGAACGCGCGGCGACCCGCCGAATCCGCGGCGTCATTCGGGAAATGGGCGCCGGGTGGCCGCTGGAGGATGTCCGGATCACCGTCTCCTCAGCGACCCACGCGGGGGCCGAATCGCGGGACCCCGCGCGCGTCATCGGGAGGTCGTTGAAGTCCGGAGCCTACGACCTCCCGATCCTGGACCCCCTCCCGGCGGGAGGCCTGCGGCTCTCGTTCGTCCGGCCGGGCTACAGCGGCTCGGAATTAAAGGCGAGACCGGAGGACTTCAAGGGAGGAAAGACCCTCGTTCTCGACCTGGACCTCGGCCGGGACTGACAGGCACGTTCGAAAGTCACCAGGTGACTTTCGAACGCTCGGGCTACTTCTTCGCCGGGATGCCCTTGGCGAGGCGGTTGAGGGCGTGGGCGTAGGCGCGCGAGCTGGCCTCGATGACGTTCACGCTCGAGGAGCGGCCCTCGGCGCGGCGGCCTTCGAAGTCGACCTTCACGCAGACCTCGCCCATCGCGTCCTTGCCGGCCGTGGTGGCCTTCACGATGTAGTCGAGGAGCTTCGCCGACATCCCCGTGCACTGGTCGATCGCCTTGCAGGCCGCCTCGACCGGGCCGTAGGCCCAGGCCGAGCGCACCACGGTCTCCTCGTGGACCTTCATCGTCACCGTCGCGTGCGAGACGATGTCCGTCCCGCTCGTGAACTGCAGGTGCTCGAGGATGAAGGGCCCCGACGGCTGCTGGTCCGGCGCCGCCCCCGCGATCTGGCGGAGGTCGTCGTCCGACACCGTCTTCTGCTTGTCCGCCAGCTCCTTGAACTTGGCGAAGGCCGCCTCGAACTCCGTCTCGTCCAGGTCGATGCCGAGGTCGACGATCTTGCGCCGGAAGGCGTGACGTCCCGAGTGCTTGCCCAGGTGCAGCTTCGACGCCGCCCCGACCGACTCGGGCTTCAGGATCTCGTAGGTCTGCTGGTGCGCCATCACCCCGTGCTGGTGGATGCCGCTCTCGTGCGCGAACGCGTTCGAGCCCACCACCGCCTTGTTCGGCTGCACCGGCACGCCCGTGATCTCCACGAGCAGGGAGGACGTCGGAATGATCTCCTCCGTCCGCACGCCCGTGTCCGCCTGGAAATGCTCGGGCCGGTGCTTGAGCGCCATCACGATCTCTTCCAGCGCGGCGTTGCCCGCCCGCTCGCCGATCCCGTTGATCGTGCACTCGACCTGCCCGGCGCCCGCGCGGACCGCTTCCAGCGAGTTCGCGACGGCCAGCCCCAGGTCGTTGTGGCAGTGGACCGAGATGACGATGTTCGACGCCCCCGGCACCCGCGTGAGGACGTCCTTGATCAGCGTGTGGTACTCCCAGGGCACCGTGTGCCCCACCGTGTCCGGCAGGTTCACCGTCTTCGCGCCGGCCTTGATGACGGCCTCCACCACGCGGCAGAGGTAGTCGCGGTCGCTCCGGGTGGAATCTTCGGCGGAGAACTCGACGTCCTCCGTGAACTTGCGGGCGTGCTTGACGGCGGCGACGGCCATCTCGAGCGCCTGCTCGCGCTTCATCTTGAGCTTGTGCTCGAGGTGCAGGTCGGACGTCGCGATGAACGTATGGATCCGCGGCCGGGCGGCGTCCTTGAGGGCCTCGCCGGTGCGGTCGATGTCGGGGATCTTGGTGCGGCAGAGGCCCGCGACGGACGCGCGGGCGCCGATGACCTTGGCGACCTGGCGGACGGCCTCGAAGTCGTCGTTGGAGGCGACGGGGAAGCCGGCTTCGATGACGTCGACGCCCAGTTGGGCGAGCTGCTCGGCGAGGGTGACCTTCTCCTCGACGTTCATGGAGAAGCCGGGCGACTGCTCGCCGTCGCGGAGGGTGGTGTCGAAAACGATGATGCGGCGCATAAAACTCATCCTCTTACGGGTCCGGAGCCGGCGTCGGGGAAGCGGCCGGGGCGTAGGCCCTCTAGCGGCTTCCCCCCGTAAGGAGGAGTCGGAGCGTCAGCGAGGTCTGCCGATGGGCCAGACAGGGCTTCATCGTTTTCCTCGCCGACTCCACGTTACGCCTTCGCGGGCTCTTTGGCCTTCGAAGGCGCCGGGGCCTTCGCGGGCTCCTTGGCCTTCGAGGGATACACGCTGATGTACTGGCCGGGCTCGAACTTCACCACGCCGTCCATCAGGGCGAAGAGGGTGAAGTCGCGGCCGCAGCCGACGTTGAACTTCTGGCGCCAGCGGGCGCCGCGCTGCCGCACGATGATGCCGCCCGCGCGGATGGGCATCCCGTCGGAAACTTTGACGCCCAGTCGCTTGGACTCGGAGTCGCGGCCGTTCGAGGACGAGCCGCCGCCTTTCTTATGAGCCATAGGGGGGCCAATTATAGGGAAGGTCACGGTCCAGGTCAAGGTCAAGGTCAAGGTCAACGATCCAGTTCCCCCCATCCCCCGGGGGGCGACGCGGGGGGCGCCCATGGCTCCCCCCGGGGGGGGGGGACGGATCCTTGACCGTGACCTTGACCCTGACCTTTCCTCGTACTTTCGGGGGAAGATCCCCCCACGTCCTTTTATCTAATGTTGGTAGCCGGGCCGGGAACGTGGGTGTATCAATAATGGGATCTATGAGGGAAACCATGAAGACGCCGATCGCGACCGCCGCGCTCCTCCTGGCCTGCGCCGCATCGGGCGTCGCGCAGCGCGACCGCGACGACATGCTGGGCCGCCGCGTCACCTGGTATCCCTCCATCGAGTCCGCCACGGGCGGCGGCGGAGAGCTCAGCGAGATGGAGCGCCGCCGCATGCGCTTCTTCGGCGAGCAGCAGGTCGAAAAGAAATTCCTCTTCGTCTACGTGCGCCCCCTCAACGAAGAGAAGGAGCCCAACGAGTTCGCCAACCAGGACGTCGTCACCCAGTCCCGCGGGGCCTGGTGCTTCGTCAAGATGGACTTCGACAAGGAGAACCGCTGGCTCAAGGCCTGGGGCGTCGGCCGCGCCCCCGCCATCATCGGCGGCGACCTCCACGGCAACGACTTCGGCAAGGCGGCCGCGGCGTCGATCGACGCCATCCGCGGCCTCATCAAGACCGTGCCCGACGCCGTCACCAAGTACGAAGCCAAGCTCCGCTCCGACTGGTCCCGCGTGAACGACACGCTCAAGCTGGAGGATGAGAAGGGCGCCAAGCTCCTGGTCGACTTCTGCCAGTTCGCCAAGCCCGGCTACAAGGAGACCGGCGAGGCCAACACGCGCCTGACGGAGATCTCCGAGGCCGCCCTCCGCCGCGGCGAGCTCGCCGAGAGCGTCGGCGTCGACACCGGCATCAGCTACTACGACGAGCTGTCGAAGACCTACGGCAAGACCGCCCCGGGCATCCTCTCCCAGATCCGCTCCGCCTTCCTCGAGCACGAGCGCGGCAACGTCCGGAAGGCCATCGACGCCCTCCAGAAGATCCAGAAGCTCGACCGCCTCTCGCCCCACGAGATGGAAGAGGCGAACCGGAGCCTCCACGAGATCTCCAAGCGCGGCGAGAAGAAGATCGACAACGCCCTCGTCAATCCCGACCGGAACGCGGCGAGGGAGGTCCTTCGCAAGCTCGCCTCCGACTACGCGGGGACGGACGCGGGACGTCGCGCGTCCGACGTCTCGAAGTAGCGGTGCTCGCGCTCCTTCTCCTCCTGCAGGGCGAAGAGCACCTGCGGGACCTCCGCAAGGCCCTCGAGGCCACCGCCTCCAAGCCCTACGCCTACCAGGTCAGGGGCCGCTTCGAACGGGCCGGGGAGTGGAAGCCCGACGACGTCCTCACGAGCCGCATGAAGCAGTACCAGTCCGCCCGCAAGGGCGAGCTCATCCTGGTCAAGGGGCCGGAAGGGCTCTGGAAGACCGCCGAGGAGCGGCTCGGCGAGAAAGTCGAAAAGCCGGATCCGGACGCGGCCGACATCGTCCGCACGCTCTCGGGGGCCGAGCCTCCCCACCGCCTGGTCGGGCGGCTGCTGGAGGAGGTCGAGAAGGGCCGGGAGCCCGAGGAGCGGGAGGTCGACGGCGCCCTCTGCAAGCGCTACGCGCTGAGCTACCCGGCGGCCGCCCTCAAGGAAAGCCTGGGGAAGCTGCTGGACAAGGCGGTCGCGTCGGGCGGGCTCGCCAAGCCGGACGAAGTGCGCTGGTCGAGCAGCCTGAAGGGCAGCCTGCGGATCTACGTGTCGAAGAAGGACGGCCGGCTGGTGAAGGCCGTCGAAGAACGCTCCGTGAAGATCGCCTACAAGGTGCCGGAAAGCCAGCCGGAGGTGAAAGCCTACAAGCTGGAGATGGAGATCGAGATCCTGAACTGGGGCGCGGCGCCGCTCCAGCTGCCCGCCGAAGTCAAAGACCGGCTCGGCGTGAAGGACTAGGCCACCGCCCCGTTCCTCCCCGCGTCCCGTCCTACCGGCCCGTAGCCTCCTCCCCGCGTCCGCCCTGGAGCCGCGCTGGCACGGCTGTTGCATGGGCTATGCCCGGATTCGAGGGAGGAGGTGCGCGATGGAAAGAAGGTTCGTCTACTGCGTGGGCTGCGGGGTCCTGCTGCGGCCGCGGGATTTCGCGCTGGGCCTGGCGCACACGGTCGACCGCCGCCATCTCTGCGCGCGCTGCCGGCCGCTGGCCACGCCGACCCTGCCGGTCCGCGAGATCGCGCGGGAAAAGACCGGCTGAGTCACTTCTGCTCGCGCAGGGAGTTTTCGCCGAGATACCAGTCGTCCTCGAGCCAGGTCCACTCCACGAGGATGACCGCGTCCCGCTTCTCCGGCCGGGCCACGTGCGTGACCAGGACCTTCGCCTCGATCGTGGCCGTCTTGCGCGGCTCCACCTTGAGCGTCTCCTTCCGCGGGTCGATCTCCTTGAACCGCGTCCCGGCGCCGAAGACCAGCCCCACCATCGCCCGCACGTAGAACCGGATCCAGCCGTCCCCGTGCTTGCGGACGGCGTCGGGCGGCACGAAGTCGCGCAGCGTCTCGTGCACCTCCCCCTTCTCGCTCTGGAGGATCGCCGCCAGCCGCTCGGTCCGCCGCGTCACCCGCGCCCGGTGCAGCTCCATCTCGGCCTTCCCCAGCGCGTCCGCGAACTCGGGATAGCGGACGCGCAGGGCGTCGAACCGCTCCACCGGCGCCTTGCCGTCGACGGGCGCGACCGCCTTCAGCTCCTTCTGGAAGCGCTCGGCGAGCTCCTGGCCGGCCTGCGCCGCCGGAGGCGTGCCGGGGAACTTCTTCGCGACGTCCCGCAGCAGCACGATCCGCTCCTCGTCCGTGCGCGCCTCGACGGCCTTCCGCAGCGCCTTCTGCGCCTCGTTCGGCCCCAGGATCGCCAGGAAGACGACCAGGAGGAAGAGCCCCAGGACGCCCAGGCAGCCCCCCGCCAGGAGGAGCCGGCGCTTCTTCTTCGGCGTGAGGACCTGGTCCTCCGACACCGCCACGACCGTCGCGCCGCCGGATTTGAGGCGGTCGACGGCCGCCACGACCTCCTCCGCCGACTGGTAGCGGTCCTCGCGCTTCTTGGCCATGAGCTTGGCGACGAAGGCCTCGACGTCCGCGGGGACGTCGGGGGCATGCGTCCGGATGGCCTCGGGCTTCGAGGCCGCGTCGGCGTGCTTGACGGCGACGGAGACGGGCGAGGCGCCGGTGTAGGGCGCCTTGCCGGTGAGGAACGTGTAGAGCGAGCCGCCGAGCGAATAGAGGTCGCTGCGGGCGTCGACCGGCTCCCCCCGGGCCTGCTCGGGGGCGAGGTACTGGGGGGTGCCGAGGATGTGGCCTTCGCCGGTGAGGGAGGAGTCGCCGCTTTCGCGGGCGAGGCCGAAGTCGGCGACCATGACGCGGCTCTGCTTGGTGAGCATGATGTTCGACGGCTTGATGTCGCGGTGCACGATGCCGAGCTTGTGGGCGGCGCCGAGGGCCTGGGCGATCTTCTTGGTGATGGCCAGCGCGTCGGAGACCTCGAACTTGCCCTTCTTTTTCAGGATCTTCTCGAGGTCGGTGCCGTCGACGTACTGCATGACGATGAAGCGGGTGCCGTCGGGCGCGGTGCCGGCGTCGAGGACCTGGACCACGTTGGGGTGCTCGAGGCGGGCGGCGGAGCGGGCTTCGCGGAGGAAGCGCTCGATGGCCTCCTGCTCGCGGGCGTAGTCGACCGGCAGGACCTTGACGGCCACGTCCTTGTCGAGCGTCTCGTGGCGGGCGAGCCAGACCTCGCCCATCCCGCCGGCGCCGAGCTTTCGCGTCAGCCGGCAATGCCCGAACCGCCTGCCTTCCATGGTCCGGGGATTATACGCCGATGTTACGAATCATCCTGGATGCTTTGTAACACGTTGGGCCCGGTCCACCAGGTCGGCGAGCTTCTGGAGGGCCTGGATCGGGGTGAGCTTGTTCGGGTCCAGGCCGGCCAGCTCGCGGCGGAGCGGATCCTCCGGCGGAGGCGGAGGCGCCGCCGCCGCGAAGAGCGCCAGCTGGTGGAGGTCGCCCGCCCGCGGCTTCTTCACCCCGCCCCGCTCGGCCGTCATCGCCTCGAGCCCCGCGAGGATCACCTTGGACCGGTCCACCACCGCCTGCGGGATCCCGGCCAGCCGCGCCACGTGGATCCCGTAGCTCTTGTCCGTCGCCCCCTCCTCGATGCGGTGCAGGAAGACGATCCCCTCCCCCCACTCCTTCACCGCCACCCGCAGGTTCCGCACCCCCGCCAGCGTCTTCCCCAGCTCCGTCAGCTCGTGATAGTGCGTCGCGAACAGCGTCCGCGCCTTCAGCCGCTCGTGCAGGTGCTCCGTCACCGCCCAGGCGATCGAGACGCCGTCGAACGTCGACGTCCCCCGCCCGATCTCGTCCAGGATGATCAGGCTCCGCTTCGTCGCGTTGTTCAGGATGTTGGCCGTCTCGCTCATCTCGACCATGAACGTCGACTGCCCCCGCGACAGCTCGTCCGCCGCCCCCACCCGCGTGAAGATCCGGTCGACGACCCCGATCCGCGCCTTCGCCGCCGGCACGTACGAGCCCATCTGCGCCATCAGCGCCGCCAGCGCCGCCTGCCGGATGTACGTCGACTTCCCCGCCATGTTCGGCCCCGTGATCAGCTGGATCGGCGCCGCCCCGCCCACGATCACGTCGTTCGGCACCACCTTCTCGTCCATCACCGCCTCGAGCACGGGATGGCGGGCGTCGCGCAGGTCCATGTCCAGGGACTCGTCGACGTCCGGCTTCGCGTAGTTCTGCTCGCGGGCGGTCTGCGCGAGCGCGCTCAGGGCGTCGAGCGCCGCCAGCGACCGCGCCGTGTCCTGCAGCTCGGCGATGTCCTCCCCCACCCGCGCGCGCACCTCGCGGAAGACCTCGATCTCGATCTCCTTCGAGCGGTCCTCCGCGTTCAGCACGGCCGTCTCGTATTCCTTGAGCTCGGGCGTGATGTAGCGCTCGGCGTTCTTCAGCGTCTGCTTGCGGACGTAGTCGGCCGGCACCTTCGCCTGGTGGACGTTCGTGATCTCGATGTAGTAGCCGAAGACCCGGTTGTAGCTGACCTTGAGCGACGGGATCCCGCTGCGCTTCGCCTCCCGCGTCTCGAACGCGGCGATCCAGCCCTTGCCGTCGACGGCCATCGCCCGCAGCTTGTCGAGCTCCTCGTGGAAGCCCTTGCGGATGATCCCGCCTTCGGTGATCTGGTGGGGCGGGTCGTCGGCCAGCGCCGTGCCCAGGTGCGCGGCCAGCTTCTCGTGCGTGCCGATCTTCAGGTCCTTGAGCGCCCGCGCCTTGAACTTGAGGGCCGCCAGCTTCGGGAGGGGCTGGAGCGACGTCCGCAGCCCCACGAGGTCGCGCGCGTTGGCGCGGCCCGCGCCGACCCGGGCGAGCGCCCGCTCGAGGTCCGAGACGTTCTTGAGCAGGTCCTGGACGTCGGTCCGCAGCCGCTCGCTCTCGAAGAGCTCCTCGACGGCCCCCAGGCGCGCCTTGATGTCGGCCGTCTTCGCGAGCGGCGCGGTCACCCAGTCGCGGAGGAGCCGCGCGCCCATCGGGGTGCGGGAGCGGTCGAGGACCCAGAGCAGCGTGCCCTTGCGCTCGCCGCCGCGCATCGTCTCGGTGAGCTCCAGCGACGCCTGGGTCTGGCGGTCGAGGAACATCCGCCCTTCGGCGACGTGGCGCTCGAGGCGGGTGAGGTGCGCGAGCGGGCCCTTCTGCGTGTCCTTGAGATACGCGAGGATCGCGCCGGCGGCGGCGATCGCGGGGCCGAGCTCCTCGACGCCGAAGCCGGTGAGCGACTTCATCTTGAAGTGTTCGAGCAGGCCGCGGCGCGCGTTGTCGCGGTCGAAGGTCCAGTCGTGATACGCGGTGACGATCCCCCCGGCGGCCTGGCGGATCCGCTCGGCCAGCTCGTCGCCGGCGGACGTCGGCAGCAGCGTCTCGCTGGGCGAGAGCCGGACGAGCTCGTCGGTCAGGTGCTCGCCGGGGATGTCTTCGCACTTGAAGACCCCGGTCGAGAGGTCGACCCAGGCGAGGCCGGTCCGGGGGCCGTCGGCCACCGCCGCCGCCAGGTAGTTGTTCCGCTTCTCCTCGAGGATGGACTCCTCGACGAGGGTGCCGGGGGTGATGACGCGGACGACGTCGCGGTCGACGATCCCCTCGGCCTCCTCGGGGTCCTGGAGCTGCTCGCAGACGGCGACGCGCAGGCCGGCCTTGAGGAGGCGGTTGATGTAGGACTGGGAGGAGTGGTGGGGGATGCCGCACATGGGAATGCGGCCTTCGCCCTTCTGGCGCGAGGTGAGGACGATGCCGAGCACGCGGGAGGCGGTCTTGGCGTCCTCGTCGAACATCTCGTAGAAGTCGCCCAGCCGGAACAGCAGGATCTCCCCCGGATGCTTCGCCTTGATCCGGTTGTACTGCTCCATCAGGGGGGTCGCCATCGCGCCGTGGATTGTATGGAGGACGCGGTCATTTTGCCATCACGTCCCGGAGTATTCCGCGCCGGCGGGGGTCGACGTCCCACGAAGACGCGCGGCACGCGGCTTGCTCTCCCGAAGGGACCTGTTTGGGAGAGAACCATGAGCCACCTGGCCACCCTGGAACGGAAGCTCGAAGCCGCCCCGGCCGTCGCGCCCCGCCCCGGCGGAATCCGCGGCCTCGCCCTCGCCGGCGCGCTGACCTACGGCGTCGGCATGCTGGCCGCGATGCTGTGGAGCGCCTGGAGCGCCGGCAACTGGACCGTGCTTCTCCTCGTCCTGCCGCAGAGCCTCCTGGCGGTCCTCGCGGGCGCCGGGGCGATGGCCGGAGCGCTCCTCGCCCCCGACCCGTACGTCCGGGAGCCCGGACATCCTCCCGGCAAGCTTCCGGACTTCAGCTAGGGGGGGATGAGGAAGCCCGGCGACGCCCATTCGCCGGCGCTTTCCGCCATGCCGCCGAAGGTGCCGCCGAGGGCGGCGTAGAGCACGGCGACCGACGGCGCGAGAGCGAAGAGGACGCCCGCGAGCGTGATGGCCGCGACGGCCCCCGGGCCGCGGCCGGCCCGCCCGCGCCGGAACGCGCGCAGCCCGCTCCGCGCGAACGCGAAGGCCGTGAAGAAGGGGGTGAAGCCGAGGACGCCCACCAGGACCAGCAGGCCGAAGACGCTGACCGGCAGCAGGGCCACGCCGAGGACGAAGGCGAAGCCGCCGCCCGCCACGAGCGGGCCGGCGAAGAAGAGCGCGCTGCCCCGCAGCCTCTTCTGCAGGGCCAGCCAGGCCGCCAGCACGGCGATCTCGGTCCCGATGAAGCTGTAGACCACCGGGCGGTACGGCCAACCCGCGAAGACCCCCGGATCCGCGAGCAGGCAGAGGAGCGGAAGCGCGATCCCGGCGACGCCGTCGAAGACCTTCTGGCGCGTCGTCCCGCCCGACACGCGCCGCTCCATCTCCATGGTCAGACAACCAGAAGATCCGGGGCGGGAGGCGGAAGTGACGGCGGCGCGCAAAGGCGGGCGGTCAGCGCCCCGATCTCGTAGAGCAGCAGCAACGGTGCCGCGAACGCCGCCAGGCTCAGCGGATCGCCCGGCGCGAGCACCGCCGCGAGCACGACGTTCGCCACGATCCCGTGCTTCCGCCAGCGCCCCCACGCCCGCGGCTCCACCAGCCCGATCCGCGTCAGGAACGCCATGACCAGCGGCAGCTGGAACACCCCGCCCAGCGCCACCGTCAGCGTCATCACGAGGTCGATGTAAGCGGCGACGTCGAAGGCCATCTTCACGTCCTTGAGGGGCAGCATGGACGCGAGCCCGTAGAGCGAGTACGGAATCAGCAAGCAGAAGCCCGCGACGCAGCCCAGCAGGAAGAGCAGGAACGAGCAGACGCCGAACGTCAGCGCCCAGCGCCGTTCCCGCGCGTAGAGCCCCGCCCCCACGAAGCGCCAGACTTGCCAGCCGATGACCGGAGAGGCCAGAAAGAGGCCCGCCAGCAGCGAGAGCTTCACCAGCGATCCCACCGGACCCGTATAGCTGCCCGTGAAAAAGGTCCAGTCCGCGGGCGGCGGATCGAACAGCGCGTGGGCCCGGTAGTGCGGGATCGTCGCGACCGAGAACAGCTCCTTGTGAAAGACGAAAGCGGCGGAAGTCGTCACGAGGAGCGCGAGAATGGAACGGAACAGCCGCCGCCGCAGCTCTTCGAGGTGCGCCCCGAACGACATCCGGGGCAGCTCCTCGCTCCGGCTCATTCCGGCGTCTTCGAGCCTTCCGCGATGCCCTTCTTGAACTCGGTGATGCCGCTGCCCAGCCCGCGCATGAGCTGCGGGATCTTGTTCGCTCCGAAGAGCAGAAGGATGACGGCGAGAATCATGATCATCTCGCCCGGACTCAGACCCATCATGCCGGACCTCCGAGAAACTCCATCAGCGACGCCAGAAACGGCCGCAGCGCGGCGTCCGGACAGTCCTCCAGCTCCTCCATCGCGAGCTCCGCCACCCGCCGCAACGCCCGCGACATCGTCGCCGGCGAAATCCCCGCCTCGCGCGCGACCTCCGACGCCGGCCGCCCCTCCGCGTCCCCGAGGAACGTCCGCAGCGCCCCCAAGGCCGCCGGCGAGAGGTCCCGCGCCGCGCGGAGCGACGTCCTCCACGCCGCCTCCCGCGCCTGCGCCGCCCACTCCGGCCGCGGCTCCCGCGCGTCGCCCAGGCCGTCGGGGAGCCTCGACATCCGTCGCCGCTTCTCGCGCGCGTCGAAGGCGCGCGCGATGCCTTCCAGGCGCCGCGCCGCGGGATCCCGGGCCGCCTCGACGAGGCGCCGCAGGGTCTCGGCGCGCGTGACCCGCAGCGAGGCGTCCGCGCGGCTGGAGCCGTGCGAGGCCCGGAAGATGTACTCGAACTCGATCATGCGCCGGCGCCAGTCCGCGCCCAGGTCGAGGTCGGCGTCCTCCGCCTCGAGGAAGCCGCCCAGCGCCTCGAGGGCCTCCTCGTTCAGGGCGGGCGGGGCCGTGGTGAAGACGTCCTCCGCCGCCAGCTCGAAGGCCTCCCGGTCGTAGCCCGCCGCCCAGCCCGGGTGGCGGACGTCGAGCATCTCCAGCCACTCCCGGATCCAATCCTTCACCATCTACCTATTACGCACGTCTCGACCGCTCCTTTTTTCATCAATTCGGGTTGAATCGGTATGATTGCTCTCCTGCTGGCGGCCCTGGTCCAGGCCGCGGACAAGCCCAACATCGTCTTCATCCTGGCCGACGACCTGGGCTGGAGCGACCTGACGCCCGAGGTGGCGCCGAACCTCAGCCGCCTGAAAGGCCTGCGCCTGACGAGCTGGGGGACCTGCCAGAACTGCGCGCCGACCCGCGCCTGCCTCATGTCTGGACAGTATCCGCCGCGCACCGGCATCTACACGGTCGACACGCTGGCGCGCGGCCGCGCCGAGGACCGCAAGCTGACGCCCCCGGAGAACGAGACGAAGCTCCCCCTCGACCGGACGACGATCGCCCAGGCGCTGAAATCGGCGGGCTACGCGACCGCGATGTTCGGCAAGTGGCACCTCGGCCAGACCGGCGAGTGGCACCCGGGACGTCGGGGCTTCGACGAGGCGATCACCACCATGGGCAAGCACTTCGACTTCGTCACCCAGCCGAAGACGGACGTCGCGAAGGACGTCTACCTCGCCGACTGGCTCACGGACCGGGCCGTCGAGTTCATCACGAAGAGCAAGGACCAGCCCTTCTTCCTCTACCTGCCGCACTTCGGCGTGCATTCGCCGCAGCAGGCGAAGAAGGAGCTGGTGGAGCGCTTCAAAGGCTCGGTCTACGCCGCCATGATCGCGAGCGTGGACGAGAGCGTGGGGCGGGTGGTCGCGACGCTCGACGCCCTGGGCCTTTCGAAGAAGACGCTGCTGATCTTCTCGAGCGACAACGGCGGCGTCGGCGGCTACGGGGACGCGGCGAAGAACGTCACCGACAACGCCCCGCTGCGCGGCGGCAAGGGCCAGCTCTACGAGGGCGGGATCCGCGCGCCGTTCCTGGCGTCCTGGCCGGGGACGATCCCGGAGGGCTCGACGTCCTCCTTCCCCGCCGCGCACGTGGACCTGTACCCCACGCTGCTGGAGCTGGCCGGGGCGAAGGCGCCCGCGCAGCCGCTCGACGGCGTGAGCCTGGCGAAGCTGCTGCGGGACCCGGCGGCCGCGCCGGAGCGGGACGCGCTTTACTGGCACCTGCCCGGCTACCTGGAGGGGGCGGCGGGCCGCTGGCGCACGACGCCCGTCGGGGCGATCCGCGCGGGCGACTGGAAGCTCCTCGAGTACTTCGAGGACGGCCGCCTCGAGCTCTACAACCTGAAGGACGACCTCGGCGAGTCGAAGAATCTCGCGGCCGCGCAGCCCGAGCGGGCGAAGGCCTTGCGCGAGAAGCTCGCCGCCTGGCGCTCGTCGCTCCACGCCGCCATGCCCCGTTGAGGAACAGGGACCAGGACCCGGACCAGGGACGGGCGACCCGCGCGGCTTCCCCGGGGGATCGACGGAAGGGCGGCCCCCCTCATTGACCCTGGGACTCGAACGGGATTCCCCCTGGTCCTGGTCCTGTTCCTGGTCCTCGTCAGGGGAGGACGAACGCGTCCCGAAACCCCGACGCCTTGAGGCGCTCGGCCTCGGCCAGGGCGTTCTCGTAGCGCGCGTAGGGACCGACGCTGACGACGTGGAGGGGAGGGCTGCCGGGAGCGAGGCGGACCGAGGCCTCGGCGACCTTCGCGGCGGCCGAGCGGGCCTGGCCTTCATCGGCGAACGCCCCGATCTGCACGATGAAGCCCTTCAAGCCGAGCCGGGCCCGCGCCTTCGCGCCGAAGGGGCCGCTCGCGCCGACCTTGGCGAGCTCCGCCTGTCCGGCGTTCCAGTCCCCCGCGCGGAACTGCGCCTGCGCGGTCTCGTAGGCCAGCTCGTCGGAGGTGATGCCCGCGCCGTCGCGGTCCCCGATCGGCGCGGCGGCCGTCGCGCGGAACGCCTCAAGAGCTTTGGGGACGTCGCCGAGCATCCGCCGCGCGACTCCCAGGCGGAAGGTGGCGTCGACCTTGACGACGGCGGGGGGCTGCGCCGCGAGGGCGCGGTCGAGCGAGGCGACGGCGCGGTCGACGGCGCCCGCGCCGAGATGGCACTTTCCCACGCGCGTCAGGAGCTCGGCGCGGCGCGGGGTGTCGGAGTTCTCCGAGAGGAACGCCTCGTAGTGGCCGGCCGCCTCGGCGTAGCGCTCGCGCAGGAAGAAGTCGTCGGCCGTCGCGAGGAGCGACTCGTTGCGCACCCCGCGGGCCGGCTCGCAGCTCGCCGCGAGAAGGAGCGCCGCGGCCCACGCCGTCCGTCTCATCGTGGAGTTCCCTTCTTCTTGAGCATGTCCAGTCCTTCGAAGAGCTGGCCCAGGATGTCGATCGCCTTCGCCGGCTTCACGCCGCGCGCGGCCGCCGCGTGCACGCCGAGCAGGACGAGGAGCAGCAGCGAAAAGATCGCGATGAGCTTGCCCGCCCAGCCGGCGCGGCGCATCAGCGGGTCTTCCTTCGGCTTCGTCTGGAGCGCGCGGTGGACGACCCCGCACTCCGCCGAGCACCAGCTGCCCTGGGCGGTCACCACGACGCACGCGGCGCAGACCGGCTTGCGGCACTGGCGGCATTCCGCCGTCCCCGGGCGCTCGGGGTGGTTCGCGCAGGCCTTCGCCATGGCGCGCTCAGCGTTCCACCGTGCCGACGGTGATCGGGACGTAGACGCGGTCGCTTTTCCCGGCCACGGCGTCGGTCACGGTCACCTTGATCCGGTACGGCCCGGCCGCGAGGTTCGCCGGCAGCGGCAGCTTGAAGCTCTGGTAGAACTCCCGGATGGGGCCCAGCGTCGTGAGGCGGTCCTCCTTCTGGCCCTCGTCCGCCGCCTCCCAGGCGGTCACCGGCACCTCGACCGAGCGGTCGTCGAACAGCTTCCACTCGTATTTCAAGTGCAGGGCGTGCCGCTCGCCTTCCCGGCGCGCCGCGAAGTTCCGCGGCTCGACGTAGAGGAGCGCCAGGCCTCCCGGCGCGACCCGGTCGCTGTCCGCCGCCGTGTAGTCGCGGAAGCGCCGCACGCGCGCGCAGAGCTCGGCCCGCTCGATCACGAAGCCGGTCGCCTTCCGCTCCTCCTCGTTCAGGAGCGCCAGCGCCTTCGCCGCCTCGCGGTGGTCGCCCAGCTGCCGCCGCAGGAACAGGTCCAGGTACGGTCCCAGCTTGCCGCCCGGGCCCTTCATGGCGGCGGCGACCTTCTCGGCCTCCTCCAGCTCCCCCGCCGACGCCAGCAGCAGCGCGAGGCGCAGGCGGTCGTCGTCGACGGCCGACGGGCGCGCGACGACGTCCCGCTGGAGCCGCAGGACCTCCTGGAACGTCGGATCCGGCTTCGGGGCTTCGGCGGACGTCCGGGCCACGCCCTTGATGCCGCCGCCGGGCGTGAAGTCCTGCTCGGCGGGCGACGGGGTGAAGCGGTAGAGGGACTCGGGCGGCACGCCGGGGGCGGGCTTGGGGGCGGTTTTTTCGACGGCCGGAGCGGGCGGGGCGGGAGGGAGCGCGGGGGGCGGGGACGCGCAGGCGAGGAGGGAGAGGCAGAGCGCCGCGGCCGCGGTACGTCCCCCTCTCATCCTGCTCTCCAGAGTCCCGCCGCCGGGGCGGGGCTTACTTCATTAGGGATCTTATCTCGTCTTCCTTGACTTTCAAGCGGCTCATCGCGGAATCGATGTTCGTCAGCTTGCCCGCGACGTAGGCCTGGTCGCGCGCGTGCTCCCGCGCGGCCGTGTAGGCTTCGCGCGCCTTGGTCAGCTCCGCCTGGGCGGAGGCCTTCTTGTCGAGGAGAGCCTGGAGGCCGTCGTTCGTCGTCGGCGGCGTCTTCATCTCCTTCACGATCTGGACGTAGAGGGCCGCGCCGACCTTGTAGCTCTCGTCGGCCTCGGCGATGAGCTTGGTCGCCTTCATCGCGGGGGTTTCGACCGGGGGCTCGGGCTTCGGCTCCGGCTTCGGCTCCGGCTTCGGTTCCGGTT